>NZ_JBKFWK010000003.1:0-140908 GCF_046508745.1 Gardnerella sp. Marseille-Q9185
CTATTAGTAAGATATTTAATAATTTTATTAAAATATTTATTAAGAATATTTACTACTTTTTGTCTAGCTTGTGTAAGCATAATTCCAGATTCAATAAATTTACCAGTCCAAATTTCTAAACCAGATAATGAAATTGGTTGATTATTATTTGAAAATTCTCTAATACTTTTTAATAATGCAGCGCGCTGTTTAGAAATATGCTTAAAATTTTGCAAAATTTGAGAATAGTTTGGTAATAGTAATAATCCTGCTTGATCTATAAAAGTACGTCTAACAGTTGGATCTCCAGAAATAAGTAATTGATCACTAGGCGTAAAAGAAACTACTGGTAAATGGCCTAAAATATCTCTCATATAAAGGGATTTTCCGTTATTAATACGAGCCCTATTTGTTCCTTTTAAAAAAATATTAACTTCATAAGTTGTTTCTTCATCATTTTTACGCGTATTTAGTCTTATAGTGGATTTTTCATATCCTTTTCTTATAAGAGGCAATGTTGAAGAAGTACGATGACTTATTCCAGTACCAACAAATTCGAGAGATTCAACAATATTTGTTTTGCCAAGACCATTGTTGCCGTAAATAATATTAATTCCTGGTTCGCAATCAAAAATTATATGATTCCAAGAACGAAAAGTATCAAGGGCAATTCTCGAAATATACATTTCTTTATTACCCTTTCTTTTAAAAATAAAACATAAAAAATTGTGATATTACATTCTACAGTAAAAAGATGCTGCAACAAAATGTAATATCACAACTAATATTAAAAACTAATTATTAAAACGCATAGGAACAAGCAAATAACGGTAATTCATAGATTCGTCACCGTCTGATTCTTGTTGACCATTAAATTCAACAGGTTTTACTGCAGTTGCCATTTTCATATGAACGAATGGTTCAGTAATTGCACTTAAACCTTCAATCAAATATAAAGGATTAAAAGCAACAGTAATTTCTTCACCATCCATGTCAATGTCAAGAACTTCTTTTGCTTGAGATTCGTCAGCAGCACCAGCACTTAAAGTTAATTCTTGATTTGCAAAAGTCATTCTAATAGGAGCATTCTTTTCTGCTACCAAAGAAACTCTTTTAATAGAATTAATTAAATCTTGTCTATTAATAACAGCGTGAATTGGATAGTCATCAACAAAAAGCCTATCTACAGAAGGAAATTCGCCATCGATAAGTTGTGAAGTACTATTTCTACCAGAATTTTCAAAACCTAGTAATGTTGGATCTTTTTCGTCAAAATCAATAATAACGTTCTGATGATCGTCAAAAGAACGAGCAATATCTCGTAATAAAGTACCACGAACAAGAGTTACAGAATTAGTATTTTCATTTTCTGGAGTCCACTTAAAAGTAGAACGAGACAAACGGAATCTATCAGTTGAAGTCATAGTAACAGTGTCATCTTCAAACTGCATTCGGATGCCTGTTAAAACTGGTCTATTTTCTTCTCTAGAAATAGAAACAGAAGCCTGATTAACTGCTTGAATAAATGTTGGGGCATCAACTTGACCCAACTTATTAGGAAGAGCAGGTAAATCAGGATATTCTCCTAAAGGCATAAGTTGAAGAGTAAATGTTGATTTTCCAGAAGTAATAGTTAATAAATTGTTTTCTGAACTTAAATAAGTATTTTCTGCAGGAAGGGACTTTGTAATATCGGCCATTAATTTGCCTAGTACAAGTACACTACCTTCTTCATCAATGCCAGCTTCAATATGGTTTAGGCTAGAAATTTGATAGTTGAAGGCAGAAAGTTGCAGTGTTCCATTTGTTGCTTCAATTTTTAGACCTGCAAGAATAGGGTTTGCAGGCCTAGAATCTATAACGCGTGTAGTCCAAGCTACAGCATCAGCAAATGATGCAGAGTTGACTTCTACTTTCATGCTTCCTCTTTTCGTTTAAAGTCTGCAATCATTCTACAGTATTAGTGCACATATCTGTAGTCTTTAAAATTTATAAGAGTGCAAAGATTTATAAATTTTATTAATAAATAAGTAAATAAAATAGTAGTCATAATAAAAGCTGTGTATATGTGGAAAACTCTTATTTAGGCGCGCAATTTATAGGTTATTAACATTTTAAAGCTGTTAATAAGTGTCTAATAATAATGTGTACAAGTTGTCGAGTTATCCACAATAAAAGCTATTTTTTAATGTATTAACATTTTTAAAGCTCTTATACACTACTTATTAACATTTAAAAACGGCGTTTTCCACGAGTTATACTCAGCTTTTACCCACATTTGTTATTAAGTATGTGGATAACTTTAAAAAAATTTATAAACAAATCTTCATAAAACAGTGGAAAAGTTGTTTTTACTTTCTATGATCTGCAGGATTTTGCTTTAATCTAACCGTTAATTCCATAACATAATTGTAAATTTCCTGCTTTTCCTGCATCTCTCCACTTACACGAGTATAAGCGTGCATTACAGTTGTATGATCTCTACCGCCAAAAACTTCGCCAATATCAACTAAGCTCATACTTGTCATCTCTCGAGCAAGATACATAGCAATTTGGCGCGCAAGAGCAACATTCTTTGTGCGCTGACGACCAACAAGTTCATCAAAAGTCATGTGGAAATACTGAGCTACCTGACTAATAATGTCAGTTGGCCTTACTTCAATATCTGTTGCAAAAAAGTCTTGTAAAGCTTGTTCTGCCAAAGCTTTACTAACAGGCTGATTACTTAAGGATGCTACAGCTGTAACACGAGTTAAAGCACCTTCAAGTTCTCGAATATTTTCAGTAAATCTTTCTGCAATTAAATCAAGCACGTCGCTTGGAACATTGCAGTGATTCATTGAAGCCATCATTCTTAAAATTGCAATACGCGTTTCCAAATCTGGCGGCTTAATGTCTACGGTAAGACCAGATTCAAATCTGGAAATTAAACGAGCTTCAAAGCCTTTAAGATTTTTTGGAGCAACATCAGAAGCAATAACTATTCGCTTATTTGCCTGGTATAAGGAATTAAAAGTATGGAAGAATTGTTCAAGAGTTGCTTCTTTTCCACCCAAAAATTGGATGTCGTCAATAAGAAGAACATCAACTTCGCGATAACGCCTATTAAACTCAGCTATTTGACCTTGACTTTGATTAGGTGTTTGAAGAGCTTCAATAAATTCGTTAGTAAATTCCTCGCTAGTAACATAACGAACTTTAAGTGAAGTGTCTTTTACTAAAGCGTAATTGCCAATTGCATTAAGCAAATGAGTTTTACCAAGGCCAGATCCGCCATAAATACATAAAGGATTAAAATCACGTCCGGATCCTTCGGCAACAGCAAGTGCTACCGTTCTTGCAAAACGATTTGAATCTCCCGGAACGAATGTGTCAAACGTTGCGCAAGTATTTAAATGCGTAATCGCATCTCTCTGCACAGAAACAGTTTGTTGTGCAGATTGTGCTGAAGGCGAAGAAATTTGTGTTTGTTTAAGAGTTGATAATCCAGTAGCATTATCAAAATCTGGTTGCAAAGTAGAATTTGCTGAAATTTTTTTATTATTAACTATTTCATTAACAAATTCAGGCGAAGTAAGGTTAGAAGATTTTGATAACAAATTTTCAGAATCTTGGCTTGGAACAGTAACAACAGGAGGAACAGCTGCAGTTGAAATATTATTATTTAAATTAGCTGCACGATTGTTTTGCTGAGATGATTCAGATGCTCCATTTGCTACAGAATTGTTCTGAACATTAGAGTTAGGAACAATTTTAAAAGCAGGGAACATGTCTTTGCCTGTGCAAATTTTTAGAGCTGTTAAAAGTGGTGAATTAAGCTCATTTTGCAAAGCCTGCTGTGCTTCCGCATTTGACACACACAAAACAATAGTTGTTCCAAAGATTGCTTCCGGCGTTACACCTTCAAACCAACCCTTATCCCTAGCGGTTAAAAGGGCATTATGCTGCAAGACAGTAAGCGTATTAGACCAAATTGATTCAGCTTCCGATTTAGGTTCGCCTAATGTATCAGCCATTTCACCCCCAACCTGTGATTAGTGCGTAGCTTTTTCCAACTTCGCGCGCACGTGTTTTCAAAGTGTCAGTAAATCATGTTTACTCTGACCCTACGAAGTTATCCACCGTCTAGCGTGTTGAAATTGCTCAATTGTGAATAACATGTGTGTAATTTGTGGATAAGTTAGTGTTGAGATTTTGGCTATTTTCCAACGTTTTTAATAAATAATAAAATGTGATAAAAATGTGAACAAAATATTTTTTAGCGCATTTAAACAAGTTAAATAAAATGCTCAAAAAATATGGAGTTTTGACTATTGGTGAGGGGTAAGAGTATTTTAGTAGAGCTTGACTCATACGGGGCCATGCTTTTGCATGGTTGAATACAGGAGCATATTTATGAAGAGGACATTCCAGCCAAATAACCGTCGTCGTCACATGAAGCACGGCTTCCGCGTTCGTATGCGTACGCGTGCTGGCCGCGCCGTAATCAATCGTCGTCGTGCCAAGGGTCGCAAGACACTGTCTGCCTGAGTTAAGGTAGCGTCGTAAAACATGGAAAGGCTGAAAAGCCACCGCGATTTTGTTGCGGTTCTAAAGAAGCGACGCAAAGTGAGTTCGCGAGATATCGTCGCGCATTATGTGATGCGTGACGATACAGCCCTTAAGAACACACCTAACGAAGATAGAAGTGCAGTTTTAGATTATATTGCCACGGGTTTTGGAAATAGTATTCCCGCGGCATTTTCTGATACCTTAATGCCTTCTCAAAATAGTGAGGATGCCAAGAGGTTAGGTCTTGCTGTATCTAAATCGGTAGGTAAAGCTGTAATTCGCAATAAAGTGAAGCGCAGACTTAGGGTTATTGCTAAAGATTGTGAATCATTACTACCTTATGGCTGTGATGTTGTGTTGCGTGCAAAACCTACTGCAGCAGAATCCTCATTTGATTCGCTGCATAGGCAGATAGAAAAACTTTTTGCTAAAATTAGTGAATTATTAAAAACTGTGCATGAACATGATTTTCACGAAGCAGTTAAAAATAATTGACAGAAATAACTGATTTTTAATAAAGGTATGGTGACTATTATGATGCGTAGCAAGAAAAGCTATATTGCTCGCGGAATAATTTGCGCCATACGCTGGTATCAGAAAAAAATTTCTGCAAATAGACCAGCTTGCTGCAGGTACTACCCCACATGTTCTAGATATGCTATAGAAGCTGTTTCTCGCTATGGTGCATTTAAAGGTGGTATTCTTGCAGTATTGAGGCTACTTCGCTGCAGACCATGGACCAGCTGCAGTATTGATGATGTGCCACGTAAATATTCAATCTTTTATCGTTGTGCTTGGTCTAAAGCGCATGAAGAGCCACGGCTAACTCCCTTGGCTGAAGAAGACAAGGAAAACTAATGTTTAATCAAGATCACTTCTTACTTGATAATGGATTCTTAGGATGGTTCTATAAGATTCTTACCCCAATTGAATGGCTTATGACTCAGGTAATGTCTTTGTGTCATAAGTTCCTAGTTCTTATTGGTATGAACGAAATTGGATTCTCTTGGGTTCTTTCAATCGTTTTCCTTGTGATTGTTGTGCACGCGTGCATATTCCCTGCTTTTATTAAAAGCATTAAAGGTATGCGTAATATGCAGGCTATTGCGCCTAAAATGAAGAAAATTCAGCAAAAATATAAGGGCAAAAGCGACGCTGCAAGCAAGGAAGCAATGCAGCGAGAAATGATGAAGCTGTATCAGGATAACAATGCAAATCCTGCAGGAAGTTGCTTGCCTATGATGATTCAAGGTCCTGCATTTATGAGCATTTGGTACACGCTTTCGGTTATTCCTTTTATCGCTCGCGGAAAGCATGCTGCTCTTGGCGCTTTTGATACTGCAACAGCTCAACAGTTTATAAAAACTCACGTATTTGGAGTAGGTGTTGCAGACACATTTATGACGGTCGAACTAACGGGCAAAATCGTAATCGTAATCTTTGTTGTACTTATGTGTGCAGCAATGTGGTATATGCAATTTAACAATATTCGTAAAAATCTTCCTCCAGAGTCTAAGCAAGGCAGCCAATATACAATGCAAAAGCTTATGATGTGGGGCTTCCCGCTGATTTATGTTTTCTCTGCTTTTGCGCTTCCGTTTGCAATGCTTGTTTATTGGTTGGTTAACAACATTATGAATATGCTTCGCTCTATTTGGCAGGTATATGCTTTCCCAACTCCTGGCTCTCCTGCAGCTGAAGAGAAAGAGAAGCGAGATTACAAAAAAGAAACAGAGCGCAGAAAGCGTGAAGGTTTGCCTTCTATTGAAGAAGAAAATCTTCAGAAAGCTCGCGAAGAGGCTGAACGCAGGGAAAATGAAGGATTCCAGCGTAAGCAGCCACAGCGCAAGCGTAAAGTATCAAAAAAGTAGTAATTAAATATGTTAAGCGCTTAATAAAGGTAAGAAAATAACTCTTTAAAAATTATTTATTTGGCTTTATTATCCGCTAAACTAGACTTCAGAATTTTGCAACGTGAATTTTTAAGTCACGATAAGGAGTAAGTAATGGTACAAGACGATAAGAAGACGGTTGACCAGCTCAACGAAGAAGCTGATATTGCTGCCGATTATTTAGAAGGTTTGCTTGATATTGCTGATTATGAAGGCGATATTGAGATGGGCATTCGCAATAATCGTCCAATGATTCAGATTGTTGCAGATGATGACACTGATATTAAGCATTTAATCGGTCGTGAAGGCGAAGTTGTTGATGCTTTGCAACAGTTAAGCAGGCTTGCGGTTCAGCAAAAAACTGGTGATCGTTCCCATCTTATTGTCGATGTTGATGGTTTTTTGAAGCGTAAGCGTCAGCATTTGCGCGATATTGCTTTGGATGCGGTTGATGAAGTTCGCGAAACTGGTGAATCTGTAGATTTGAAGCCAATGAATTCCTTTGAACGCAAGGTTATTCATGACACTGTTCGAGATGAGGGTTTGCGTTCTCGCTCCCACGGTGAAGAACCACATCGCTATGTTACTGTTTATTTGCCTGCTAGGTCTGATGAAGATGTGGTTGATGATATGAATGATGCACTTTCTTCTGATGACGAATATGTAGAGGAATAATTTTAAAGGTTGCATTTTAAAACATTCTATTGCTTTTTAAATGTAAGTTTTGAAAAAGCATTTAGAAGAAAGTGTTTATAAAACAGCATAAAGTAACATTTTTGAACAAAAAATGTTTAGTTATGTTACTTTATATTTTAATAGATTTAGATATTTTGAAAATATCAAGATACGAATAAGTGTGGGGAAAATGGCCGATAATCAATCTACTCAGATGGCAGAAAACACTCAGCCTGTAATTGATGAATTAGAAAATTCTCCATTACTAAATGACGTTCTTGGTAGCGCACTCCCTCAATGTTCCATGTTTCACGTGAAACTGCAAAGAGAAGGTTTGCTACGAGGACTTGTTGGCCCTCGAGACATGGGAATTTTATGGGAGCGTCACATATTAAATTCTGCAGCAGTTGTGCCTTTTGTTCGCAAAGTTGCGGAAAAAAGTAAGCAAAAAAGAGTTGCTGATGTTGGCAGCGGCGGAGGATTTCCTGGTTTAGTTTTAGCTGCTTGTTTACCTGACTATGACGTTACATTAATTGAACCAATGGAGCGTCGCGTGGATTGGTTGCGCGAGTGTATTGCGCTTATGGGGTTAAAAAACGTTACTATATTTCACGGCAGATCAGACGAAGTTATTGAAAAAATTAAATCACATGAAATTCCTGCGTTTGATGTAGTAACGTGCAGAGCTGTAGCTCCTATGACAAAATTGGCCGGATGGACTATTCCTTTATTAAGAGCGCATGGAAGTTTAGTCGCCTTAAAAGGTAAGTCTGCTAAAGCAGAAGTAGAAAAAGCTGCAAAAATGATTCGCAAAGCTGGTGGCGCAAATCCTCGAATTCTTGAAGCGCCAGTTGCGTCTGGTTTGCAGCCGACTACAGTCGTATTAATCGATAAGGCTTGATTTTTAATTAAAATTTGTGTTTGATGCTGGGCGAGTTTTGGTAGTTCCTTACTTATTGTGGCGCGAGTTTTGGGTGGTGTTTGGCTGGCGTGTTTTCTGAAGTGCTGTGAGAGATAGGAATTACTTGTCTCGCAGCGCTACGCTCTTATACCTTATTTGGACTTAGCGGTTGCATAGTTAAGTTTAGTTTTTTAGTTACTTTCTTTCAAAAATAGTTATTTCTCAACAAGATATTACTATCGCTCCGCTTTTATATTGCTCGACAAGCAATTCCTATCTCTCACTCGTAAATTCCACCCACCGTTGTTTTTTGGTGTGGTAGGAAGAGTGCTTGGTGTGGTGTGTGCGGCAGCACGGATGTTAGTGTTCTCTGATCAACAGGAATCAACGTTAGCAAAGCACTGGTGCAAAGCTACAAAACCACTTTTCGCAGAAGCATTGGTGCAAAGCTTCATACGCAGCGTCTGCAGAGCATTGGTGCAAAGCTTCATAAACGTGCAAACATCTAATCAATGTGAAAAATCGAAAAATCTCATCACGTGAATATAAATTGTTCAATTAGATTTTGCGATAGGTTGAGGTATTGATTGTGTCTATTGCGGAGTGTGCAGCAGCACGGATGTTAGTGTTCTATGATTAGAAAAATGTGTAGTTAGTTATGGAATAAGGTGTTGATGTTTCATGTGAAACATTACGTGATTTTAGTTTTTTATGTCCATAGAAACAAGGAAACTTAATAGACGTATCGTATTTTTAGGCATTTTCATTACTATGCGGGGGTGATTGTCGTGGAATCAGCTGAAGAAACGATTCAACGCATTTTTGGAGATTCAAAATCTTCCTTAGGTATTGAATTGGCAAATTTAACATCGCGATTTCATGCCCTCGAAAAAGTGAAGTATCCTAAGCCGGAAAAAACTCGTTTTATTGCAGTTGCAAATCAAAAAGGCGGTGTTGGTAAAACAAGTTCAGCTGTTAATCTTGCTGCAGCTATGGCAGTTGGCGGATCTCGCGTGTTACTAATTGATATGGATCCGCAAGGCAATGCGTCTACTGCATTAAATACTCCACATTCTTCTGGAGATTTGTCAGTTTATGATGTAATTGAAGGTCGTAAAACTATTGCTGAAGTAAAAAAAGCTTGTCCGGACGTAGAAGGTCTTGATGTAGTTCCAGCATCTATTGATTTAAGCGGTGCTGAATTAGAGCTTGCTGAAATGGATAATCGCAACAATCTTTTGAAGAATGCTCTTTCTGATTATCTTAATAATTGTGAAGAGCCTTACGATTATGTGTTTATCGATTGCCCTCCTTCACTAGGTTTGTTGGTTATTAACGCTATGTGTGCAGCACAGGAAATGCTTATTCCTATTCAAGCAGAATATTATGCTTTGGAAGGTTTAGGTCAGCTTATTAGAACAATTGGATTGGTGCAACAGCATTATAATCCTATTTTAACTGTTTCGACTATGCTGGTAACAATGTTTGATAAGCGCACATTATTAGGGCGTGAAGTTTTTCAAGAAGTTAAAAAACATTATCCGAATATTGTTCTTGAAACGACTATTCCTCGCACTGTAAAAATACCTGAGGCTCCTAGCTTTAATCAAAGCGTAATAACTTATGATCCTCATGGAGCTGGCGCAATATCGTATCGTGAAGCAGCATTAGAAATTGCTAAGCGATCCGAGACTGTATTATCTGTTATTGCGGAAAAACAAGATAATAATAAATAAGAACAACAAGAGGAGATAATAATGAGTGTAAGTAAGTCTCGTTTAGGCAAAGGCTTAGGTGCATTATTCCCAGCTTTACCTGGCGAAGATGCTCTTGTTGATTCATCTATAAAACTGCAAGATAGTGTTTCACATGAAACATCTTCCGAAAATGATTCGCAAAAAAAGAATTCTTTAGAAAAGCAGAATAAAAACACAGAACATGTTTCACGTGAAACTGTAAAAAAAGATAGCATTAGCGAAAAAAGTGTTTCACATGAAACAAAAGTCCCTAGCATGATAAATTCTATTTCGCCACACGCGAATGTAGATAACAATAAAATAAAGAATGTTTCACGTGAAACTGCGCAGTTGTTGCAGGGTAGTGAACAAGGTGAAAAGCATGTTGGAAAGCATGCTCATAAACGTTCTGCAATGCCATCTCTTGGAGATGTAACTCGCCCAATTGACTTCTTCTTTTCTGACTCAACTTCACCTAATTTCAAGCTGGATAAGCAAAAAAATGCTGAGTCTAATAATCTTGAAAAAGGCGCAGAAAATCAACAATTAAAGCCAATTAAAGGCGGTTATTTAGATTATTTGAAGCCTCTTGATATTGTTCCTAATGCGCATCAGCCTAGAACTATTTTTGACGAAGATGAATTGCGAGAGCTTGCATCTTCAATTAAAGAAGTCGGTGTGCTTCAACCTATAGTTGTTAGACCAATTAAAAACGCTGATAAGAATAATAAAGAAATTGCACATTACGAACTTATTATGGGCGAGCGTCGTTGGAGAGCTTCTCAAATTGCGCAACTTGACACAGTGCCAGCAATCGTTAGAACTACGTCTGATGAAAATATGTTGCGCGATGCGCTTCTTGAAAATCTTCACCGCGTAGCTTTGAATCCTTTGGAAGAGGCTGCCGCTTATTCTCAAATGATTGACGATTTTGGATTGACACAAATTCAGCTTTCTAAATCTGTTTCAAAGTCTCGTCCGCAAATTGCCAATACTTTAAGGCTTCTTAATTTGCCTGCTAGTGTTCAAAAGCATGTTGCTTCCGGAGTTCTTTCTGCAGGCCATGCTCGCGCATTGCTTGGATTAGAAAAGCCGGAAGATATGGAGGAGCTTGCTAATCGTATTATTTCTGAAGGGTTGTCGGTTAGAAGTACTGAGGAAATTGTTTCATTAAAAACAGAGCATCCTGCTAACGGTGTGACTCGTACGCGCGCTAGAAGAAATAACTACTGGTCTTCTTCGCCTATTCGTCAGCAGCTTGAGGAGCGTTTTGCTACGAAAGTTGCTATTAAAGGCACGCAGAACCACGGCAGAATTGAAATAGTATTCTCATCTCCGGAAGAAATGAAGCGTATTATTAATCTTCTTTCTCATTAAGATACGCCTGCGCGTCAAGAGCTGCTCTGCACCCCATGCCGGCTGCAGAAATAGCCTGTCGGTACACGCTATCTACAACATCTCCCGCAGCAAAAACTCCGTCTACAGAGGTTCTAGTTGAAGCGCCGTCAACCGCAATGGTTCCGTCTTCATTTAGTCTTAATGCGCCATTAAGGAACTTTGTTGCGGGAGTATGCCCTATTGCAACGAATAATCCTGAAGACTCAATCTCTTGCGTTTCTCCCGTAGCAACATTTCTAATAGTTAAAGATGTTGCTTCTTTACTGTCGCCGTGCACTTCTTCTACAACACTGTTAAGTATGAAACTAATTTTTTCGTTCTCTTTTGCGCGATCAACCATAATTTTAGAAGCTCTAAACTCGTTGCGTCTATGAATTAAAGTCACAGAAGATCCAAATCGAGAAAGGAATTGTGCTTCTTCGAAGGCTGAATCTCCGCCGCCAACTACCGTAATTGGTTTACCGCGGAAGAAGAATCCATCGCAGGTTGCACAATATGAAACTCCTCGTCCAGAGTATTCCTGCTCTCCAGGCACGCCCAATTTACGCACTGTAGAGCCCGTAGAAACAATAACAGCCTCTGCCTCATAAGTTATACCATCTTCGGTTGTAACGCGCTTTACAGGGCTATTAAAGTCTACAGAAGTAACGTCGCTTAAAATAACTTCAGCACCAAATTTTTCGGCCTGCTTTTGCATTGCGTCCATTAAATCTGGTCCCAAAATTCCTTCTGGGAATCCTGGATAATTTTCTACCTCTGTAGTATTAACTAATTGGCCGCCAGGGGTTAAGGCTCCAGCTATAACAAGTGGATTGTATCCAGCGCGACCCAAATATATTGCAGCAGTATATCCAGCAGGTCCGGATCCAATAATAACAACTTTGTGAATTTTATTTTCCATTCGTTATTTATCCTTACTTGTTATTCACAGGGGTTTATTCGGTTAATTATTTATATTTATTTGACTATTGCAAAATTAGTAAAGCTTTACAGAATTAATATAAAGACTGTTCTTAGGCATAGTATCCTTTGGAACCCAAAGCATAAAGTCTTGCGATTTTACAATCTTTTTAAGTTTCACATCAGTTGTTCCGCTTTCATCAAAAGTAAATTCTGCAAGCTGCGTGCCTTCTCTAGGATCATCTTTTGTATTTGCAAGCAAGAAGGCGTGTCCGCCTGAGGTTCGTATTGAAATAACAAAACGATACACAGTTTGAGGCTCTGTTAAGTGAATGTAGTAGCCGTATCCAGGTTGTTGTGCAGGGAAGCTAAGGAACTGATAGCGATCTGCCTTATAGGCAACAGTGTTCGTAGGAATTTTAGGTTTTGGAACAGCCTTTACCTGTTTTCTTCCTATGTGCTTCTTTGCCTGCTGCTTTTCTTGTGGCAGCACTCCTTGGCTTCCAAAAGGCACATTTTCAACGGTTGTGCTATCCCAAGAACCATTATTACTAAGACTGTCTTGGCTTTCATGTGTTCCAAATAAACCATGTATTGCTAAAGCTAATCCAATAATAAGAAGCAAGCATACGGCGCCAATTGCAATAACTTTTGTTGAAAGACCAAACCATATTTTTGCATTAGCAATGGCATCTGTACCATTTGGATTATTCTTATTTTTATTGTGTAAATCAGCAGATTTCTCGCGAGGCTGGAAGCTAGGCGGCAATGAAGGGGAGCTTGTTTTAAGAGCATCTTCGGCTTGATTATTATTAATTTCATTCTGCAGTGCTCGCGCAGATTCTTCGCCAGGAGCAATAAACCTACCTCGGGTATCGACTACTGGTACGCGACCAGTAGATTCAGCTTCTGAAGTTAAGCTTTGCGGTCTTGACATAAGCTCTGTATGCTGAGCATTCTCTGCAAGTAAATGTTCAAAATCAAAGCTAGCAGCAACACCAGTTTCGGTTAAATCATCTCTTTGACTTTGATTGCGAGAATTATTAGCACGATTAAGAACATTTCGAGAAGTAGCAGATTCAGGAAAATGCTTATATGATGCAGATAAAGTTGGGAAAATAGCGTCATCAGTATCTAAATCCGTAGGAGCAAGAATACTTGCCATTTCTGCAGCTGCAATATCGTGAAAATCAATGTCAGTATTTGTGTTTGTATCTTCGTCAAAATCATCATCAACTTTTTTGTTGGAAGAATTAGCATTATTTCGCTTAAGAAGTGAGCCAAGTGTTCTGCCAGCGTTCTTAAAACTGCTACTAATCTTTGCAGCTCCACTATTTTCGGCAGATCCAGAATTGTTGGACGAGTCTTGCAAATTAAGAGAATTAGCATTTTGCTCGTTTGCTTGCTGCATAAACTGAGCGTCAAACTGTTCTTCGCTTTGTGTTAAACCTTCTGGCAAAGGAAGAATTACATCATCTTTTGCGCTAAGTAAACGAGCATTGCTAATAGATGCAGCACTTGTTTTATTACTAAACTCAATATCTTTATTAGAGAGCTTAGAAATAGGCGTGTATGAACCCAAAAGCGCCATCAACTCAGCAATAGAAGCCATAGGAACTATGTGATTATTTGCGTTAACGTCTAAACTTCGTGTGCAAATCATCCTAAATTCTGAAGGAGTGTCATTGGCAAGCATAGAAGCGTCAAAATGCGCTTGTATGCGCGAAGAAGTTCTAGTAAGAAGAGCATAAAGTAAAGAAGCCAGTTGACGAGTAGCAGCGTGCTCTATGCCTTCGCTTGCTGTAGTTTCTTCGCTATTTTGCGATTTAGTTATGTCTTCTAAAAGTGGGCTTACAGCAGTGTCTGCAAGTTCAATGCCGTTAGGAGTAATACGCACAGTGTCGCTTGAAACAGCATGATGAGTTATGTTATTTGAAAGAAGTTTGCTTAATGCTTGAGCTGTTTCGGCAACAATTGTTCTTATAGCTTCGTAGCTTAATGGGGTTTCTTTTTTAGCTAAATAATCGCTAACTGTAATACCGCGATCGAGAGCTGTAACAATAAGAGCAATCGAATCATGATGTTGAAGCTGCAAAACCTGAGTGAATTTAGTGCTGCGAGATAACGCCAAAGTAGAAGCAATTGTATTAACTTCTGGCAAAAAACGAGAATCGCGCACAATAAATAGTTGGCAATCTTGAGTAAGTATGCGGTCGTTCGCCTGCCATACTTGTAGTCCAGCCTCATTGCGCAAAAGCGATACTAAAACGTATCGGTTTAGTACAATATCTCCGAGCCGAGGTTCCATTTGCTACTCATCTTCCTACGCGTGCGCAATAAACAATGACAACATTTTTTAACTACAATCTAATTGTACTTATGAAATGACAACTTATGTACAATAATTTTGTTGATATTGTAATAATTTCTAAAACAACTACAGAATTACATAGTAAAGTTTGATTGTAAATAGAAATATTACAAATTATGCTTGTCTGTTTACTTATTTGGCATCTTACCGGATCGAACTACTCGTGCAGTACGATTAGCTTGCTTTTGCTCAGATTGTTTGCGAGCAGTGTCTTCAAAAATCTTTGCAAGAGGAATAAGCGCAGGAATTTTCTTAGAAAGTTTGCTAATTATTGGTGAAGATAAATCAATAAGTTCGCTAGTTTTCAAAAGAAGAAGTACCGCAAGATAAATAATCGCAATAATAATTGTTGTAATTGCGCAAACAAGTAAAGCGTTGAACCACCTCAACACTCCGTGCAAATGCGGGGAATTAATAGTAAAAACTTGTAAAAGAGGTTCTCGTACAAAAAGACCTATAAAAACAGAAATTAGTGCAGACACAACAATTTTTACATGTGTAGTTACAAGTCTTTTTTCGTCTAAATCCTTGTTAAAACGATTTCGCAACATGTGAACAAGAGATGGGAAAGTTAGGAAATAACTTATTGAAACACAAGCTCCTAAAGCTGTTACCCAGCATGTAGGAGGAAGCAAATTAACACAAGATACAAACGCAATAATCTCAGTAAAAAGCTGAGCAAAAGCAAAAATAAACGGGCTTTTGCCATCTTCAAACGCAAAGAACGTGCGTTGAATAATCAAGTAACTACTTGTAAGTGGTAATCCGAACGCAAGCATTGTAAGAGGAGCAGCCATAAGATTAGCTTCTTGCAAACTTATAGACGGAATCAAAGCTAACGAAATAGGAGTTGGGATAACAATAAAAACAACCGTAAAGAAGCACATTATTAAACTTACGTGCCTAAGCGCTTCGCTTAAATCTTTTCGTGCGTCATTTAAATCATGATTTGCAATAGCCAGCGAAATTTTAGGGAAAATAGCTGTTGCTACAGACACTGCAACTAATGAATAAGGAAGCAAAAACATCGTGTAAGCATTTTGGTATGTGGCATTACCAGCTACCTCAAACTGGTCTAATCCTAAACGCTGTTCTGCAACAAATGGGACGCTTGTTGTTATATGCGTAGTAATCATAACAACTATTTGCGTAACAACAACAATGCCCATGCTCCACGCTGCAACAGGGCCCATGGAACGTAAGCCAATATCTCGTATTCCAAAACTTGGGCGGTAGTGTATTCCGCTTTTCATTAGCGGCCAGAATAGAACTAAAGCTTGAGCAGCAACACCAAGAGTCCAAAAACCTGCCGTAAGAAGAAGAGTATTTCCGTTCCAGAAACTCAGAGGCTCTCTATTAGCTTTTCCAAAAATAAAAATGAAGACGCCAAAACCTAAGCAGCTAATAATATTCGCAGCTACAGAACTCCACGCATACATTGCAAAACGACCCTTAGCGGCAAGAACTTGCCCTAACACGGTGTATAAGCCGTAGAAGAAGATTTGTGGCATGCACCATAGCGTAAAAGCGCAAGTAAGCGTTTGCATTTCTTGACTTCCGCCTGCGTAAAGCATTGTGAGTACAGGCGTTGCTGCAGCCATAAGAATTGTAACTGCAAGAAGTAAACCAATAGCAAAAGTAATAAGCTTATTTAAGCGCTCTTCTGCATTCTTCTTTTCCAGCGTGCGTACAATTTGCGGAACAAGCACAGCGTTAAAAATTCCACCTGAAACAAGAGTGTAAATAAGCTGAGGAATCATAGATCCAGCTTGATACGCGTTTGCAGCAAGTCCCGTGGTTCCAAGGGCTGCAGCTAGCAGAATAGTACGTATTTGCCCTGTAATTCTAGATGCGGCTGTTCCGCTAGCCATAATAACGGAATTTCTACCTACTGAACTCATTCGTCTGAATCCTTCTTACGGTTAAATTGTCTCCAAAGTCCAAGAAGACCAAGCATGAAAGCGAATATTATAATAATCGTACCGCTTTTATCACTAATTTGCAGAGTACTAGTAATAAGCGTGTGCTGAGTGGCGGAAAATGCTTGATGCTGATTATCTTCCAAAACGAAAGTAGCTTTAGTGTGAAGAGAAGTCGTAATTCGCAAAGGTAAAGTAACTTGCACTTCGCTATTTGCTGGAACTTTAACTAAAGTCTTTCTACGAGTAACAATTTCCATAACGTGCGTATCTGCAGATAAATACACTTTTACTGGATAAGCGTAAGTATTGCTGATAGTAATCGGTATGCTTGCCGTTTCACTAACTGCAGTAATATCTTTTGGAGGTATTATGCGAATCCCAGAAAGTAGCTTATTTACAAAGTATTTCGCTGTGCTATTTTCGTTATAAGCTGTTTGTTGTTGTTTACGATTTGCGTATTTTTTTATTTTAGTCGGAAGACTGCTTGTTTTATTTGTTAATTCTTGCAACGCAATATCGTCGTACAAGCGTAATAAATACAATCCCCAATCTTTAGCGCTAATCCTATTTTTTGCTTTAGCAGCCTGTTTAGCTAGAGCTTGAGCGTCGCCTTCCGTATTGCGTAATTTCGTATCCTGCTCGTAATTAAGAATATTTTTAACAAAACGCGAAACTTTTTGCCTGTAAAGAATTAAATTCTTTAATTCTAATCGTCTTTCTTTGGCTGAAACTGCGTTAATTGCACTACTGTGAGGCATTGAGTGCATAAGATCATTATTTTTCCAAGAAGGCAGCTTTTCTTGTTTAATTTGTGCCATTGTATTTAAGTCGCTTAGTTGCAGCCAAGGCGATTGCTCCAATGCACTCATAACGCCATCAATATTTTTTACGTCTGTTTTGTTAGAAAAAGTAATAAGAATATTGCGGTCTACGTAAGGTTGTTCCATTTGGTAGAACGCGCTTTGTGCAACTAAACGGTTTATTCTACCGGCCTGAGTGTGCTCGCTAAGAGCTGTAGAGCTTGTTGCTTTGCCGTTTGCTAGCATTGTTAGAACAGATTGAGCAGATAATACGCGTACGTCTCCTGCGGGAGTTTCAACATCGTATATGCCGTTGCTAATAGCAAATTGTGAAGCTGTAGAATCAAATTCATCTGTGGAAATAACAGTGTTATAACCGTTGCGTTTTGCAAGCTCAAGTGCTGAAAGTGTCCATTTTCCTCGAGTTTGCCAAGCGTATGTGTTTTGTGATCTGTTGTCAACCTTCGAAATCTGCTTCGTTTCATGAGGATGAGCATAGGAGTTAGAAGTTTCAGCTATCTGCGAAGATTGTGGAATTTTTGAAGTTTGTTGAATTCTTGAATTTTTAGCAGACCATGTGCTTTCATTAATGCCAGCAGAACGATACATTTTAGAATTGTGATCATCTGCATAAGCGCTAATATCAAAACCTGATTTTTGCATAAAAGCGTTAGGAACAAATAATAATCGAGCTGCTTGAAGCGTATTTATATCGGCAATAGTTTGCAATTTATTATGCTTGTTAACTAAATCTGCCTGCTCAAGCACATAGTGCGTATCCTGCTTATTTGCTTGCAAATTCGCTACAACTCTACTATTTGTGCTTGTGAAATTATCTTTTAAAACATGTTGCTTATTTGCAAGAATTGGCATAACTGCCGTAAGTTTTATTGCTGGAGATTCAGGCACATTAAAGCCTGCGTTCGATCTTGTTAAGAAGGAACGAATGGATTTATATCGTGAAGAATCCTTAGAAAAATACGTGATTTTTAAAGGTTTTGGACCCCAATGCCAAATAGATTTAAGTTCTTGAGAGTCTGAGGGTATATCAAAATGGAAGGTTGAAGTTTTTCCTGCTGCAACTTCGCCAATTTTTATTGAGCCAAGTATTTGCGGAGTTGGTATAAGAGATTCTCCTTGAGCCCAATTTTGCAAATCTGTTCGTGAAACAAAAGTGTAGTTGGAATTAATAGAAAGTTGCAAAAGGCCTTCAGGAAGTGCTTCTGTTGTAGATTTAACTGTTGCAGTAAGATGGTAGCCGCTTTTATCGGTCACAACCGGTGTGGCTTGAAGAATATTAAGATCAATTCCCTTTGTGTGAGGATTTTCGTAATCGTTTTCTTTTTTCTTAGTGTTTTTACCGGATTTATCTTCTAAAGTCGTATTAGATGTAACAGCGTTTGCTGTACGCAACAATCCCACATATTTTGCGCATTGCATATTAGTTATTGCAAGAAGAATGGCAAGAGACGTAATCAAAATAATAGTAAAATGCAAAACTTTTAAGCACAAAGCTCGCGCGGATTGCAGTAAATTACGCATGTAAAAACATGGCTTGTGGCATGTTAAATTGTGCGCTTCGTGCGCTATATGGTTCTTACGCGTGAGATTCGTCACTGTGAGACCGCCTGTTTGCTTTTTTTGCGTAAAGCCATGCAACTTTACGCTCATTTGGATAACTTAAAATCGCGCTCAGTTCTTTGAAATTTACCCATATTGCATCTTCTGCTTCATGGTCTGGATCTCCTAATACAGAAAGATCGCCGCCTACGTAGCGTAACGCAAAATGATGAACTAGTTTATGAACTCGATGAGTTGTTCCTGTAAACCAATAGTCTATTGTGGCAATTGAATCAACCACTTCGCCTATAATTCCAGTCTCTTCATGAATTTCACGAACAGCAGTTTCTTGAGGTGTTTCACCCTTCTCAATATGACCTTTTGGCAGACACCATTCAAGATGTCCGCTTCTGGAATGTCGAGCAATAATTGCGACACGCCCGAGTGTGTCGAATACAAGTCCGCCTGCGGAATATTCACGAATAATTGGCAAATCTTGAGCGTCTAAAGAGGCGAAAGTAGCAGGCGTATCTGATAGTCTACGCTGTGGCATAATAGCCGGAGATGCGCCAGGGATTATTGAAGTTTTTTGAAGAACATCCTCATTTTCAACCACTTCTTGAGACTCTTGCTCAAGCTCTGAAAAGATTGGAATATCAACGAAAATCTGAGATTTTTCTTCGTTTGATTCTAAAGATTTTTTACTATGAATTTTAGATAAATCAAGAGGCGTTATTTGAGGCGCAGACTGATTTTGGGCATGATTATCCGCAAGCTTGGCGAGCATACGTCGTAAATCTGCAGGAGTAACCATACACTCCACCTTACTCAATCCGCTGTGCATTGGGGTAACTGTATGCTGGAATATAGATTAATTTTTGCTGAAAGGGTGTCGGTAAGGGTGACTGAGAACTTCAAAGTTTGGCCTGAAGCTATAGAGTTGGGGCGACTTTTCGCTGAACACGATTATGAACTTGCATTAGTTGGTGGACCTGTGCGCGATATGTTGTTGCATCGCGTGTCGCATGATCTTGATTTCTGCACTTCTGCTCGTCCAGAAGAATTTGAACCTATTTTAAGGCGTTGGGGTCATGACGGTTTTTGGGATATGGGTCGTAAATTTGGCACTTTGGGTGCTGTTCGTCGACGCCCGGATGGGACGGAAGTAAAAGTTGAAATTACTACATACCGTTCAGACGCATACGATCCTGATTCTCGTAAACCCGAAGTGCAATATGGGGATACTCTTGAGGGTGATCTTTCTAGGAGAGATTTCACAGTTAATGCAATGGCTTTGCGTGTTCCAGATTTGGAATTTGTAGATCCGTTTGGTGGGGCTAGTGATTTAGCTAAAGGAGTGTTGAGAACGCCTGTTGATCCTCGTCAATCTTTTGATGATGATCCTTTGCGAATGATGAGAGCAGTTCGTTTCGTTGCACAACTTGGGTTTACTATCGAAACTAATACTGCTGAAGCAATTGTAGATATGGTAGATCGCCTTGATATTGTTTCAGCTGAGCGTATTCGTGACGAAATTACCAAACTTCTTCTTTCGGACCGTCCGCGTAAAGGTTTGGAAGCTCTTGTTGAGTCTGGTATTGCAAAGCGAGTCTTGCCGGAAATTCCAGCTTTACAGCTTGAAATTGATGAGCATCATCGTCATAAAGACGTTTTTGAGCACACAATGATGGTTCTTGAGCGCGCTATTGCCTTAGAAACCGATGATGAAGGTCCTGTGCCATCTCCTGATCTAACTTTGAGATTAGCAGCCTTGTTGCACGATATAGGCAAGCCGCGTACTAGAAAGTTTGAAGATGGTGGCAAAGTTAGTTTTCACCATCATGATGTAGTTGGTGCAAAAATGACGCGTAAGCGTTTGAAAGAATTGCATTTTGACCATCATCTTATTGAAGATGTAAGCGAATTAGTAAATCTGCATCTGCGTTTTCACGGTTATGTTGATGAACCTTGGACTGATTCTGCAGTACGACGTTATGTTAAGGATTCCGGGCACTTATATGAGCGTTTGAATCGACTTACTAGAGCTGATGCAACTACGCAGAATCGTCGCAAATCTTTGATGTTTGAGCACGCAATGGACGAGATGGAACAGCGCGTTCGCGAATTGAAGAAGCAAGAAGATTTTAATGCTATTCGTCCAGATGTTGACGGAAATGAAATCATGAAACTGCTAGATTTACAGCCAGGGCCAATCGTTGGTGAAGCTTATAAACATATGCTTGATTACCGTCTTGATAACGGGCCTGTAGCTCACGATATAGCTGTTGCAGAATTACAGCGCTGGTACGAAGAAACGTATAAAAAGTAGATTATTTCACAGCTTTATGTGAATCTGCTTTAGGAAGTTCCTTCATATCTTTTGCTTTAACGCATCCAGGGACTTCTTGTATTGCGGCTCCTGCAGCTGGAACATCAACTTTCTGGCGAAGATTATTAAAAGTCGAGCCAAGAACAATATCTACGAGCTTATCTTGGCGATCGTCCATGCGCATAACAGCATCAGCAAAATTAGAATTTACTGTGTATGCTTCATTAATAGCGTTCTTGCCGAAATAAATAGTTGTTCTTTTAACATTACTTGTTTTGTTATTATTTACTTCTGTAAGATTAAAGCCTCGAGCATTTAATGCTTCTCCTACTGCTCTTGCCAATCCTCGGAACTTCGTACCGTTTAATACTCGAATTGACACAGCACGATTATCAACATAAGGAGTTTTAGAGCCTTCTTTGCCTTTGGTTGCACATGGTGCTGTTATGCCGAAATTAGGATTATCTTTTGGCGCAACTATTGAATTAATCCCGAAAACATGAAATTGTATTAACAGCGCAAATACAAACGTAACTGCCAAAGCTATGCTAACAGTAGTAATAACAGATCGCTTCTTTTGATACATGAAAGCCTTACGAGCAATACGTTCATCGTATTCTTGCGTCATGTTCACTTCCGATCTGTAAGTTTATTTTGTTTGCAGCCATTTTCTTAATCTGCAAAGCGTAATATAAATCGCATTTTACTGACTATGTATGACTGATTTTGACGCGTATAAGCGTTTATTAGCAAACTGTTATTTGGCGAAATTGCTATTTTAAATTTCGAATAAAAAACTATTTTTGCTGCAACTCTAAAGTTTTACAAGCGCGATACAACGCAATAAAGTCGTCGCATGTAAGCGTTTCTCCGCGTCTTGTAGGATCTATATTAGCTTTTTCGTATGCTTCGTCACTAACTAAATGTTTAAGAGCTGCGTGTAAGGTCTTTCGTCTTTGCTGAAAAGCGGCGTCAATTAAAGTAAATACACCTTCGCGTTCGCTATTATTTCCTTTAGTTTTGCAATAGCGAGTGAAAGATACTAGTGCAGAATCAACATTTGGCGCTGGCCAAAAAACGTTACGCCCAATAAGGCCCGCGCGCTGAGATTGACCGTACCAAGCAAGTTTTACGCTAGGTGTTCCATACACTTTATTTCCTGGTTGAGCGCATAGTCGATCTGCTACTTCTTTTTGAACCATAACCAAAAAATGTTGTAAATTACTAAATTTTTCAAGTAAAGTAAGCACAATTGGTGTTGCAACATTATATGGAAGATTTGCAACAAGCGTGAACTTATCTGCCCTTGAAAGTTGCGGAACGTCGTCTGCTGTTACGGTCAAAGCATCTTTTAAGATAACGTTAAAACGTTTAGAAGCGTTTGGCATAAATTCTTCAACAGTGTTAGGAAGACGGCGTGCAAGAGGTGGGTCTATTTCCACAGCCGTAAGATTAGCTCCAGTCTGCAGTATTGCAAGAGTAAGAGAACCAAGTCCTGGGCCTACCTCCATAACGGTATCGCCAGATTTAACTTCAGCTGCCGCTACTATTTTTCGCACGGTACCAGGATCAATAACGAAATTTTGACCAAACTTTTTAGTAGGAGTAATACCTTCTTCTGCAGCAATACGTCGAATATCTGCTGCACCTAAAAGCTGGCCTTCAGTTTCAATGCTGATTTCTGTCAAATTTTACCGCCCAAATTTCGTAACAATTAATCTGTTGAAAAAGTGTGTTAAAACACGCCGTTGTTTTTAGTACCAACCAACTTCGTGCGAGTGCCTTACAGCACCACTAGGATCTTTGTATCTTCCCTTTATGTAGCTAATTCCCCAGCTAATCTGCACTGCAGCATCTTCATGCCAATTAGCTCCTGCGCTGCTCATTTTATTTCCAGGAAGAGCTTGAGGAATGCCATACGCGTGTGAGCTTGGATTTTCTGCATTCCAGCGCCATCCAGATTCCCTATTCCAAAGCCAAACAAGGTCTTCCCACTGTTTTCCAGTCCAGCCCATTTGTGCAGCAGCTCCTTGCGCAAAAAGCTTTGCCTGCTCTGGTGTAGCGTGAACAAGGCTATTTGGGTTTGACTCAGGAGCAGGAGCTGGAGGATTTGATTCCGGAGCAGCAGGTTGCGTTTGTGATTGAGCTTGTTGATTCTCCTGCGATTGCGCTGAAGCCTCTTGTGTAGACTTTTGTGCGTCGTTCCCCTGTTTTACTTGTGATTGCTCCTGGCCTTGTTTTGAAGGCTGCGGGTTTTGTGAATTTGTATTCTTAGTTTTAGATGCTTGAGATTCAGATTTTGGTTCCTGCTTTGGCTCCGACTTTGGCGCAGGTTTTGCAGCAGGCTTTGGCTTGTTGGCAGGCTTCGGCTGAATTGGAGCTGCTTTTCCAACAGCAATAACCTGATTAATAGCAGGCTTTAATACATTTTGCGAAACGAGAGTAGAGCTTTCAGCTTTGCCGTCAACATAAGTTACGTTATATACGTCTTCTCGCTCGCCATTAACGCCAGCTTGTTGCACAACGCGAGAATTTGCTGGAAGCTTAGGGTCGATTACGGTTTGTGTAGCAAAAGGCAATGAAACTGTTCTAGTTTCTTTACCATGCGTGACTCTGGAAATACGCAAAACAGTATTACCTTCGTCATCTTCAACGCTAACTCGATCTTCTTTTCCTAATACAATTCCTTGCGCGTCAAGAATAGCGCTTGCAGGTAAGCTTCCGTCCGGAGCAATCCGAGATTTTCCATCCGCAATAACAGTTATTGGGCCTTTTTTATTAATTGCTAACCCGCAGGTGAGTTTATCGTAAATATTTTGCAAATTTACGGTAATTCGTTTAGCGTTTTTAGCGTTTGCTTTAAAGAATCCAATAAGCTGATCAACGCTGGTTGCAACTGTCCAAAATGGTATAGTAACGCCGTCTACAGTAATAGAAGTCTGATACGCGCTTCGCACGGTAACGGTAGCATGATTTGAAAGAATATCGCCGGAAGAAGATATAACCTGATCGTGCGTTTTTACAGGCACATGTTGTTCTTGTAGTAGGCGAGCAGAAGTTGTGGCATAAGTGTTGACAATGGTTGCTTTGCCATTTACAACTAAAGCTACTGCTTTCTGAGATGTAAATGCAAAAATGCTTATTGCGGCAATAGACAGAGACAAGACGCATGCAATAATACGAGAGCGCCGCATTATAATCAGGCGTCGAGGTGTCCATCGACGTGCCATGTAATCACTCCATTCACTGTAAGACCAACTTTTATTATACCTTCTATTCTGCATTGGGTTTTAAAAATGCATAACAAATAAAATGGGGGCGGGAGAGAAGGGGATATTCCCGCCCCCTATGAGGTGGAGCTGGTTGGGGGACGCTCCACTCTCACCCCGGAAACCCTGAGTTGGGGGAAGGTTTCCGAGTTCTTACTCGCGAAAAGTTTTGTTATAAATATTATGCAACCGAAGGAATAATGGTGTTTCTTATATCATACGATATGTTTTTGCACTAATTGTGAAAAATACGCCAGTCCCTTTTGGTAGTTACTTAAACTATTGCCGTTATTATAAATGAAACGAAAGATAATATCGGGGCTACTAATATTTATAAGTAACCTTGCAGAAATATAGCGAATTAAAATCAACTAAAAAATAAATAAAATACGCAAATAATATGGAGCCTCCTGCCGGGATCGAACCGGCGACCTGCCGCTTACAAGGCGGCCGCTCTGGCCATCTGAGCTAAGGAGGCGAATGTTTTGCCATGCAAACTATTAAGCAATGCTAAGCAGAACATTGATTAGTGTACCATATGCCACGTCATTACAAAATTACGGCGATGTTGAATGTAGGAACGGCGTGTTTTTTATTGTTCATATTTGCGCATTTGGCAATATAAGGCATTAACATAATGCAGTATGGAAGATATGAGCATGTTCGATTTGCAGCCAGGGAATAATGTAGGTGGATACACGCTTATTTCTAGGCTTGGCGGCGGTGCAATGGGCTCGGTTTGGCGTGTTGAAGACGATGGCGGCAATCAATATGCTATGAAAATATTACGAGCTTGCATAAATGCTAATCAAAGCGAAAAAGAATATGCTGAGCAGGAGCGAGAACGTTTACGTTTAAAGCGTGAAGCTTTAGCGTTGCAGAGGATTCATCATCCTGGAGTGTGTTCAATAGTAGATATGGAACTTGACGCTTCAGTAGCATTTATAGTTACGGAGTTGATCGAGGGTAAAAATCTTCGAGAAGACGTTGCAGAGAATGGTCCATATGTTGCTGACGATTTGGAAAGATTAACGCATAAGCTTATTGAAGCTGTTAGAGCGGTGCATGAAGCTGGGATTATACATCGCGATATTAAGCCGACGAATGTTATGATTTCCGCTCATGGACCTGTTCTTGTAGATTTTGGTATTGCTATGGGTGAAGGTGAAAGTCATGTTACGCGTACTGGGTTAGTAATGGGAACTCCGGGATTTATTGCTCCAGAAATTATTGAGGGCAAAGATTCCGATGAGTCTACTGACTGGTGGTCGCTTGTGGCAGTGTTGGCATTTGCTGCAACTGGTAAACCTGTTTTTGGCACAAAGCCTTTGATGGCTGTTTTGGAGCGTGCAGCTTCTGGTAATGCGAATTTAAGTGGTCTACCTGCAAAAACTATGGAAGCCTTTAGGAAAGCCCTTGATCCTAATCGCGAAAAACGCTGCTCCCCTGCTGTTCTTGAGCGAGCAATTAGTGAAGATTCAATAAATCCTTTAGCGTGGCCAGATAACCACCCTTTTGATCGAGACGCTACACGCGGAACTATGCGCGAAATGTGGCGTGAAACAACTTGTGAAACAATTAGCGAAACAGCTGGTGAAGAAGAAACTGTTGCGTCAACTATTCAAAGTGGCTCGACTACAGTTATGGAACAATCTTCTAACGAAATAAATAATAATAAAACTTATGAAGACTGTGACGAAGAGCATTATGTGGAGCATGATGAATCTTCTGACGAAGAAGCTGATGATGCCGCAGATAAGCCTTATGAAGATTTAGAAACTAGCAAGTATGGTTATTTAACTCGCGGATCTTGGATTTTATTGCTATTTGTGTCTATTTGTGCAGTTATCTGTTGTTTGAATTTCTTATCTGCGGTTGTATTAAATATATTTATTATGTGGGCTAGCTCAACAGCTGGATACAATATTTCCGCGCGATTGCGTAGAAAAGAGCTTAATAATGGCGTTTCTCCTCGCGGGGATACTTTTATGAGAGTTGCAGCTCTTCCGTGGCATATTATTCGTGGGCTTGCGTATACATTGCCAAGAATTGTGATTATTTTGATTTGTGCTGTTATTGGTGCTTGTGTGTATCCACTACTGTTTAGCAGCTCTACAGAATTTATGGCTTTTAATATTTTGTCAATTCGTATTATTTTTCCAACTTATTTGCCGACTATTCTTTCGTATACTTCTGCTGGATATGCCATAGGTTTCGTTATTGCGTGGATTATTCTTGCCATTTTTAAGGGTACTGACATGTTTCGCATAGGTCTTGGTTCATTTTTACGTTTCCGTTGATGGCATCTATTAGACTATAGTGAAGTTGTTGTTTTATTTACAAACATGCGCTAGGACTAAGGCTTAGTTTGCAAAATAAAGGGTTTGAAGGATAGAAATGCCTAAAATTCAGATACAGGACAATCAGCAGGGGAATTCATCTTCTACTCGTCTGGAAAAAAACATTGAGAAGCGTGAGCGTGCACTGCGTGAAGCTCGTGAGCGTCGTCAGCAAACAATTATTGGAATTGTTGTAGTGCTGATTGTTATGGCTATGGTAGCTGCAGTTGGCATTACAGCTTATCAAGCTTTTTACCAGTCGCCTCAAGCCAATATTGAAAGAACGCAAATTGAGCGTTCTAATAAAGCTAAAAATCAACTAAAGAAACTTGGTGCTAAATATAAGCCGGAAGTTGTCAATTCTAAGGGCGGAATTCTTATAAGCAAACTTGGCTACAACAAGCCTGTTGCTAAGGCTCCAACGGTTGCAACTTATTTTGATCCTTTATGCCCTGGATGTGGAAACTTTAATCGCGAAGCAGATAGAGTGTTGGCTGCAATGGTTCGCGCAGGCCAAATTAATTTGGAAATACACCCAATGTCATTCTTGGATAAGATTTCTACTGATAAATATTCAACTCGTGTATCTGGCGCTATTGCCTACATTGCTAATAATGACAGCGATCCAGAGCATTTGTTGCAATTTATTAATAACATCTTTGCAAAAGACTTCCAGCCAGAAGAGGGTGATGATTATAAGCCTGTAAGCAACGAAAAGTTGATTGAACAAGCTAAAAAAGCTGGGGTAAATGATTCTGTTGCTAGTAAGGCTTTTGATCTCCAATACGTAGAGTGGCAGAATTTGATTAACAAATATACTCCTGATTTTATGGAGCTGTTAAACGTTTCTGGCTCTAACAAAGGTTCGATGACAACACCAACCGTAACTATCAATGGAAAGTTGCTAGATATTAATGCTGCTAGTAGCAAGAATATGCACACTCTTGATGCTTTGCTGCATTGTATTGGCTTGGATAAGAAGCAAGTTGGAGTTGCAGGTCAGATGCCTAAAGTTTCAAGCACTGATTCTCCTATTGACTTGTAGTTACATAAAATATTTAACTAAAACGGACGCTAGGCTTATGCTTGACGTCCGTTTTCTTTTTAACATTTCTTTTTAATATAAACAAACGATTACATAATTTCGTATTTTTTATTGCGAAAACTAACTATTGTTTAGATATTTAGTAATAACTTTCTACGCACTCGACACGCCGAAGCTTTGGAAAATACTGATTTTTTACTGTTTTTCTAAGATAAACATGGTATATTAAGGCTTGGCTCAACGAAGAGAAACCTTCAATGGACCAGGTAAGTAAACTGTGGACGATTGATACCCGCCGATGTAGGAATTGGGGTCATGAGTGCACACCCTTCACTACGGATCGTTCGGCACGTACCTGCCGATGAAAGGACATATCATGGCAGAAGTTGTATTTGATCATGTGACTCGTATATACCCGGGCAACGATAAGCCTTCGGTTGACGATTTGTGCATGACTATTAGAGATGGCGAGTTCCTCGTACTTGTTGGTCCATCTGGTTGCGGTAAGTCTACTACTTTGCGCATGTTGGCAGGCCTTGAAGAGGTTAACAAAGGACGTATCCTCATTGGCGGTCAAGATGTTACTACAATGCAGCCAAAGGATCGCGATATTGCAATGGTCTTCCAGAACTACGCGTTGTATCCACATATGACAGTTGCAGACAACATGGGCTTTGCTTTGAAGATTGCTGGTGTTCCTAAGGAAGAAATCCGCAAGCGTGTTGAAAAAGCAGCTGAAGTTTTGGATTTGACAGAGTATTTGGATCGTAAGCCAAAGGCTTTGTCTGGTGGCCAGCGTCAGCGCGTTGCTATGGGCCGCGCAATTGTGCGTGAACCAAAAGTCTTCCTTATGGATGAGCCTCTTTCGAACCTCGATGCTAAGCTCCGCGTGCAGACTCGTACGCAGATTGCTGCCTTGCAGCGTCAGCTTGGTGTTACTACTCTGTACGTGACCCACGATCAGACTGAGGCTTTGACAATGGGTGATCGTATTGCCGTTATTAAGCTTGGCGTTTTGCAGCAGGTTGGTGCTCCAACCGAGCTTTATGATCGCCCAGCAAACGTGTTCGTTGCAGGCTTCATTGGTTCTCCATCTATGAACATTAACCAGCATCCAGTGGTTAATGGACGTGCTCAGATTGGTGAGGATTCTATTGTTCTTCCAAGCGAAGCTGTTGATAAGCTCACTGTAGAAGATTGCGGACAGATTATTGTTGGCTTCCGTCCAGAAGATGCAAGCTTGGCAACTTTCGATGATCCAAATGCGTTCTCCTTGAAGGTTATGAACGTAGAAGATCTCGGTTCTGATGGTTACATCTACGGCAATATCATAACTGATGGTTCTCCTGAAGAGGCATCTACTATGATGTCTGATCAGAACAAGCTTACGACAATCCGCGTGAATCCACGTGCTTTGCCGAAGGTTGGCGATACTGTCAAGATTAAGATTGATCCATCTAAGATGCATCTGTTTGCACCTTCTACTGAGCTGCGTTTGAACTAAAAGCGTAGGTTTGCTTTACAAAAGCAAAATAAGCAAACTTTCGGTATAAAGGTATGGCGGGGTTCGCAATGAAAGCGAACCCCGTTTTTGCCAGCAAAATCGGTAAAAATCGGTAAAAACTTGCAGAAAAATAAAAGCAAAAACAGAATTTAAAACAAAATAAAAGCAAGCAAAAGTTTGTACATTACTGAACATGCTTTATTATGTATAGTTGTTATCAATAATTAGCCAGTGGTTGATTTGCGATTAATAGTTATTGCAGATTGTATTGTTGGCACGAGCTTGATTGGTAAATGGAAACTATGGAATGGAATGACGCTCCTCAATTGGATCCGCGTGCTGTGCAGGCAACTTCTGTATCTGCACAGGACGAGAGTGCGTTGTCTCAGGAGCCTACTGCGCTTAAGATTACTGCAGCTAGTTCAAATCCTAAGATGTTTACGTTGCCATGGGAGCTGCCACTTTCTCAATGGCCGGCTGATTTGTTTGTAAACCTTCCTCGTGGTATTTCTCGACATATTGTGCGTTTTGTTCATGTTGGCGATGAAGTTTATGCCATGAAGGAAATCACTCGTCAAGTTGCAGAACGAGAATACGAACTTTTGCGTAGATTGCGCAAGCTTGAGTTGCCGACTGTAACGCCTATAGCAGTTGTTGCAGGCCGCAGAGACGCTAATGGCGAAATGCTTGAAGCAATACTTGTGACGAAGCATTTGAAATTCTCTCTGCCGTATCGTGCTTTATTTGCTCGCACATTGCGACCAGACACGGCTGAACGACTTATTGATGCTTTGGCTGTGCTGATGGTGCGCCTGCATCTTTCTGGCTTCTATTGGGGCGATGTTTCACTTTCTAACGTACTATTTTTGCGAGATGCTGATGCGTTTTCCGCATTCCTGGTTGACGCAGAAACTGGTGATTTGCACGGAAGTTTAACAGAAGGACAGAGAGAATACGATATTGATTTAGCTAGAACCAATATTATTGGCGAGCTTATGGATTTGAGTTCCGGTCAGCTTTTGCCTACGGAAGTAGATGAAATTAGCATAGGCAATCGTTTGGTGGATCGCTATCATTCACTTTGGAGCACGCTTACAGACGTCGATAAGTTCAGTCCTGATGAGATGTGGCGAATTGAGCGCCGCGTTAATCGTCTTAATGAATTGGGATTTGACGTTGACGAGTTAGAAATGAAAACTTCCGAGGATGGTCGCAGAGTGCTTGTTCGTCCTCGAGTTGTGGATGCTGGTTATGCTTCGCGCAAGTTGCTACGTTTGACAGGCTTGGACGTGCAAGAAAATCAGGCTCGAAGGTTGTTAAACGATTTGGATGCATACCGCACTTCTACATGGCGTCAAGGTGAAGAGCTTGAAATCGTCGCGACTGATTGGATGCGTGAAATTTTCGAGCCAACAGTTCGTATGATTCCTCCTGAGTTTCGTTCGCAAATTGAACCAGCGCAGTTCTTCCATGAGGTTTTGGATCATCGTTGGTTTATGGCAGAAAAAGTTGGTCACGACGTTGCTATGCAAGATGCTGTGACAAGCTATATTAAAAATGTGCTTCCTCAGTACAAAATGGACAAACGCGTGCTTGCTGCAATTAATGCGGATGCTGATTCTGGAGTAGTAGATGATGAATCTACTTACTCGCAAGCAAATAATTCTGGCGCTAATATTGACGAAGATGATCAAGACGCAAGCGTTTGGGCAAGTTGATTTTTTAATATAATTACTGTTCTATTAAGTAGCGCATTAAAGCATAAGTCTAAATTTGGGTATAAAAAAGTGCCCCCTGTGGGACTCGAACCCACAACCCAAGACTTAAAAGGACTCTGCTCTGCCAATTGAGCTAAAGGGGCAACAAACGCCCAGTATACTACATTCAAGAGACGAAGTGAAACTAGTGTACTGTTGTGCGTGTTATAAACAAATTATTGCAGTATTCCTAATGTTTCCAGCTTTGACTTAATTTGTGTAGCGGATGGCTCAACCATAAAAGTATTGTCGGCAAAAGTAACTACCGGAATATGCTTTTGACCACTAATCTCTACGGCTTTTTCGGCAGCGCCTTCTTCAGTTTCTATATCGTGCCAAATAAAATCTACGCCGTACTTGTTAAGTGCAGCTTTTGCTCTTATGCAATCGCCGCACCAATTAGCACCATATACTTCTATAGATTTATCTGCCATAAAATCTCCTTAAAACTACTAATTATTTCTAATCAGCACTAATTATTATTAGAACATTTAGATTGCTTATTTTTGCGCAATATATTGCTTTTATCAGTGTAATGGAATCTATTGTGTTGTGGTAGTTAGATTTTAAAGTGTGACGAAGATGAGAAAAAATAGTGAAATCTATTGCTAGTGTCCCTTGATTTTCATAGGCTTAATTTCATGAACATGGTTTTAGATATGAATATGGTGATCTGGTTTGTGGTGGCGACCATAGTTATTGCTGTGTTGCTAGTGGCTGTTGCAGTAATCTTGCGAATTTGCAGCCATAGTCGAGGCCCTGAAATTCCAGCAAGTGTTGATGATTCAGTTGAAGTAGGCAAGAACGAATCTAAGATTCCAGAATCAACAACTTCTCGTTTACAGCGCCTTCGAAAACGTTTATCTAATAGCGCAAATCCATTCGGTCTCACACTTTTCAATATCATAAGCAAAGACCATCTGTCTAAGGAAGACTGGGAAGATGTAGAAGATACTTTATTGATGGCTGATGTTGGCGCAAAAGCTAGTGAGGAATTAGTTGATTCTTTGCGCCAAGATGCTCGTATTTCTGGAACTTCTAGTGCAGAAGATGTGCGTGAGGCTTTGCGTGCAAAACTTTTGGAACTGGTTGGTGAAAATACTGATCGTCGTTTGAACGAAAATAAGCCTGATGCGCATCATCCAGGCGTTATTATGATGGTTGGCGTAAACGGAACTGGAAAAACAACAACTGCAGGCAAGCTAGCAAGACTATTTGTTGCTCAAAAGCAATCTGTAATGATGGCTGCTGCAGATACATTCAGAGCAGCAGCAGCGGATCAGCTTGAAACTTGGGCATCTGAAGTAAATGTGCCAGTTGTTCGCGCAGATAAAGATGGTGCTGATCCTGCGTCCGTAGCTTTTACAGCCGCACAAAAAGCTAAAGAAAATAAAACTGATGTTCTTATTATTGATACTGCTGGACGTTTACAAAATAAAGCGAATTTAATGGATGAGCTTGGGAAAATTCGTAGGGTAGTAGAAAAAACTATGCCGGTAGATGAAGTACTGCTTGTGCTGGATGCTACTACTGGGCAAAATGGAATGGCTCAAGCAAAAATATTTGCTGAAGCGATTGGCATTACTGGAGTTGTGCTTACAAAGCTTGATGGTTCTGCTAAAGGTGGAATTGTTGTTGCAGTTCAAAAAGAACTTGGTGTTCCTGTAAAACTTGTTGGATTAGGAGAAGGGCCGGATGATTTAATCCAATTTGATCCGCAAAGTTTTGTTGAAGGTTTGTTGGCATAAGATATATTTGAATTTCCGACTACAATAGGTAGAAAGTGATGTATCAGCTGCAATGGTTATTCCTTGCACTGTTTGAAATAATTGAGGTGAAAAATGACCACAATGGATCCGCAGTGGGCGTTGTTGGCCGGCGCATTGGTGTTTATTATCACGCCGGGTATTGCCCTATTTTATGGCGGCCGCGAACGCGCTACTTCTATGGTAAATATGATGATGTTATCCGCTGGCGCTATCGCTGTTACAACGCTTGTATGGACTTTGTGGGGATGGTCACTGGCTTTTGCTGGTAAAGATATGGCTGGCGGAGTTGTTGGCGACCCATTTAGCGGTCTACTATTCCGCGATTCTATGGTTGCAGACCATGGTGTATTTACGTCTATGGATGCTAATTCCGGATTAGCTGGAGGCATTCCTGCCGCATTCCGTTTAGCTTGCGCAGTTGTTGCAGTTGCTTTAATTACGGGAGCACTGGCTGGGCGTGTGCGCTATTCTATTTGGCTTATTTTCGTGGCTGTTTGGGTTACTTTAGTATTTGCTCCGCTTGCTCATATGGTTTGTGGCGGCGGATTGCTGTCTCCTAATGGAGCTATCTCGCAAGCTTTGGGCATTCAAGTGCATGATTTTGCAGGCGGATCTTTACTACATATTGCTGCTGCAGTTTCAGCTTTTGCAATTGTTATGATTATTGGCGGACATGCTCATTTCCCATTGAAGCGTTTGGTATTGCATATTAAAAATGTTGCTCATGCTGGAACAGGAGCTGGCTCGGCATCTGCTAAAACTAATTCTCGTAATGCAAAGAGCCGTTTATCTCGAGCGTTGTGGGCTGATGTTGCAAAGGCTCAGGATAATTCTTCTACCGAATCTGTTGTTTCTTCAGTAGCTACTGTGGCTGAAGTTGCTGAAACTTCTTCTCAGTCATCTGTTGAAAATGGTTCTGTTCGTCATCCGCATAATGTCCCATTTGTTATGCTTGGAATTTTCTTGATTTGGTTCGGATGGCTTGGCTTAATGATTGGCTCTTCCGCCGGTGTTCCAGGTGTTGCTGGTTATGCTTGGGTAAGTTCCACAATAACCGCATCTGCATCAATGTTGGCTTGGGGTGTGACCGAACGTTTGCGTTCTGGATGCTTCTCGGCGTTGGGTGCTGCGTCCGGCGTTATGGCAGGTTTATCTGCTAGCGCAGCTGCAGCAGACGTTATTGCGCCGCTGTGGGCTTTGGTTTTGGGTGTGCTTTCTGGCGTTATTACTTCACTTGTGACTCATTCTCGCACTTTTGCACGTTATGACGGAGCTTTGCATGTTGTAAGTGTAAATGGTGTTGCAGCTCTTATTGGTGTAATTTCCGTTGGACTTTTTGCAGATGGTTCTGGTTTGCTTTCTGTTGGAGATTGGCATCAGCTTGTTGCGCAACTTTGCTTAATCGGAATTGTAGTGCTTTACTCTGGTGCTGTAACAGCTATTGTTGCTTTTGCTCTCGAAAAGCTTTTTGGATGGCGTATTTCTGAAGCTAAGGAACGTAAGGGCGTTGATTTAGCCGATCAAGGCGAACGTGCTTATGATTTCTCTGCCATTGCTCAAAGTCATGAAGGTGCTGTTGTTGCAGTGTCTGACGATGCGTCAAGTAAAACTCAGATGGCCGTTCTTACTTCGGTTGATATTGCAGTTGATGACAATTCTCTGGAGTCTGAATCGACTAGTGCAGATAAGCAAACAGTTTTGGAAGCTGGTAAGGAATCAGATTCTGAAACTAATGGCGAATCCGAAAAGAGTCAATCTGAAGTTAATTTAGACGAAAAAACATTAGAAGAAGAACACGAATCTAATAAAAACAATAAAAAATCTAGTAAATCTCGCGAAGATAACGGTAAGTAAAGCTGGAAAAATAGATTCCGTAAGACACGCACGAATTATTAAATGTGGATAAAAAGATAAGTTATCCACATTTAAGGCGTGTCTAAGTGGACATCTTACAAAATTATCCACATGTTGGGGATAACAATGTGGATATATTGCGAATAACTTTACGGAATCATATTTTTATTTGCACTTTACTCATATTTGTGTTAGCTCAATCGCGAATATTTTTATGTAGTATTTGCACAATATTGCATTTGCTGCGATTCGCTAGATAGCAGTGAAATGAAGCATTATGACGAATCAAGAGTTGGATAATCAGAATAAAAAAGAGGTACTTCGCAATATTTGGATACTTGCTGTACCAACTTTTGGACAGCTTATATCTGAACCTGCGTTCGTACTTATTGACACTGCTATTATTGGTCATATTGGCAAAAACGCGTTGGCTGGACTTTCTATTGGCTCAACAGTACTTCTTACCGTTGCAGGTCTTTGCTTATTTTTGGCATACAACACAACTTCTCAAGTTGCTCGTCTTTTAGGCGCGGGGAAACATCGAGAAGGTTTTAGTGTTGGAATGGACGGCTTGTGGCTTGCATTATTTCTTGGTGTAATTCTTACAGCATTTCTTATTTTCGCCGCTGAGCCGCTATGTTACGCAATAGGCGCGCGTGGCTCTACGTTGCAAAATGCTATTGTGTACACTCAAATGGTTATGCCAGGCCTTCCAGCAATGCTTCTTGTGTATGCTGCAAACGGAATATTTCGAGGGCTTAGAAAAGTCCGTATAACTTTATTTGCTGCTGCTAGTGGCGCTGTGCTTAATACTATTCTCGATGTGATTGCAGTTTTTGGGTTAAACATGGGAATTGCCGGCTCTGGAATTGCAACAATGATTGCTCAATGGTATATGGGGCTTGTGCTCAGTATTCCAGCTGTTATTTGGGCTATGCAAAGTGGAGCACGTCTTAAACCTCATTTTCAACATATTTTACATTCTGCAGGAACTGGCATACCACTATTCGTGCGAACACTTGCATTGCGCGTGTGCATGGTTGCTACGGTTGTTGCTGCAACTCGTCTTGGTACAAATACGCTTGCTGCGTATCAAGTTGCTAATTCTTGCTGGAATTTTGTTATGAATATTCTCGATGCTATTGGTATTGCGGCACAAACTATTGTTGCCTCAGTGCTAGGAGCAGGCCTACGTAAACGTGCTGGAATTATTACACGTATTTGTGCTCAAGTTGGTGCTGTAAGCAGCTTAGGAGTCGGTTTATTCATGATTTTAGTGGGGTGGAGCTGTTCGTCACTGTTTAGTCCGCGCGCAGATATTCAGCTTTTAATTTCTGTAGGCATGACAATTCTTGGCTTGTTCTTGCCTCTTGCTGGATGGATGTGGGCGCTAGATGGAGTATTGATCGGAGCTGGTGATCATTCTTACTTAGCAAAATCATGCTCAGCTACGGCAGTTGTGTATTTAGGCGTACTTATTTGTACAAGCTGTTTTGACGTTGCTTTTAACGCGAACGATGTAATAAGAACAATCACATTGTGGATTGTGCTAAATTCAGTGTATATTGGCGGTCGTGCGCTGGGAAATAGTTTGCGCATTAGAAACGATTTGTGGATGAATGCTGCACTAAAACTATAAATATTTTGTAATATTACTTGCGCAAATATTTTGAAGTTTTTGTTCTTAAATACGTGCGCGCGTTTATACTCGTTTTTATGGCAGATAATGATATGTGGCAGTCTACTAATGGCAATACTGGTCGCGCAGGAAGCAATCGTGGCGGCAATGTTGGCGCACCGATATATGGTTCTGGAGCTACTCGTAACGCTGAAGGAACAAGCGGTACTACACTGTTTGATCGTGTGCCTCCGCACGATGTTGACGCCGAAATGGCAGTGCTTGGCGGAATGCTTATGAGCAAAGATGCTATCGGTGAAGTATCGCAAGTGCTAGAAACAGCAGATTTTTATCAGCCTCAGCATCAAACTATTTACGATGCTATTCTTACGCTTTTTGCAGGCTCTCAGCCTGTTGATGTTGTGCTTGTAGCTAACGAATTAATGAAGGATGGCAATCTCGATAAAGTTGGCGGAGCTGACTATTTGCACAGCCTAGTAGCTTCTGTGCCAACGGCCGCAAACGCAATGTACTACGCAGATATTGTGCACCAAAATGCTGTTCTTCGTAACGTTATTACTGCTGGAACAAAAATTGCGCAAATGGGCTATTCTGCATCCGGGGCTCAGGCAGAAGATATTGTAAATCTTGCGCAATCAGAAGTGTATGAGATGAGTGCAGGCAAAGTGCGTCAAGATTACGTTGCCATTGGTCCAGTTTTGCAAAATACTCTTGATCAGTTAGATAAAATGCAAAATCACGAACTTGAACAAGGTGTGCCGACTGGATTTAGAGATATTGACGAAGTTACGCAGGGTTTGCAGCCTGGTCAAATGATTGTTGTTGCTGGTCGTCCGGCTATGGGTAAGTCAACACTTGGCATTGATTTTGCTCGTTCGGCTGCACTGCACCACAATATGACATCTATTGTGTTCTCTCTAGAAATGAGCAAAGTGGAATTGGCTCAGCGCATTATTGCTGCAGAGACTAATATCCCACTCGCTGCTATGCGAAGAGCGGAAGATATTACTCCAGATCGTTGGAATACTCTCAATAATTTCTGGACAAAAATGCAGGATGCTCCGCTTTTTATTGACGACAGCCCAAATATGAGTTTGATGGAAATTCGTGCAAAATGCCGAAGGCTCAAGCAGACGAATGATTTGAAACTTGTAGTTATTGATTACCTTCAGCTTATGAGTTCCGGCAAGCGCGTAGAAAGTCGTCAGCAGGAAGTCTCGGAATTCTCGCGTGCGCTAAAACTTCTCGCTAAAGAGCTTGAAGTGCCAGTTGTGGCTTTGAGCCAGCTTAATCGTGGACCGGAAATGCGAAACGACAAAAAGCCGCAGCTTTCAGATTTGCGTGAATCTGGTTCTATTGAGCAGGATGCTGACGTTGTGTTCCTAGTGCATCGCCCTGATTTTTACAATAAGGAAGATCGCCCGGGCGAAGCCGATATTATTATGGCAAAGCATCGTAATGGTCCTACTGACACGTTTAATCTTGCCTTCTTGGGTGCAACTTCCAAGTTCATGGATATGCCGCAAGATTACCAGCAGGCGGGAGTGTGATTTAGTATGTCAAGCGGCGACCATGAATCGCGTAAAAAGTTTCACAAAGATTTGCATAAGCATTGGTACAGCTTTGCCATGCCTGCTGTTGGTAAACTTGTTTGCGCGCTTTCTAGGCTGCTTCATCATGGTGGAAGCGCATTGCCTGGTAAAGTTATTGAGAGCCTCGATTCAGGCTTTTTAGCGCGTACTCTTTCCACATTGCCATACGGAATAGTGCTTGTTTCTGGAACCAATGGCAAAACTACCACAACGCGTATGGTAACTTCTATGCTGCGCGAGGCGGGGCTTAACGTATTTACTAATCCAACCGGTTCAAACTTTACTAGAGGAGTAGTGGCAGCTCTTGCAAAAACAATGCCTGCTTTTGGTACAAAGCTAGACGCTGATATTGCAGTTTTAGAGCTAGATGAAGCGTATGCAGTGCATTTTGTAAATCAAATCAAGCCACGCTACTCTTTATTGCTAAACGTTATGCGAGACCAGCTCGACCGATTCGGCGAAATAGATACAACTGCAAAACTATTAAGCAACGTAGCTGCCACAACCGAAGGAACAGTAGTGCTAAACCGTGAGGATCCACGTATTTGTGCGCTCGCAAGCTTTGTTCCTTCCGGCGCTCGCGTGCAATATTTTGGTTTAGATGATGCTGTAAAAAGCATGTTCCCGACGGATGATGATTTGCACAATAGTTCCGAAAAAAGCGAAAATTGCGAAGATGCTGCAGAAAGCAAGGCTAACAATCTTCCTAAAGCAGACGTTGTGCTTTCAAAAGTTGGAGACCATGAGGCTGAGTTTATACTTGATGGCAAGCGTAAAACCACATCTGTAAAACTTGACGGCGCTTACAATATTTTCAACGCTGCTGCTGCAGCAACAGTAGTTCGCGCTATCTTAGCGGATGCTGCAAAACAAAATTCTGCGCTGCAAAAATTCGACGACGATGCGCTTATGGAAGCGATTTCGCACGTAACTCCTGCTTTTGGTAGAGGCGAAGTAATTGAAGTTAATGGCGCTCCTGTTGAACTTGTTTTAGTGAAGAATCCTATTGGTTTTAGGCTTGCGATTGCTTCGGATCATCCGCAAAATCACGATACCATGATTGCAATTTGCGACGAATACGCTGACGGTAGAGACATGAGCTGGCTGTGGGACGTTGATTTTGCAAGCTTTAGAAGCGCGGGAGTTTCGTGCGTTTCTGGAACTCGAGCGTGGGATATGGCTTTGCGTCTGCAATATGATAAGGTCTCATCTCGCAATGTGAATACGGATTTGGAAGAAGACGTTAAATCTTTCGTAAACGGCGATTTTAGTGGCAATGCTAAAACCGCCAAGCGTATATATTGCACGTATACTGCCATGCTTCGCGTGCGCGCGGCTTTAGCGCAACTTGCGGAAGTTAAAGACGTTGGAGTCGGAAAGTAATAGTCATGAATGGTTCCAGTGATATTAGTAAAGCAAATGCTACTTGTGAAGAAAATCGCGTGCTAGATATTGTGTCGCTATATCCAAAAGACATGAATATTTACGGCGACTACGGCAATGTGCTTACGATTATGCGCCGAGCGGAATTATACGGTTACAATCCCGTGCTCCACGAGTACAACGTTGGCGACGATTGGCCAGAGCGTGTGGATATGATTCTTGGCGGCGGCGGTCAAGATCATGGGCAAAGCAGAGTTACTGAAGATTTATTTGCGCGCGCAGACGCGATTCGTGAGCTTGCAGAAAATGGCGTTCCAATGCTTATGATTTGCGGACTTTACCAGCTTTTTGGAGAGTATTTTGAAACCGTTGAGGGTCAAAAGCTTAAAGGAATTGGAATACTTGGCGAGCATACCGTTGGTCAAGATGTGCGCATGATTGGAAATCTAGTAGAGCATAGCGCCGATTTTGGCGATATTGTGGGCTACGAGAACCATTCTGGACGCACAAGCTTGCAAGATGGAACGCAGCCACTTGGCTCGGTTGATAGTGAAAATTGCGGTAATAATGGCAAAGATCACACGGAAGGAGCGCGCAAATACAATGTTATTGGAACGTATATGCACGGCTCAGTTTTGCCGAAAAATCCGCGTCTGGCTGACTTTTTAATTCTTACGGCTGCACAAAATCGTTACGGTGAATTTGCGCCAAAGCAGACTGATTCTCAACGCACGGAGCTTGCGAAACTAGACGAATTAGCAGACCGCGCTCGCGAGGTAGCCATAACTCGTCCGCGGTAAATTAACATAGGCGTATACGCGATTTAGTAGAAATTTTATTGATCGTTTTATTTCATGCTGAGTGTTACTCAATGCGTAGAATTATGTGATAAAAAACACTAAAATATGTATAATTATGTGATTAAATGCACCAAAACATATATAATAATGTGATACACGATAAAAGATAACGCAAAATATAACGGAACATCAGAGAAGCTAAGCGTAGAAACAGCGAAGCGTTAATACGGCTGCAATATCTAATAGCGTAACGCAAGATGAAAGGTGAGTAATCATGAAAAGGCTGATTATGAGCAAACTTTTAGCATGGAAGAACTCGCCGTACCGTAAACCGTTGATATTAAAAGGCGTGCGTCAAGTTGGTAAAACTTGGATACTAAAAGAATTTGGTAAGCTTTACTACAAAAATATTGCTTATTTTAACTTCGACGAAAACAAAGAATATAAGCAATTCTTTGAAACCACTAAAAATGTGGAGCGAATTTTACAAAACCTAATGCTTGCAAGCGGTCAAAAAATCGAACCAGAAAATACGCTGATTATATTTGACGAGGTTCAGGACTGTCCAGAAGTAATAAACTCGATGAAATATTTTTGTGAAAACGCTCCGCAATATCATGTTGCTTGCGCTGGATCATTGCTTGGAATAACGCTTGCAAAACCATCTTCATTCCCAGTTGGAAAAGTTAATTTTATGCAAATAAACCCAATGACTTTCACGGAGTTTTTGCTTGCTAATGGAGATGAAAATCTAGCGAAGTATATTGAACAAATCGATAAAATAGAGCCGATTCCAGACGCATTTTTTAATCCTCTATACGATAAATTAAAAATGTATTATGTTACAGGAGGAATGCCTGAGTCAGTTTTAATGTGGACTAAAGCGCGAGATGTAAACGCAATGCAAGAAACGTTGTTTGAGATTATAACAGCTTATGAACGAGATTTTGCGAAACATCCTAATGTTAGTGAGTTTCCTAAAATATCAATGATTTGGAATTCTATTCCGTCTCAACTTGCGCGTGAAAACAAAAAATTCTTGTATAAAGTTGTTAAAAATGGTGCGCGAGCAAGAGAATATGAAGATGCTTTGCAATGGTTGGTATCGGCACAATTGGTGTATAAAATTTATAGAAATACTGCGCCGAGTTTACCTATTGCTGCTTATGATGATGTATCTGCTTTTAAGATTTATCTGGCAGATGTTGGTTTGTTAAGGCGATTAGCACAACTTGCTCCTACTGCATTTGCGGAAGGCAATAGGCTGTTTACTGAGTTTAAAGGTGCTTTAACAGAAAATTATGTTTTGCAAGCGCTACTTACTCAATTTGAAGTGATGCCTAGATACTGGTCTCAAACAAATCCGCCGTATGAAGTGGACTTTCTTATTCAACTAGAAAATGATATTTTTCCTGTTGAGGTTAAATCTGAAGCAAATATTAATAGTAGAAGTTTGAAAAAGTTTAAAGAATTATTCCCTAATCAAACGAAATTACGTATACGATTCTCGCTGAATAATCTAAAACTAGATGATGATATGTTGAATATTCCGTTATTTATGGCTGATTATACGGATAAGCTTATAGAACTTGCGCTGAAAGAAAACAACCTGTAATAACGTGTGAGTTACCTTTTAACCTGACAACAAACAGGTTTTTATTGATTGATAAACACAAAAGCCTGCTGAACTTGCAAAGTGTTGCAAATCAGCAGGCTTTTTGTAGTTTTTGATTCTAGTTTTCGTTTGATTTAGCTAGTTACTATTAGTCAATCAAGCCGTACAAGCGATCGCCAGCGTCTCCAAGGCCTGGAACAATATAAGCTTTGTCGTTCAAATGCTCATCTACAGCGCAAACAACAACCTTAAAGTCAATAGAAGGATCAAGCTCCTTCTCCAAGCGCTCTAAGCCTTCTGGGGCTGCCAAAATGTTAATAGCAGTAACATCCTTAGCGCCGCGCTCAGCCAAATAGTGCGTAGCGGCAATAAGAGTGCCACCAGTGGCAAGCATTGGGTCAAGAAGGAAGCACTGACGACCAGTTAAATCTTCTGGCAAACGGTTGGCATAAGTCACAATATCGAGCGTCTGCTCGTCGCGCTTCATGCCAAGGAATCCAACCTCAGCGGTTGGAAGAAGGCGAGTCATGCCATCGAGCATGCCAAGGCCAGCGCGCAAAACCGGCACAACCATTGGGCGTGGACGGTTCAAATGCTTGCCAGTCATCTTGCAAATAGGAGTTTCAATCTCGCGATCGCTAACTTCCAAATTGCGTGTTGCTTCGTATGCTTCGAGAGTTACCAATTCGGAAACTAACTCGCGGAAAATGTTAGAAGGTGTATTCTTATCTCGCAAAACGGTGAGCTTATGGTCCACCAGCGGATGATGTAAAACATGAAGATCCATACCTTCTAGATTAGTGCAAGCGCGGCATGTTAAGCTATCGGCGTGCCGTTATTTTTGCGCGAAATATAAACAAATGTGAGTAAAAGTATATTTTATTTAAACTTATCTAACAAAATTAAGATCTAAAATCTAAAATCTAAAATTCAGAACAGAAACGATACTGACTTGCGAAAGCGCCTGTCGGCGCAAACGCCGCTCGCAGCGGCAAAAAATGGAGCCCGGGGCTTAAGCACAAGCCAGCATCATTTTGAGTATACCTTGTTTTCTGTTTTCACGCGCCGCATAATCTAATCGAAAATAATTTATTCCAACTTTCCTGCTCGCCACAATTTCGCTCCGTGAGCAAAAGATAATGAAAGCACGTGCATATTTGCGGATATGTGCAAAACCTTTGCAATTTTCTGCGCGTGTATTGTATTTGCTTGCTCTTCTAACTTTTTTGCGTAAACTTGCATTCCGTGCGCAATAATCGAAGTAAAAGCTGAAGCGCGGTAAAGCGCTACGGCAAAATCGCCTGTGAAAGCGCCGGAAAGAATAGAATCTGCAAGTCGCGCAATATCTTCTCCGGTAGGAGCTTCGTCAATTCCTGTAATAGCTGATGCGCTCGTTGCCTCAGGCTCTCCAAGACTCCAGTACTCGGCGTAAGCTTCGCGCTGCTTTCGTAGCGACGTACGCAATAAATACAGTCGCCACAACATTCCCGGAAGAGACTCAGCCTCCGCGTGACTCCACAAATCTGCAATAACCTCAATGCCTTCATTTTCAACCAAATTCAGCACGCGCTCAACGATTTCCGGCGACTGCGTTTTATGAACGCGGTTAAGTAGGACGGCGGCGGAAGTGTGGCTAATTTCGTTTACGACCTGCGGATCCGTGCCCCCTTCAATCTGCGCGAGCATTGCAGGATCCATTTGTGCAGGTCGGCTTGGGCGGGCGGCTCCTGTAGGGCTTGGCATAAAAGCAGATCTGCTTGAATGAATAGAACTCGATTGCGAATTTAAACTAGTAGACACTTGGAAGAACCTTTTCAATATCAATAATGCGAGCGCCCTTAGGGGTACTAATTATGTGCAAAACTATTGCGCTTCCCGTAGGCATGTATGGAGATTTTTGGCTGAGTATGCGTTTGTGTGCTCGAGGCTTTGTTATTTCGCGCAAATAATCGAAGAAAGTGCCAATCACTGGGCGGTGCAGGCACATGACGGTTGCGTTGTTGACTGTGTTCGCATTTTGTTCATTTTGCTCAAGATTTTGTATTTCGTTTATCAGCACAGATAACGTAGATTTTGGTTGATTTTCGTGATGATCTTCAGTAAGTTCCGCAACCTGTTCTATAGGAAGTGAAGAATCGTGCGAAAAAGCAGCAACTGTTTCTACGCAACGTTTCCAAGGTGACGATATGATTTTATTCGGTGCGTAACAGGCAAGTTCGCGGCCTAAAGCGTATGAAGCGGCAGCACCCAGAGGCGTGATTGGTCGAGTTGCTTCACTTCCTTGCCAAGTTTTTCGGGACTCAGCTTTACCATGACGCACCAGAAGTAACGTGCTATATTCTCCTTGACCTGCGTGGAGCTTCTCTAAGAAAGCGTCTAGCACTTCGCGGTCGCTGTCGTGAGTAAGCTTTTTGCGCGCTTGAGAAGGAGTAAGCCATAAAACATTGCCAATTTCAGTAGGCTTAGCTGGCTTAATTGGTCCGAAAGCAGGAAGACGCTTCGCTGCAGATGGTTTGTCGATTAAGCGCATCATCCAGTAGTGGATTCGCTTTATTACTTCCGGCTGGGAATTGCGATTTTGGCTGTTATTTGATGAGCTGTTCTTGGAAGATTTTTTACCTTCGCGCTCAAGCGGATACTCTATTTTGGCAATGTGTGGGCCTAGCGTGACTGAATATCCTGTTTCTTCTCCAACTTCGCGCACGGCTGTGTGGCGATGTGATTCCTTCGGCTCATTCTTTCCTTTTGGCCAGCTCCAATCGTCATATTTAGGACGGTAGACTAGGCAAAGCTCGAAGTCGTCGTCGCTAGGCTTTATTGCATTGCCGCCTATTTTTGCCTCTTCGCCTTCGTTTGAGCTGTTTGTAGTATTGCGCTTGCGATAGATTATTCCGCCAGCTGCTTCAACGTATTGCGTCGTTACTGCACTCATATTCACTATTTTAGCGGTTTTCTTTCGCAAATTTTAGTTGTGCTTTAATGTTTTATATTTTGTACACAGTCATTACTGTGATAAAAGTGCGTAGCAAAAGTGCTGTTATTGTTTTATAATCCTTAAACTTCCCAAAACTGGCAAATGGTGGCGTAAAAAACATCCCAAAACTGGCAAATAATTGCTATAAAAACATCCTAAAACTGGCAAATGGTGTTATAATCGTTGTAATATCAACAATAAAAAGAGTAAGCCATGGAACGACTAGCATTACAAAAATTAATCGCCTGGAATAGCAAGCCGAATCGTAAGCCGCTAATTATATGGGGTGCACGTCAGGTTGGGAAAACATATCTAGTAAAAGAACTTTTTGCGGAAAAATATTATAAAAATAGTTATATTTACATCGATCTTAAAAAAGAAGATGAGGTTCGTAACTTTTGCGAAAGCACGGCAAATGCTGAAAAGATTATTGAATACTTGTCTTTGCGATTTTCAAAGCCTATAGATGAAAGCACGTTGCTGATTTTTGACGAGATTCAAGAATGCCCAAACATTATTTCGTCGCTTAAATATTTTTGCCAAGATTTTAGAAAAATTCGTGTAATTGCAACGGGCTCAATGGTACGTATTAAATTGCATCGCGAATCTCGTAAGCAGAATGCTGACAAAACAGCAAAAGACCAATTCCTTTTTCCTGTAGGAAAAATTGACCAGATAACAATCTATCCAATGACTTTTGGTGAATTCCTACTAAACAACAACAGTCTTCTATATTCAAAGGTGCGCGAAGCATATGATTCTAAGCAAGCGCTGCCTACAGAAATTCACAATCTTGCGTTAAATGAGGTGTATAAATATCTGCTAATTGGAGGCATGCCAGAAGCAGTAGAAGCGTATATTGAGCGCGAAGATTTACTAGAAACGCGTGAGATTTTGCGCTCGCTGTATGACAATTATCTTGCGGACATGGAGTTGTATCAGGCAAGCAGCGAATCGATTTTAAGATCTCGACTTTTATTTGAGAATATTTTTAGAGAGCTTAATAAGGAGTCAAAAAACTTTTCAGCCGGCCTTATTAGAAAAGGCGGTAGGACTAGAGATTTTGCAACATCCATTCAGTGGCTGCTTATGACTCATATTATTAATCAGTCGTTCCAACTCAAAGAGCATATAACTATGCCGCTTATGCAAGAAAACGAAAGTAATTTCCGACTATTTTTGTGCGATATTGGCATGTTTTCGTATCAAAGCGGAGTGAATGCAGCATCTTTTATTTCAAACGAAAGAGACAATACACTATCTGGTATTTTCTTTGAAAATTACGTTGCGAACGAACTTAGTGCAAATGGTTTAAAACTGTTTTATTGGCGCGGAAAATCAGATTCAGAATTGGAATTTATAGTTGAATCAAATAACAAACTTTTCCCGATTGATGTTAAAAAAGGCAGAGGAACACTTAATTCTCTAAATAAGTTTGCAACGCATAATAAGTTTGAGTTTGCAATAAAAGTTTCTAAAAATAATTATGGTTATGACGCAAATCAGAAAATTGCAACCATGCCATTTTATTTCATGCCGTTTTTGGCTGGCGATTTGGCCGCGGGAACGCTTGAAATTTAACGGAGATAACAGCTTACAGTCTATTTGTGTTAGAATCGCCGAAGCCGAGCCCAAAACAGTTTGAGCCCGGCTTCAGATGTTTATTCAGGATGGCAAGCAACGTGTTATTTGCAATGCAGCACTTGCAATACGTTACCTACCAAGTTATTTTATTTAATTCGCGCCGCGAGGCTTACGCGTGTGAGTATGAATCAAGTAAGCCTGGCTGTCAACGAGCGGACGACCTTCCTTATCGCGAGAATGCAATGTATACGTGCCGTCGCCATCCATCCACCACGAAACAGTTGAATCAGCCATTTGCAAATCAATGTACTGAATCAAAGCTTCAACCTGATCTGGCGCACTAATTCGAACCAGAGTTTCAACGCGGCGGTCAAGATTACGGTGCATTAAATCAGCCGAACCAATCCACACTTCTGGGCCGCTTGCAGGGCCGTCACCAATCTGAGGACCGCAAGAGTTAGCAAAAGCATAAATGCGGCTGTGCTCAAGGAATCGGCCAAGAATAGAGCGGACGCGAATATTGTCGCTCAATCCCTCAATTCCAGGCTTAAGCGAGCAAATTCCACGCTCAACAATATCAATCTTTACTCCAGCTTGAGAAGCGCGATACAAAGCGTCAATAGTCTGCTCGTCAACCACAGAATTGACCTTAATCTTAATCCAAGCTTCCTTTCCAGCAAGAGCCGCGGCTTCCTCGCGCTGAATTCGCGCAATAATACCAGTGCGAACTGTACGAGGAGCAACAAGCAGGCGGTGGAAACTCGACTTCGGAGCATAACCAGAAAGCTGATTAAACAAGCGAGTCAAATCCTGACCGACTACAGGATCGCAAGTAAGCAAACCCAAATCCGTGTAAAGGCGAGCAGTCTTAGGATTGTAATTACCCGTGCCAACGTGGCAGTATCGGCGCAATCCTTCTGCTTCCTGACGAACCACGAGCGAAAGCTTGCAGTGAGTCTTCAAACCAACAATGCCGTACACAACGTGAACGCCTGCGCGCTCAAGCTTACGAGCCCAAGCAATATTTGCGTCCTCGTCAAATCGTGCCTTAATCTCAACCAACGCAAGTACTTGCTTGCCGGCGTGAGCTGCGTCAACAAGAGCGTCAATAATTGGCGAATTGCTAGATGTACGGTACAAAGTCTGCTTAATTGCAAGCACTTTTGGATCCGCAGCAGCCTGAGCAAGGAATGCCTGCACAGAAGTAGAGAACGAATCGTAAGGATGATGCAACAAAATGTCATGCTCGCGAATAGAAGCGAAAATATCTTGCGCGTGGCTAGTTTCAACTTCCGCAATCTGACGGTTCGTAGTAGGAATGAACGGACGATACTTCAAATCTGGGCGGTCAAGCGCCTGCAATTCAAACAATACCGTCATATCAAGCGGCGAAGGCAAGCGATAGACCTCCTCAGGGCTTACGCGAAGCTGATTTGCAAGAAGCTGAGAAAGGAATGGGCTGGCCTCGTTAGAAATTTCCAAACGAATAGGCGGTCCAAAACGACGGCGAAGGAGTTCCTTCTCCATAGCGTTAAGCAGGTTCTCTGCATCGTCCTCCTCAACGTCAATATCCTCGTTACGTGTAACGCGGAAGGAGCGGGCTTCCTTAATAATCATGCCTGGGAAAAGCGATTCCAAGTGTGCTGCAATCAGCTTTTCCATAGTGATGAAGCCGTAGCGCTCTTCGCGACCTTCTTCGTCTGTTAAATCGTCAACTGGTACAAGGCGATTCAAATTATCTGGAATTTTTACGCGCGCAAAATGCGACTTTCCAGAATTTGGATTTTCGACGATAACAGCCAAGTTAATAGACTTGCCGGAAATGTATGGGAATGGGTGAGCAGGATCCACTGCAAGAGGCGTAAGAACAGGGAAAACTTGCTTTTTGTAGTAATCAGACAAACGTGCTTTTTCTGATTCTGTAAGCTTATCCCAGCTGAGCAACACAATGCGCTGCTTTGCAAGCTCAGGAAGAATGTGCTCAATAACATAGTGAGCGTGCTCATCTTGGCGGCGGTGAGTGACCTCACTAATAGCGCGCAATTGCTGACGAGGGCTTAATCCGGATGCTGCAGTTACTGCTATTCCAGAATCTATTCTGCGCTTTAATCCTGCAACTCGAACCATAAAGAATTCGTCGAGATTTGACGCAAATATAGCAGCAAAATTAGCGCGTTCAAGTAGCGGCAAATCGGTATTTTGTGCCAACTCAAGCACGCGACGATTGAACTTCAGCCAGCTTAATTCGCGGTCGAAGAAACGATCTTTTGGTAACGGTAGCTCGCCCTCACGAGCTTCACGCTTTTCTGCCTTTTCATCTTCGGCGATGTGTTCGGCAATTTGACCGCGCAGTATCGCCTTTGAGGGAGCGTCAAAAATCTGTACCATACTCTGTAATTGTATGCGCTGTAAGGGAAGTGCGCGAATGAGTGTCGGGTGATTCGACACGCCGTCATTTGCTTAATTCGAACGCAAACGCACATGATAACCTTTGCATATTCACAAAAGTGTGCAATAGTTACGATTTTTTCAGTGCAATTGAACAGTATTTACAATATGTGAACAAATGCTATTTTGCGCTTTACTATTAGGCAAAAAACGATGATAATAATAATTACAAAAACAAAAAAGAGATAGCGGTAACCCACAAAAGTGTATGGATATAGAATCCGTGGACGTTGGACGGGATATTTAAGACTTTAACCGTTGCAACGAGGATGTTGTGAAGATGAAACCGCAGATATTGTTTTTGTAAATGAGAGGCTCGCCAAAGTGGCGGGCCTCTTTTGATGTGAGGGCGATTTTACTGTTTACGAAGACTGTCGCGCGCATAAGGGAAACTATCAAAGAATAATTGTTGGAATTCATTTTCTTAGCTTCTTTGAAAATGAGGATGTATTGTGTTCCATGCTGTGCTAATCGCAATTGCGAGTTGTGAATTTATTTACGCGTGATTACGTGTGTGGAGTTTGAAACAGGTAAGAAGGATCGAAGGACCATGCAACATTCGTTTATGGCAACGTTGGCTGCAGAATTTATTGGCACTGCTATTCTTATGATTTTCGGAAACGGTGCTGTAGCAAACGTTGAATTAAAAAATACTAAAGGACACCATGCCGGTTGGTTAAATATTGCCATGGGTTACGGTTTTGGTGTGATGTTCCCAGTTCTCATGTTTGGTGGAATTTCCGGCGCGCATATCAATCCTGCTATGACAATTGCGCAAGCAGTAAACGGCATGTTCCCGTGGAAGGATGTAGCTCCTTATATTGTCGCTCAGCTTTTGGGTGCATTGGTCGGTCAGCTTATTGTGTACGTAACTTATTTGCCGCACTACAACGAAACTGAGGAGCCGGGAGCTATTCTTGGCACTTTCTGCACTACGGATGCGTATAACAACAAAATTAACTACTTCCTTAACGAATTCTTTGGCACGCTTGTGCTTGTTTTGGCAGCTCTTTGTTGCCTTAAGTCTCCATGGGGTGAGAAGAATTTGGCCGGTGCTTCAATCGTTGTTGGCTTCGTTGTTTGGGGTTTGGTGACTTCTATGGGCGGCCCAACTGGTCCTGCTTTGAATCCTGCGCGTGATCTTATGCCGCGTTTGCTTCACGCAATTTTGCCAATTCCGCATAAGGGTTCTTCTCGCTGGGGTGAAGCGTGGATTCCAGTTGTTGCTCCTATTGCCGGCGCAATATTGGGCGTGGTTATGTATAAGTCGTTATTTGCATAAAGTAGTTGCCTTTGATTGTGATTGATTGCGGTTGATTGCGGTTTATTGCGATTGTAAGAAGCGCGTAATGCTAGTATGAATGCGTTACGCGCTTTTTATTTTGCAAGCTTATGCTTTGCAAGCTTGTGCTTATTAAGAAAAATATTGGAAAAGATTTTAAGAAAGATTTTAAGAAAGATTTTAAGAAAGATTTTAAGAAAGATTTTAAGAAAGACGAAATCATGTTTTCAAAGTCAACTATTGCAATTGGTCGTTTTGCGCCGACTCCTTCCGGGCGTATGCATATTGGAAACATGGTAGCAATGTTGGCTGCGTGGCTTTCTGCAAAATCGCAGGGTGGCCACATGCTTTTGCGTTTGGAAGATCTTGATATTGCGCGAATGCCGAAAGATGCTAGCGCGCGAGTTATTGACGATTTGAAGTGGGCTGGTCTTGATTGGGTTGGTGAGCCTACTTATCAGCATAAGCGCACTGCAATCTACCAAGAAGCTCTTGATGCGTTAGAATCTTTGCAAGATGCTGACGGAAATTCGTTGATTTACCCGTGTTTTTGCTCGCGTTCCGATATTCGTGCAATCGCAGCTCCGCAAGAAGGCGACGGTTTTATACGCTACCCGGGTACGTGCAGAAATCTGTGCAAAACTGCGGAAGGCTTGGCGCAAATCGAAAGGCGTTTGCAAAATAACCAGCAACATTCTTTGCGACTTGCAGTGCCGTCTGCTGATTCGCTGCAAGCAAATGTGAGTTTTGAAGACGCGATTTTTGGCGCGCAATCGTTTAACATTAATCGCGATTTGGGAGATATGGTGATTCGCCGCGCGGATGGCGTTTTTTCTTATCAGCTTGCGGTTGTTGTTGACGATGTTTTGAGCGGAGTAAATGATATTGTGCGCGGCCGCGATTTGCTTCGTTCGGCAGCGCTTCAAATTTGGATTGGTGAGCTGCTTGAAAAATCGGGATTTTTTGCGGCTTATGGCGTGCACTATGTGCGTCCGCAATTTGCGCATTTACCGCTGATTGATAACGCACAAGGCGAGCGACTTGCAAAAAGTAAGCACTCGCTAGACGTCGGTGCTCTTCGTGAATCTGGCTGGAGTGCCGAGCGCATGATTGGCTATTGCATGTATCTTTTGGGATACAAAAAGCCTGGTCAAAATCAGCCTGTAGATATGAGTGCCGACGATGCGCTTGCGTTATTTAAAAGCCTTGACACGCCGTGGGGTTCTGTTCGCGCAAACCTAGCCGACAAATCCGTGCCCTTCCTCGACTAAACTATGTATTTAGATTGATAGATTGGGGCAATAAATGGCATATATGGCGCAAAAAGATTTAGCGAATACTGAGGTTGATTGTGTTCGTGCGCGTCAAATTGCCGACGGCGTGCACAGCGTGCAAGACGCCATTGCTCAAGCCGAATCGCATTATGGTCGCAAAGCTGAGTCGGTTACGCTACTTGCCGCAACTAAAACGCGAGATGTTGGCGAAATTATGGCAGCTCTTAAAGCTGGAGTGCGCGTAATTGGGGAAAATCGCCCGCAAGAAATTGTTGCAAAAGCAGAAATTTTACGCGCACAAGCTGCTCGAGAAGGTTTAAGCGTTGGTGTAAATGGCTGCATAAATAGCGAAATTCCGCTCTACTTAATCGGTCAGCTGCAAAGCAATAAAATAAACAAAGTCTTGCCACTTGCAAATGGTATTCAGTCGGTTGACGGCATTGATCTTGCGCAAAAAATATCTGCTCGCGCGCAAAATTTGGGACTTTGCACAGACGTTATGCTGGAAGTGAACGTTTCGGGAGAAGCTACAAAATCGGGGTGCGCGCCAGAATGCGCGATTGACGAAGCGCTCGCTATATCTAGTCTTCCGGCGCTTAATTTGCGCGGATTTATGACGCTTGGAGCGCGCGTGGATGATGAAAAAATAGTGAGAAGCGGTTTTGCAGCATTGCGAGAAATTCGAGATTGTGTGAGTGAACAACTCGCGCAAGATTATGATGGAAACTCTGCAAAATTAGAGCTTTCGATGGGAATGTCTGGTGATTTTGCGTGGGCGATTGCCGAAGGCTCAACAATGGTTAGAATCGGTTCGGCAATCTTTGGCCCACGAGCATTTGTGTAGTTTTAAGTCAAAGTTTCAAGTTAAGTTGATGATTTTAGTTACGCGTGCACAATCACATTGCGCAGCGAGCCAATACCATCTACGTGCACAATCGCTTCGTCACCAGCGCGTAAAGTTCCAGCTGGGTATGGAGTTCCTGTCAAAATCACATCTCCTGGAAGAAGCGTTGAGAAGCTTGAAATCGCAGCAATTTGCTCAGGAATACTGTGAATAAGTCGAGCTGTAGTGCCGTCGGCTTCTGGCACATTTTCACCATTAAGCGTAAATGAAATATGTGCATCGCGCCAATTTAGCTCGGTTGTAATCCAAGGTCCAAGTGGGCAAGAAGTGTCGAAACCTTTTGCGCGCGTCCACATTGGGTCGCTTCCTGCGCAATCTCGTAAAGTTACGTCATTTACGCAAGTAAAGCCAAAAACGTAATTCATTGCGGTATCTGCAGTCACATTTTTGGCGATTTTGCCCATAACAACTGCCACTTCAGGCTCAAAATTCATGTCGTTTGAGCAAGCAGGAATCACAATCGGATCGTCAGGACCAATTACAGAAGTGCTCGGCTTTGTAAAAATAACCATATCTGCGGCGGTATGCGAAGAAGCCGCAGGAGAAGTAGCGCGCTCGTCATCAGAACGCGTATCGTAATTTTTTGCCAATCCGTAAACTTTTGAAGGAATTACAGGCACAAGCAAGCGCACGCCATCCGCATCCAACGCGTAACGTTTACCAGTTGGCTTAACTCCTTGCGGGCTTAAAGGATGCCCTTCAAGCGCTACTAAATAATCTTTACCGTCGGTTTCGTCTTTTTGAACGAAAGCGTATTGCGGAACTTCATTATACGAAAAACGTGCAATTCTCATGCTTTTAAGATTACGACATATTTGCTACTTAATTAAGCATTGCTCGATACTTAACTAAACTTTGCTTGCTGCTTAATTAAATTATTTGCGTAAATTATTTGCGATTGAAAGTTCTTGAAAACAAAACTTGAGTCTAGTACACTCAAGTTTTAGGAATAAAGTTATAGGAAAATCTGTTATACGTATCAGATACATGAAACTGAAAGCTCGTTAGAACTCGAAAGTATCGTCAAAAAGCTTGAAATTGCAATAAAAGTTGCAGTGATTTGACTTAACTGGAATGGTTTCTACAGCTTTCGTGGAAGTGAGGTAGATATGGAACAAAAGTTTACAACCCTAGCGCAAGACGCATTAAGCGACGCTGTGCAAAGTGCAGCGGCTGCTGGCAACGCGCAAGTTGACACTCTGCATTTGGCGGATGCTTTACTTCGCCAAGAGCAAGGCGTCGTTCGCGCGCTTATTGCTCAGGCGGGGGCGGACGCGCAACAAATCGGTGCTGAAATTCGTAACGCATTAGTGGCATTGCCTTCATCTACTGGCTCAACTACAACTAAGCCAGATGCAAGTCGTCAGCTTTTGGCTGCGCTAAGCCAGGCAGAAAAAGAAATGCGCGCAATGGGAGACGAATACGTTTCTACGGAACACATGCTTATTGGCATAGTTGCAAGCGAACCAAACGCTGTTGCGGATATTTTCAAAAAGCACAACGTTTCCGCAGACGCGTTGCGTAAGGCTGTGCCAACTGTGCGCGGTGGCGCGAAAGTTACGAGTCCGGATGCTGAAGGCAACTACAAAGCGCTCGAAAAGTATTCTGTTGATATGACTGCGCGCGCTCGCGAAGGAAAGCTCGACCCAGTAATTGGACGAGACCAGGAGATTCGCCGCGTGATTCAGATCCTTTCTCGCCGCACGAAGAACAATCCTGTGCTAATTGGCGAGCCGGGCGTTGGTAAAACGGCAGTTGTGGAAGGCTTGGCTCAGCGAATCGTTGCAGGAGATGTGCCTACAACTTTGCAAAACAAGCGTCTTATCAGTCTCGATTTGGCTTCGATGGTTGCAGGTTCGAAGTATCGCGGCGAGTTTGAGGAACGCTTAAAGGCAGTGTTGAAGGAAATTCAGCAATCGGACGGTCAAATTATTACGTTTATTGACGAAATTCACACTGTTGTTGGCGCAGGATCTGCAGAAGGTTCAATGGATGCTGGCAATATGCTTAAGCCAATGCTTGCGCGCGGTGAGCTGCGCTTGGTTGGTGCAACTACGCTTAACGAGTATCGTGAGCATATTGAAAAGGATTCGGCGCTTGAACGCAGATTCCAGCAAGTGTTTGTTGGCGAGCCGTCTGTTGAAGATACTGTGACGATTTTGCGCGGACTTAAGCAACGTTACGAAGCGCACCACAAGGTGACAATTAGTGACGATGCAATCGTAGCCGCAGCAACGCTTTCAAACCGCTATATTACCGGTCGCCAGCTTCCAGATAAGGCGATTGATTTGGTGGATGAAGCGGCAGCTCACTTGCGTATGGAGCTTGATTCACAGCCAGAAGAAATTGACGAATTGCAGCGCAAAGTTACGCGTCTTGAAATGGAAGAAATGCAATTAAAGAAAGCGGAAGATGCTGCTGCGCGCGAACGCTTAGAAAAGTTGCAGGAAGAATTGGCAAACTCGCGCGAAAAGCTTTCTGGATTGAAAGCGCGTTGGGATGCGGAAAAGGCTGGCCATAACAAGGTTGGTGATTTGCGAGCGCAGCTCGATGCTAAGCGCGTAGAAGCCGACAAATTCACGCGTGAAGGCAATTTGGAGCAAGCAAGCCGTATTTTGTATGGCGAAATTCCAAGCATTCAAAAAGCTTTGGAAGAAGCGGAATCGCAGGCTGCTAACGCTAAGAGTGAAGCGAAAGAGCCAATGGTTCCGGATCAGGTTGATGCTGATTCTATTGCAGGAGTCGTTAGCGAATGGACGGGCATTCCTGTTGGTCGCTTGATGCAAGGCGAAAATGAGAAGCTGCTCAACATGGAAAAGGAGCTTTCTAAGCGTGTGGTTGGTCAAAGTGAAGCAATTCAGGCTATAGCGGATGCTGTGCGCAGAAGCCGCGCTGGAATTGCAGACCCTAATCGCCCAACTGGTTCGTTCCTATTCTTGGGTCCTACTGGCGTTGGTAAGACGGAGCTTGCGAAGGCTCTTGCTGACTTTTTGTTTGACGACGAGCGTGCAATGGTTCGCATTGATATGAGCGAGTACATGGAAAAGGCTTCCGTTTCGCGTCTAATCGGTGCTGCTCCTGGTTACATTGGCTACGAGGAAGGCGGCCAACTTACTGAAGCCGTGCGTAGGCGCCCGTATTCTGTAGTGCTTTTTGACGAAGTTGAGAAGGCACATCCGGAAGTATTCGACGTTTTGTTGCAGGTTTTGGATGATGGTCGTTTGACTGACGGTCAGGGTAGAACGGTTGATTTTACGAATACGATTTTGATTATGACGTCAAACTTGGGTTCGCAATTCCTTGTGCAAGAAGGCTTGGACGATGCTGCTAAACGTAAAGCTGTTATGAACGCTGTTCACGCTGAGTTTAAGCCAGAGTTCATCAACCGTTTGGATGAACTTGTTATGTTCCATCCGCTTACTCGTGAAGAGCTTGGTGGAATTGTGGATATTCAAGTTCGTCAAGTGGCTGCGCGCTTGAGCGACCGCCGCATTAGCTTGGATGTGAGTGACTCTGCTCGCACTTGGCTTGCGGAGCATGGCTACGATCCAGTTTATGGTGCTCGTCCTTTGCGCAGATTGGTTCAAACGGAAATTGGCGACCAGCTTGCGCGATTGTTGCTTTCTGGAAAGGTGCATGATGGCGCTCGCGTAGTTGCAGATTGTGAGAATACTAGCGACCATGTGACCCTAAAGATTGCGTAGTGCCTGCATTCTTTAATGTAGTCAAATAATGTAGTCAAATAAAACAAAGCGTGCTGTTTGTTGGATTATTCCCCAGTAGACAGCACGCTATTTTTTTATCTAAATAAAAAATATTTGTAGAATGAACTTGAAATAAAAAGGTGGAATTCCCCCTTAATTTTTCGAGTTATTGCTGATAATTGGCATTATCGAATATGCGTATCTTTTAAAATTTTAATTGGTTTTTGTAAAAATCTATTTTTTTTATATTGAATTATTATAAAATGCGTGTATGTATTCAAGGCTGAATACGTTATGAAGCAGATTGAAAATGGAGATACGAATATGTTCGCAAAGGAAGGATTTGCAATAGTTGCGCGTTCTACTATTGCTTATGCTATGCCAATGTCAGCTTATGCTCAGATGAGTGGTTCTGTAGTTGGAATAGACAGAGAAAATATACGAAGTTGTAGGTAAGTAGTCTAGTTATTAAGTGGTGAGATATGCAAGAATCATATACGTGCTCAGATGTGCAACTTGTTAATGTGAATTTTTCGTATGGGAAAAAACAAATTTTGCATAATCTTTCTATAGATTTATCTTTTGGCATATGTGGTCTTTTGGGGCCAAATGGTGCTGGGAAAACTACTCTGCTTAACGTTATAGCGACGATTTATGCTCCCTCTAGTGGGAAACTTTTTGTTCATGGCTTTGACGTAACTGATCGTGCGGAAAGGGCTAAAGCTCGGTCAAATATTGGTTATTTGCCACAATCATTTGAACTTATGAATGCATCGAGTGTGTTAAAAAATGTTCAATATGCCGCATGGGCGCGAGGTCTATCGTGGAGTGCTGCGTATCAAGCTGCTTGGAATGCTCTCAAACAGGTTGGCTTGGAAAAACAAGCACATCGCATAGTTGCAAAAATATCAGGAGGTCAGCGTCAGCGTGCTGGTATTGCTTGTGTGATTGCTAGTCAGCCTGCAGTACTAATACTTGATGAGCCTACTGTTGGTTTAGATCCTGAGCAGCGTATTGATATTCGTAATTTTCTTAAGTCTTATTCGCAAAAGCATACTGTTATTGTCAGTACACATTTAGTAGAAGATTTAGCAGTAATTGCGGATCGGGTTATAGTTCTTAATGAAGGAATTATATTGCTTGATGGGAAAATGGATAATCTTCTTCAATATGCTAATCGTGAAGATCTTATGGTAACTCCATGGGAATCAGGGTATAGGCATTTGCTATCTAAATTTCATAAAAATTAGTAGTAGCAGTAACTAGATATGTATAGTTTCTTATTTCGTTAATGTGGTAGCAAGTAGGGATGTGATTAAATATGCGTCAATATTCTAACTTTTTAACTGAATTCAGATTTTTTACGAAAAGTCATAAGAAGTGCACAATTATTTCACGTATTATGTACCCATTATCTCTAATAAGCAGTTGTATTTTTAGCTTATTTTTGATTGCATATCCTATTTTTTTGGGTGTGGCAAATTTTTTAGCGCATAATAATAATTATGCGCTTTGGTTAAGAATTGATGTCACGTGGATGCATTGTTTGTCTGATATTGTTGCTTGCATTTTTGGCGCATGGTGTTCATGTAAAGCTTGCTCGCCTAGATGTTTGGTTAATTCTGCGTGGTGTGCAGGAAAATCAGCCAGTCGTTACGCTATTCCTATACTAAAAGGCGCTATACTGTGCAGTTTGTTATATTGCGTAAGTATATTGCCAACAGTAATTCAGAGTGATGTAAATATTACAAATTTTCCGTATTTTCCACTATTATGTGGAGGCGTGACGCCAAGTGCATTTTTTGCAATTGGTTTTGCTTTAGGAGTAATTATTGGCAATCGTTGGGCAATTGTATTCTCAGCTTTATTATCTTTTGCAATAATTTGGTGCTGTATTTATGGTGTCATTATAATGCATAATGGCACCATACCTCAGGGAGATATTTTTCCTAGATATTGGGGTAGTAGTTTATATGCAATACTTCCAGTGTCGGATGCTGGTATTGGTGCTGAGCCTGGTTTGCGTATGAACCCATGGTTGGTGACTTTGCGCATATTCTTTGTGTGTGTTGTTATCGTTTCATGCATTCTTTGTTGCGCGCATATTAGATATTTTTGGCAAAAGGGATCTTATTGGTGCATAAAAGCAATAAGTATTTCTTTAATTATGCCAATAGTATGTGCTTGTTGTATAGCTATGTGGGGTCCAAAACCTTGGATTCGCTCTGGACCTTTTGTGCCTCAGTGTACGACGTTTAAAGATACTGCTTTTTCTGTTTGTGTACATCCTGAAGAAGCTTATATTCGTAAACTTCGTGCTGTTAAACATTTGAAAACTGTTGCTTCTTGGTTTCCTAAGAATCAGAGAGATTCGCAAGGCAAAGGAATTGTGCTTGTGCTTGGAAATGCGTTTACTCCAACAAATACTGAAAAATCTTGGAATCTTACTAATAGTGGTTTAATAAAGTTACGTAATCTTAAAGCTACTGTTATTCAACAACAAACAGATACATTTGTTAGGCGTTCTGAGAAATATGGTGATATGACTGGTATCGCTCAAGAAGTGTTACAAAGATTTGTGCCTGCAAAATGTGCATCAAGTGCTATGAAAGAAGTATATGTAAAAAAGAATCTTGATTCAAACGCTTCTGTTACAGCATTTTTGCTTGCTCAGCTTCCTTCTCGTATAAGTAATGATGTGTATGGGTCATATGGATTTATTACAGGTGAAGCAAACGATAAAGTGGCTATGAGTATTAATAATGCTGATGATGCTAAGCTGAAACAATTTGTAAAAAATCATGTTAAAGAACTTAATCAATGTCTCATAACTCCACAACAAGTCTTATCGGAACTTGGTGATAAGCATGAAAAATAATTTTCGCGCTTGGCTTGAAGGTAGGCATTATATTGTTGCAATCGTTGCAATTTTATTGTCCGTAGTCCTTCCCTCTTTAATGCTTGTTATATTCAGATCATTTGTAACGCAGTTGCCAGTTTATGTTGGTTATATTTGTTTGCCGGATTCTGCTAATGTGCATAATGCGGTAGAAGGTATAACGTTTCAATGTCAATCTGGTAGTAGTGTTGTTAATTTTGTTGTTCCTCTGTATGAAGTTATTGTAGTTGGGTTTATTGCCGCGGCATTCGTTTGTCTTGCTCCGATTATGGTATCGTGGGAACGTTTCGTGATGAAAAGGTTGCGAATATATGCATTGAGTGCTGCTTTATTGTGTTTGTTTGTTTCATTTGGCGCTTCAGTGTTAATTGTTCGTATAATTGATTTGCAGTTATTGAGTACATTGCAGATGATTTTAGGTAATGCTTGGATTGATATTGTGCTCATAATGATTGGATTAGCCTGTTTTGGAAGGTTTTACGGCCTTGCATTTGGTGTCTTTTTAGCGGTGATGAATATTGCCACACAAGGTTTGCAAAGTAAAATTGGATTGATTTTGCGATGGTATCCTTCTGGAACTTTGCCTGTAATTCCTGGACAATCCATATTGTTATACGTCATTGTTGTTCTTACTGTAATTGCAGTTTGCCTATGGAGCGGCACGTGTGGACGTGGATTGCTTTATTTTGAACGTGCTTAAAAGACGTGTTTAATTATATTTCAAAAGTCAACTCAATAGTGTTTAATAGAACGTATGTTCGATAATATTGTGATGTTTGTTTTAATGGTGGTTGCTGTTGTAATAACCGCCATTGTTGTGCTGGCTATTGTTAAGCACAACTCTGGAACGCAAGGCGCTAATGGCGTAAACCAGCGCGAATTTAACGAATTGCGCTCGCAGTATGAACAAGCGCGCGCTCAAGCTCAAGAAAATGGCAATCAGGCTATACGCTATCGCACGCAAGCAGAGCAGCTTGCTGAGCGATTAAAGTTTGTTGAAGCAGAACTTGCTAAGGCGCAGCAGGCAGAGCAATTGCGAGTGAATCGCGAAGAACAATTGCGCGCAGAGCGAGAAGAACGCGAACGGTTAAATCGTGAAAAAACTTTGAAAGAGCAAGGTAAAGTTTTGGAAGCGCTTGCTCCAGTAAAAGACAATCTCGAAGCATTGAAGAATAAAGTTTCGCAGATTGAAGAAGGGCGTAAGCAAGAAATGGGTGTGCTAAGCACTCAGCTTAAAGGCCTAAGTGAGCAGCAAACAAGGCTTGACCGCGAAACAAGTTCGCTTTCTGCAGCATTGCGAAATAATAAGGTTCGCGGAGCTTGGGGCGAGGCTCAACTAAAGAATATTGTTGAATCTGCAGGCTTGCTTGAGCATGTTGATTTTGATACGCAGGTTGTTGTAACTGGAGTAAATGGCGAACAGCAGAGGCCAGATATGGTTGTGCATCTGCCAGGAGGCAAAACAATTCCAGTTGATGCAAAAGTTCCGTATGCGGATTATCAGCGCGCTTGCGAAATCCCAGATAACGCAAGTGACGAAGAATTAGCTAGAAGGAGCGAGCTTCTAAAAGCGCATGCTAAGGCTTTGCGAGAGCATGTTAGAGTATTAGGGGCTAAAGCGTATTGGCAGGCTTTTGAAACAGCACCAGATTTTGTAGTTGCATTTATTCCAAACGAAGCATTGCTTCAGGCGGCTCTTGAAGCGGATCCAACGCTTATGGATGATGCTTTTGCGCAAAAAGTAGCACTCACTTCACCAGTTACTTTGTGGGCCGTGCTTAAGTCTGTTGCGTACGCATGGCAGCAGCAAAGTCTTACAGATGATGCAAAAGAACTTTTCGATTTATCTCGAGAATTATATGATCGCTTTGCGGTTCTTGGGGAAAATGCTTCAAAACTTGGCGTATCTTTGGCAAGAACAGTTGCAGCTTACAATAAGTTTGCTTCTTCGCTTGAGTCGCGAGTGTTGGTAACAGCGCGTAAACTTCAGAAGTTAGATCAAAGTAAAGTTATTGCTTCAATAGATCTTATAGATTCCGATAAAGCTGATGTTAAAGAGCTGAGCGCTCCGGAAGTATCAGTAGAAGATCGTTAAGCATAAAAACATTAAAGCATCAAAAATTGAAGAACTCTAACGCTAAGGAGTGCAAAAATGGCAGAATTACAAGAGGAACGCGCTGAGCTTAAACGCATGCTTTGTGCAGATATGATTGCGAAACCATTTAGTGAACTGTTTTCTGTTACATTTGCTCAGCGTGGCTCTAAGCTGGTTGGAGATGTTCTTTTTGACGCAATTGAGAAAGCTGGGTATTCGTTAGAACGCGATGTTGACGCTGTTGGCGCGTTAACTGCTGCTGCGGTGCCGATGGTTTTTGCGCTTATTCATGCTGCAGAACGTAAAGGAATTGCACTCGACGGCTTTGTTATGGATTTTGTTTTTCCTGCAACAAAAGGCCCGTCAGTTAAAGGCAAGCGAGTGCTGTTGCTTGACTCTTGGCTTTCTGAAAAATCGTATGTTCAAACTTCTTCGCTTGTGACTTTACGACACGGAAATGAATTAAGTCTTGATTTTGGCATTGTTCATCAGCAAGGCGCGCAAATTCTTGCTATAGTTGCATTAATTGGTGGTGTTGACGCCGACGAACAAGGCACAAGGCATCTTCAATTAGTAAATCCAATAAGTGAGGAGAGTACTAAAATGGCATTTGTTCAAGCTTTCGATGAAGAAGAATTACGTGCAGATGCAGATCACGACGATTGCTGCAACGACAATTGCTGTGGCGGTCATTGCGAGGTTAAATGCACTGGCGATTGTAAGCATGACGGCTGCACTGAGCCATGCTGTGAAGATAACTGCTGTGGCGGTCATTGCAAGGTAGAGTGCACTGGTGATTGTGCTCATGATGGTTGCACTGAGCCTTGCTGCGAGGATAACTGCTGTGGTGGCCATTGCAAGTCAAGTTGCACAGGTGATTGCGCAACTGACGGCTGCCAAGACTAGCTGCAATACTAAGCAAAAGTATTAAACGGAGCAAAACTCACGCATGCACGAACCGAATCCAATTACTTTGGCTGCAAAAGCTTCCGATGAGCCAGAATTCCGACCTATAGGAGTTGGCCCATGGGAAGAAGAACATCCAGGTGAGCCTCGTCCAGATAATCCAGAATCGCCAAATTATGATGCGCGGTTTAGCACTGAATTACTAGACGAAGGCGACCAGCGTAACGTCTTAGATCGCTACAGATACTGGAAAGTAGAAGCCATAAAAGCGGATCTCGATTCTAAAGGCCGTCATGAGTTTGAAGTAGCTGTAGAAAATTGGACTCACGATTTCAACATAGGCTCTATGGTTCGCACTGCGAACGCGTTTACTGCGAAAAAAGTGTATATCGTAGGGCCTCATAAATGGAATCGTAAAGGCTCATTAATGACTGAGCTATACCAATACGTTGAGTGCTGCCCAACTATTGAAACTCTAGTAACTAATTGGCGCGAAAATATAGCACGGGAAGCAGAAGAAGCGCATCAACTTTTGCTTAAAGCGCAGGCAGAAGGCAATAAAGAAGCCGAAAAAATCGCAAATATCAAGGAACAAGATGCTAAAAACGCTCGCGTTATAGCGCTCGATATTATTCCAGGTGCTGTTGCTATGGAAACCTACAAGTTCCCTAGACGTTGCCTTATGCTTTTTGGTGCAGAAGGTCCGGGTCTTTCTAAAAAAGCGTTACAAATGGCGGATGACGTTGTTTATATTTCGCAATTCGGCTCTGTTCGCTCACTAAACGCGGGAGCAGCTGCAGCTGTTTCCATGCACGCGTGGATTGCGCAACATGCAGTGCCAAATTGCTGAATCTTAATAAAATATTAATTAGAATTTCGGTAGCAGAATTTTGTCAGCAGAATCTCATCAGCAGTATTAGTTAAAACGCAGCAGCCTGTACTCATAAACGCTTACATTTAATGTGTATTTTTTTTTATTTGTGATATTGTTAATTTATGTTAGAATTTCAACATATTACAAAGCGTTTCGGCGCAAAAACAGTGCTTAACGACGTTTCTTTCGTCGCCGAAGACGGTAAAGTCACGGGCTTTTTAGGTCCTAATGGCGCTGGTAAATCTACCACCATGCGTTGCGCGTTAAATCTTATTCACGCCAATAGTGGCACTTCTCTTATTGACGGAAAACCTTACGCAAAAATCGCATCCCCAATGACGGAAGTTGGCGCAGTTCTTGACGCAAAGTCTGCCCACAGAGGTCGTTCCGCATATAATCACTTGTACTCGCTCGCTTTAACTCACGGAATATCAAAAAAGCGCGTTGACGAAGTGATTGATATTACTGGTTTAACTAGCGTAAAAACTCGCAAAGCGGGATCCTTCTCACTCGGCATGAGCCAGCGTCTTTCGATTGCGGCGGCACTTTTAGCAGATCCGCACAATCTTATTTTGGACGAGCCAATTAACGGTTTGGATCCAGAAGGCGTTAAGTGGGTTCGCGAATTGTGCAAGTATTACGCAAGCCAAGGTCGAGCAATTCTGCTTAGTTCGCACTTGATGAGCGAAGTTGCGCTTACTGCAGATAACCTTGTGATTATTGCGCATGGCGAAATTTTGGAGCGCACAACAGTACAAGATTTTGTTGACGCACATTCTCAGCATGCTATACGTTTAGTAACGCCAGAAGGTGAAAAGCTAAAGTCTGTGCTTGTTCAGAATCATCCTGAATGCAAGATTTTGCCAGATAATCGCACGCCTCAAGACGTTCAAGAAGGCGAGCTACTCAGAATAACAGGTTGCGAGCTCAACCAGATTGCGCGCGAAATTGCGGATAATCAGATTTTGGTATATCAGCTGAATCAAGAGCATGCTTCGCTTGAGGAAGCATATTTGGCTCTTACGCACGGTCAAGAGCAGTACGTAACAAAAGCATTGCCAAATACTACTGCTGCGACTGGAACGCAATATGTAGATGGAAGGAGCGCAAAATGAGTGGGCAAATTGAACAAGCTGTTGAATATCCGGCGAGCAATTCTTACAAAACAGGCCGCAGCATGAACGCTCAGCACTTACGCCTTACATTTATGCACACGCTTAAATCTGAAATTGTTAAGCTGCGCGGACTTGCGTCTACGTGGTGGTGCATGGCATTAACAATTGTTTTGCCAGTAATTTTCAGCTTTATAATCGCGCTTGTGCAAAAAGCAATGTCTAAAGTTGACATTAAGAATGGAGCAAGTCAAAGTAAATCAAGCGCTGCAATTACTGTTGGGCCGAGCAATAAAAGTGACCTTATTGCATCTCAAGAAAGCATTTTCCGCTTAGTTATTAGTTTTGCTTCTATATCTTTGATTGTTTTGGCGATTTTTGCAGTGCTTGCTGTAACCGCGGAACATTCTACGACTTCAATTCAGGCTTCTCTTACGGCTGTACCTAAAAGGGGTATGTTCTTTACTGCTAAGTTTATTGCTGTTGCAATCTACGTTTTTGTAGTTCAACTTATTGCAATGGCAGTTTCTTTAGCTGCTGCAGAATTAGCTTTTATAGGAGATAACATTTCCGGATTATCTGGAAGCAACGTGTGGGAATTGCCTCTTATTCTGCTTCTTGGATCTCCTGCAATCATGGTTGTTGTGGCAGCAATGGCCTACGGTTTTGGCATGATTTGCAAGTCAACTGCTGGCGGAATTATGTGCGTTATTGGAGCCGTGATGATTCTGCAGGCCATTGTTAGCATTATTATGCTTGCAAGCAATTTCGCGAAGTGGACTTCAATACTTATTCAGATTTTGCCAGGCAATGCTGTAAGCCAATTCTTAGGTGCCTCCGCTAATTCTGGGCCGCAACTTCCACCAAACGCATATGTTTTTACATGGTGGCAGTCCGGTTTAGTGGTTCTTGCTTGGGCTGTAGTCATGTACGCAATTGGCTACGTTATTGAAAAGCATCGCGATATTTAAATATTCTGCAAATAATATTTAAATAATATTTAGCAAACAATAAGGGCTTTATCTCGTAACTGGCTACAAGATAAAGCCCTTATTGTATTCATTTATCTTTAATTATAAATTAAATTATCTTATTAAATTATAGGAAATATCAGTCGTTCTTCACAGTTTCAGCAACGCGTGGCCACAAGGTTGTGCCCCAGTTCTTGATTGTGCGCTGGCGAACCAGTGGCAAATCGGAACGGTCATACACTGTGCGCCATGGTTCCCAAGCCAAGCCGGTCTTTTCAACGAGCTTGATGCGGAGGTTGCGCACATTGCCCTTGAACTGAATAGTTGTGTTGAAGTGAGCTGTACGATACTTGCCGTTGCCTTCCCAAGCGCGAGAACGCACGTAAGGAGTGCCGTCAATTTCGGTGCCGTACTCATCCCAGTAGATGTAGTAGCGAGCTACGTAAGCTCCACGGTGATCCAAAGTCAAGTAGCCGTCGCGGTAGGAAGAAACCTTGGTTTCAACGTAATCGCTATTGGTTTGCAAAGTTGCTACTTCGTTATCCTTGACGAAGGAAGTGGTGTAAGCAATTGGAACTGCTGGGCTGGAGGTGCTCAAATTTGCGCCTTCTTGAATCAAAGCCTTCAACGTGTCGATGTTGCCGGTAATAACCTTAGCTGCACCGTTTGCGCTGCCGCCGAGAATTACAGCAGTTACAGAAGTGTTCTGCAAAATGCGGTGGAACTCGGTATTTGGCTTGATTTCAACACCCTTGATTGCAGCTTCAACAGCAGCCTGGAAATCGGTGCTCTTGCTGCGGGTGTCGAACTTTACGTACATTGAACGGCCGTAAGCTACATTGGACACATATACTGGCGGACGCTTGCTGTCTACTCCGCGGCTCTTCAAGCTTTCTGGCGTAGTGCATGGTGCGAAGAAGTCAGCTGGGCTGTCTGGTGCATCAACGCTTACGGTGTAGTAGGTCTGCTTGAAGTTCACAATTTGAGTCTGCTTTTCGCCCTTGTGCACAGCGTCGAAATCAATCTTCAGCGGAACACCAATCTTGGCGAAATCAGCACCAAACTTTGCCTTGAGCTGGTTCATGCTTTGTGCGCTTGCAGAATCGTACTGCATGCGAGCTGCAACATGATGGCTTGCAGCGTACTGTGCATTCCACTTGGAAACTAAGCCATTCACTGCGGAAGTTACAGAGCTCTTGGTTGGGCGCTGAACAGTTACAGCACTTTCGCCGCCGTGGAAGCCTGGCAAATCAACGCTCAACGTGATTGGAGCGCGGTTTGCGGAAATCAGGCTTGGCATATTGTCCATCAAATTCTTATCAGCGCGGAAAAGAGCACCTGGGTATACGCGATCATCGTTGGCGGAAGTAACCGACAAATTTGAAGTTGTATTTGTGATGTTCTTCTTCTGATGCTCAACAACAACGAATTCATCGCCCTTGTTGAAGCTATCGCTAGAGAATTTGTTGTCAATGGTTTCGCCATGACGGGCGAGAATGTTTGTTTTATCGTATTGCAAATCCCACAAATAATTATTCAACGAGTCCTTCTTGGCTGCGCAAGATGTGGCTGGTTCAGAATCCTTAGCGGAAGGAGCGGCCATTGCTGGTGCTGCTAAGCATTGTGGAATAATAGTTGCGCCCGCGAGCAACAACATTGCTGCATTACGGTAGAACTTTGAGTTCTTCATATGTGTCCTTCGATTTTTATTAGATTATTTTTATTAGATTATTTCGATGAGATGCTGAAATTCATATGCTTCAATGCATAACGTGCCTCAGTGCATTAGTTTTTAGCGTCTCACAAAACACGATTATTACACACTTTTTATTTATGCGATAATCTCTTAAAAAATTTTTTTATTTTTAAAACAAGAGTTTAAATATCGTTGAAATATCAACAATTTTTGGTTACGTCGTTTTTGCTTATGCGGCGTGTTGATATAGTAATCGCTGCAAATTTTGAAATTTTATATGCGTAATAATTTTGTGAAAACGCGCACGTGCGGTATGTGGATATAATAGATTTTTTCAGCTTTGAAAGGTCACGCATCACACATATAGTTGGGGTTATGCCTACATTCACACGAGAAGAAATTGAGCATTTGGGTGTTCTTTCCCAGATTGCTTTAAGCGACGAGGAAATTAGTCGCTTGCAAGGCGAATTAAACGTCATTGCAGAATCTATTAATAAGGTGCAGGAAGTTGCTGGCGAAGATGTGCCACCTACTGCAAATCCAGTGCCTCTGGAAGCTTATTTGCGCCCTGATGTGCCTGCTACACCATTAACTCAAGAAGAAGCGCTTTCTGGTGCGCCTAAGAGTGAGTCTGGCATGTTTGTAGCACCTCGCATTTTAGGGGAGGAGTGATATGTCGAATACTCAAGATTTAGTAAAGCTTTCTGCTGCTCAAATGGCAGAAGCTGTAAAAGCTAAAGAAGTTTCTAGCCGCGAGCTTGTTGAAGCTCACTTGGCAGTGATTGAATCTGCTGAGCCAGAAATCAAGGCATTCTTGCACGTTTCTGCAGATATTGCACTCGAGCAAGCAGATGCTTTTGATAAAAAGAACGCTAATGGCGAGACTGAAGATTTGCCTGAGCTTGCAGGCGTTCCAATTGCAATTAAAGACATGATTGTCACTAAAGGCATTCCAACTACTGCAGCATCCAAGATTCTTGAAGGCTGGGTTCCACCTTACGACGCTACTGTTATTGAAAAGCTCAAAGCAGCTGGTATGCCAATTCTCGGCAAGACTAATTTGGATGAGTTTGCTCAAGGTTCTTCAACCGAGCATTCTGCTTACCAAACCACTTGCAACCCTTGGGATACCGAGCGTGTTCCTGGCGGTTCCGGCGGCGGTTCTGCAGCTGCTGTTGCTGCATTCGAAGCTCCTATTGCTTTGGGTACAGATACTGGTGGCTCTATTCGTCAGCCAGGTGCTTTAACTGGTACAGTCGGCGCAAAGCCAACTTACGGTGGTGTTAGCCGTTTTGGTGCAATTGCTATGGCAAGTTCCTTGGATCAGATTGGTCCTGTTTCTCGTACCGTTCTTGACTCTGCGCTTTTGCAGGAGATTATTGGCGGCAACGATAGGCGCGATTCCACTTCGATTCCAGCTCCTGTTCCTCCAATGGCTCAGGCTGCTCGTGAGGGCGCTCGCCGAGATTTGAAGGGCGTAAAGGTTGGCCTTGTTAAAGAGCTTAGTGGCGATGGCTTCCAGCCAGGCGTTGAAGCTCGCTTTAATGAGGCGGTGCAGCTGCTTAAGGATATGGGTGCAGAGGTTACGGAAGTTTCCTGCCCTCACTTCCCTTATTCTTTGGCTGCTTACTACATTATTATGCCTTCCGAAGTTAGCTCCAACTTGGCTCGCTACGACGGCATGCGCTACGGTTTGCGCGTAATGCCGCCAGCAGACAAGCCTCAGACGGCCGCAAATATGATGGCTGCAACTCGTGAAGCTGGTTTCGGTGACGAAGTAAAGCGCCGTATTATTCTCGGTACTTACGCACTTTCTGCAGGTTATTACGATGCATGGTATGGTTCTGCTCAAAAGGTTCGAACCCTTATTATTCGCGATTTTGAAGAAGCGTTTAATAAGGTAGATGTTCTTGTTTCTCCAACAAGCCCTACAACGGCATTTAAGTTTGGCGAAAAGATGAACGATCCGCTTTCCATGTACATGAACGATATTGCTACGATTCCTGCAAACATGGCTGGCGTTCCAGCTTTGAGCCTTCCAGCTGGCTTAAGCGACGATGGTCTGCCTGTTGGTATTCAGATTATTGCTCCGCAATGCCATGATGAGAAGATGTACAAGCCTGCAGCAGCGTTGGAAGCTGCTCTTGAAGAGCAGTGGGGCGGTCCAATCTGGAAGTCGCTTAAGGCTGGCTGGCTCGATTCATTGGCTAAGTAAAGTGAAGTAAAGCTTAAGTAAGAAGGATTCTCATGGCTGAAAAACTTATGAAATACGCCGATGCTGTTGAGCAGTTTGATCCAGTATTCGGTTTGGAAACGCACGTTGAGCTTTGCACTCGTACGAAGCTGTTTTGCCCAGCGGAAGTATCTTTTGGTGGCGAGCCAAACACTCAGCTAACTCCTGTAAGCCTTGGTTTGCCAGGCTCTTTGCCAGTCGTAAACAAGACTGCAGTTGATTACGCTATTAAGCTCGGTTTGGCATTGCATTGCGAAATCGCTGAGTGGAGCCAGTTCGCTCGTAAGAACTACTTCTACCCAGATATGCCTCGCGATTACCAGATTTCCCAGTACGATAAGCCTACTAACGGCAACGGTTACTTGGATGTTGAGCTTGAAGATGGCACGGTGTTCCGCGTGCCGATTGAGCGTGCTCATATTGAGGATGACGCTGGTAAGAATACTCACGTTGGCGGTGCTGACGGCCGTATTGAAGGCGCAAATCATTCTTTGGTTGATTACAATCGCGCAGGCGTGCCTTTAATCGAGATTGTAACTAAGCCAATCGAAGGTGCGGGTAGCCGCGCTCCAGAAATTGCTGGTGCTTATATGCGTGCTATTCGCGATATTGTTCGCGCCCTCAACATTTCCCACGCTCGCATGGAGCAGGGCAATATGCGCGCTGACGTGAACGTTTCACTCCGCAAAAATCCGACCGATCCGTTCGGCACTCGTTCCGAAACTAAGAATGTGAACACATTCCGCGGAATCGAAAAGACGCTGCAATATGAGATTCGTCGTCAGGCTGCTATTTTGAGCGAAGGCGGCGAGATTTTGCAGGAAACCCGTCACTGGGATGAAGCAACTCAGACCACTGCTGGCGGTCGTGTGAAGTCCGACGCCGACGATTATCGCTACTTCCCAGATCCTGATTTGGTTATGCTTCACATCACTAAAGAGCATATTGAGCGCATGAAGGCCGAGATGCCGGAAATGCCTCGCGAGCGCCGTAACCGTTTGCAAAGCGAATGGGGCATTAGCGATCTTGAAATGCGCGATATTTTGAACGCGGATGCTCTTGATTTGGTTGAAGAAACCGTTAAAGCTGGTGCAACTGCAGCAGGTGCTAAGAAGTGGTGGCTTGGTGAGCTTGCTCGCGAAGCAAACACTCGTGGCGTGACTTTGGAAGAATTGCCTATTACTCCGCAAGACGTGGCTGAAGTTGAAAAGCTAATTGCAGACGGTAAGCTTAACGATAAGCTCGCTAAGCAAACTGTTGCTTGCGTTTTGGCTGGCGAGGGCAAGCCTGATGAAGTTGTTAATAAGCACGGATTCAAGGTTATGAACGATGACGGCGCTTTGGAAGCCGCTGTTGACGCTGCTCTTGCAGCCGATCCTGAAGTTGCAGAAAAGCTTAAGGCAGGCAATATGAAGCCGATGGGCGCGATTATTGGTGCTGTTATGCGCGCAACTAAGGGTCAGGCTGATGCTAAAGCTGTTACTAAGATTGTGATGGCAAAAATCAAGGGCTGAAAAACCAAAAATCTGAAAAATTTAATATTTGATAACGCTAATGTATAAACGCAAAAGCGTAATCAATATCAAAAAGTAAGTGCTGCGTACTTGCTGCATAATTTAATAAGATTTAATCATACTAAAACAGATTAAATCAGATTAAATTTGTTTCATGCGGCAGGTGCGCAGAATTTGCTATTTGGCAATATCGTGACGCATTTTTCGTCTTCTGGATTATCATATATTATGCGACATGAGAATTATGCGAAGGGCTTAATACTCAAAGGCACAATACAAGTAGGTGACTATGCAACAAACCAATGATGGTGTGAACAACTCTCGCGAGTTACCAAAATCTATAGTAATCCCTCCAATTCGTGGAGAAATGGCGCATCTTCGCCCAGCAACATGCGATGATTTACAGCGTATGGATGAGCTTTGCGCATATGATAACGCTTCGGTTATTACCGGAAAAGATTCTCAGTCTGAGCGTTCTATGGTTCATGCGTGGGTTGAGCGTTCTGTTCAGTGGTCTAATGACGGTTTTTCTGTTGAAAAAGCTGCTGAATTATGTCGTTTTGCTGGCGATGTTCAGTCTCGTCCTACAATTGCTTGGGCTATAGTGCCAGATGTTTTAGATGATGTTAAGAATACTTCTGGCGCGATTATTGGCATGATTTTTCTTATTGACATAGATGGGTGGTCTCGTTCTGCGCGTATTCAAGTTGTACTTGGCAAGGATTATCGCGGACGCGGCTATTCGCGTGATGCTATGCCTCGAGTGATGACTTACGGTTTTGCGTCAGAGCCAGTAGGATTAGGATTGCATCGCATTTGGGTTGGTGTTCCTGCTACGAATACTCGCTCGCTTTCTGTATATCAATCTCTTGGTTTCGCACAAACTGGCACTGCGCGCGATGCTTTATGGGATGCGCAAAATCAAAAGTATCAAGATTTTGTTGTTATGGATACGATTTCCGATGAGTACGATGCAATTCGTTCTCTTGATGCGTTTGGTCTGCATGTTATAGAGGAAAATCCGGGTGTAGTTGAAGCGTTGAGCGCACATGAGCACTCTGTGGCTATACCCGTGCGTCATGATAATCTTGATGAAGAATGGCCTTATAATGCAAATAACACCGAAGGTAGTTCTTCAAAAAGAGCTTGGTGGCGCATTATAGGTCGCGGTCGTAAACGTAACACCAATACGGAAGGGAAGCAATGAGCGCCGAAGATCTCGACAATTATGAAACTGATGCTGAACTTGCGTTGTATAAAGAATATCGTGATGTTATTAAGCTTTTTACGTACGTTGTAGAAACAGAACGCCGATTCTATTTGGCAAATAAGGTTGATTTCAACGTGCGTTCGGCCGGCCAAGACGTTTATTTCGACGTTCAACTTACAGATGCGTGGGTTTGGGATGTTTATAGGCCTTCGCGTTTTGTTAAAAATGTGCGAATAGTGACTTTTAAGGATGTTAATGTTGAAGAAGTGCAGAAAACAGACATTGACATTCCGGAATCTATCGCGTGATAAGCGTATGCTCAATAAAGATATATAGAAATTTTACCTAGCACAAAATGTGTTTTAGTAAAAATTGATGTATTAAGGTATGGAGGACAAGTGACGGATACACAATCCCCAAAGAAATCTGTTGTGATTATTGGCGGCGGTCCGGCAGGGTTGACGGCAGCCTGGGAGCTCGTTAAAGATGGCGGTTCTAGTCGCTATGACGTAACGCTGCTCGAAGCAACGCGTGAATTTGGTGGTATTTCGCGTACTGTAAAGTACAACGGTAATCGTATGGATATTGGCGGTCACCGTTTCTTCTCGAAGGATGATCGCATTATGCAGTGGTGGCGTGAAATGTTGCCGTTGCAGGGTGCGCCTTCATACGATGACAAGAAGCTTGGTCGTCACCATGACTTGGAACCAGGCGGTCCTGATCCTGAAGTTGAAGACGAAGTTATGTTGAAGCGCCATCGTGTTTCGCGTATTTTCTGGAATCATCATTTCTTCGATTACCCGATTTCTCTTTCCGCAGCCACCTTGCGCTCTATGGGCTTTATTTTGACGATGAAGGTTGGTTTTAGCTACTTGTGGTCAATGATTCACAAGTTGCCAGAAACTAATCTTGAAAACTTCTACATTAATCGTTTTGGTAAGAAGCTTTACTCAATGTTCTTCGAGGGTTATACCGAGAAGCTTTGGGGTAGGCATCCAAGCCAGATTTCTGCAGATTGGGGTGCTCAGCGCGTTAAGGGCTTGAGCATTGTTGAAGTTTTGAAGAATGCTTTTTCTAAGCTTTTCCCTAAGAAAAAGGGTAAGAAGAAGGAAGTAGAAACTTCTTTAATTGAGGAATTCTGGTATCCAAAGCTTGGCCCTGGCCAATTGTGGGAAACTGTTGAACGCCGTTGCCGTGAAAATGGTGCTACAGTTCGTACAGATGCTAAGGTTGTTGCTATTAAGCAGTCCGATGGCAAGATTTCAAGCGTTGTTATTGAAGATGCAAACGGTGAACGTTCTGAATTGCATGCTGACGAGTTTGTTTCTTCTATGCCTATTAAAGATTTGGTTGCAGCTCTTGAGCAGGGTGCAAATGGTGACAAAAAGGCTGAAGTTCCAGCAGAAATGCAGCGAGTGGCTAAGGGCTTGCCTTACCGCGATTTTGTGACTGTAGGCTTGCTTGTTAAGCGTGTACGTCTGCGTAATACTACTACTATTCCAACTCTTGGAAATCCACCTATTGTTCCAGATTGCTGGATTTATGTTCAGGACCCTGGTTACAAGGTTGGCCGTCTGCAAATCTTCAACAACTGGAGTCCTTATCTTGTTAAAGATGTTGACAACACTGTTTGGATTGGTCTTGAGTACTTCTGCGAAGAAGGCGACGACTTCTGGAATATGAGTGATGAAGACGCTCGTAAGATGGCTATCGACGAATTAACTCGCATGCAGGTTATTAATGGCGAAGAAGATGTTATTGATTCCCATCGTGAACGTGTTCCAAAAGCTTACCCAGCTTACTTTGACACTTATGCACAAATGCCTGAGTTGATTAAGTACTTGGATAGCTTCGGCAACTTGTATTGCGTCGGTCGAAACGGACAGCATCGTTATAATAACCAGGATCATTCCATGGCTACCGCAATCGAAGCTGTAGAAAATATTCACACTGGCGCAGAATCTAAAGCAAATGTGTGGTCTGTAAATACTGAAAAGTCTTATCACGAAAAGAAGTAGTAAGTATTTATAAATAACTTAAGTAAAAATTAAGCTAAAAGTAGCGTCAATAGTAGTGGCATAGTCCATTATTATTGGCGCTTTTTTATTAGAATATTCAGTTTATAATTTAAAAATAATTAGACTTGCTGGCGCGTCGCGGTTTGCAGCGTCGTAGAGCTGTAGTAGCATACATAATGTTCGTGGTTGTGTACATTGTTATGTAATAATCATGAGTTCGTGACGGATTTTTCCGTAATCTTCCATACAAAGGCTTACCGGTAGTATATTCCGTGTGAGTTAGGGAAAGGTAAAATTGTGGCAACAAGCCAAAATCTTGAGAAAATGAAGCTCTCAGAATTGAAAGATCTTGCGAAGCAAATGGGTTTGCGCGGCACTTCGACAATGCGTAAGCCTGAATTGTTAGCTACATTGAATGCGGCACGCAATGGGGGAGAAGCGCCTGCTGGTGTAACTGTTCGCACGCCTTACAATTCTACGAGTGCAAGTAAGTCTGCAGATACTCGTGCAGATAATGAAGAAGTTCGTTCGTTGGGTGACGATAAAGACTTAGAAGCGTTGGAAAACTTAGTGCCAAATGCAACTAATGATCGTCGTAGGCGCGACGAAGATTTTGGATCTAAGAATTATCGACGAGATAACAATCGTAATTCTTCTTTCCAGCGTCGTCGTGTAAATGATGAGCGTGATAACAATCGTGATCGTCGTGCAGAAGGAGTAGATTCGCGCGATTTAGATCAGATTTTGGCAACTTTGCCAGGAGATGAATCTCGCTCTGAAGGCGAATCTCGTCGACAGCGTGGAGCTTCTCGTGATTTTGATCGAGAAGAGCAAGATAATAAGTCGGAGCGTTTCCAGCGTCGCATGCGTGGTCGAGGTAGAGATTATGAGGATGATCGAGAGGATTATTCTGATCATGATGATCGCCAAGATCGACAGGATCGCCAGGAACGTCAAGATCGTAAAGATCGCTCTGAGCGCAATTCTCGTTTAGACCGTGATAATCGTGAGAGCCGCGAAGAGCGCGATTCTCGAGAATCTCGCCGCGAAGAGCCTCAGGAAGATCTTGTTCCAGTCGCAGGTATTGTTGATGTGCTCGAATCTTATGCATTTGTACGCACTTCTGGCTACCTTCCAGGACCAAATGACGTGTATGTTTCAATGAGCCAAATTAAAAAGTATGGTTTGCGCAAGGGCGATGCTGTGCAAGGCTCTATTCGTGCACCTCGCGAGGGTGATCGCAGGAATCAGCGTCAGAAGTTTGTTCCGTTGCAAACTGTTAATAGCATTAATGGAATGAGTGTTGAAGAAGCTCAGAATCGTCCGCAATTTGCTAAGCTTACGCCGCTGTACCCTAATGAGCGCTTACGCCAAGAAACTACTGCTAATCGCATGCTTGGTCGTGTTATTGATTTGGTTGCACCAATCGGTAAGGGTCAGCGCGGTTTGATTGTGTCTCCTCCAAAAGCTGGCAAGACTATTACGCTGCAAAATATTGCTAACGCTATTACTACGAACAATCCTGAAGTGCATTTGATGGTTGTTCTTGTAGATGAGCGTCCAGAAGAAGTTACGGATATGGAGCGTACGGTTCAGGGTGAAGTGATTTCTTCAACGTTTGACCGTCCTGCTTCCGACCATACTACAGTTGCAGAGCTTGCAATTGAGCGCGCTAAGCGTTTAGTTGAGCTCGGCCAGGATGTTGTTGTTTTGCTTGATTCTATGACTCGTTTGGCTCGTGCATACAACATCGCTGCTCCTGCTTCTGGACGTATTCTTTCTGGTGGTGTTGATGCTCAGGCGTTGTACCCACCAAAGAAGTTCTTTGGTGCTGCTCGAAATATTGAAGACGGCGGCTCTTTGACGATTATTTCTTCCGCTCTGGTTGAAACTGGATCTAAGATGGATGAGGTTATTTTCGAAGAGTTCAAGGGCACTGGCAACATGGAATTGCGTTTGAGCCGCGACTTGGCAGATAAGCGTCTGTTCCCTGCTGTAGATATTAATGCTTCTGGAACTCGTCGTGAGGAATTGATTACTCCGGCTAACGAACTTCCTATTATCTACCGTTTGCGTCGCCTATTTGGCGGTCTTGAGCCTGAGCAAGCGTATCAGACTTTGATTCCTCGCTTAAAGAAGACTGCTTCAAACCGTGATTTTTTGGCTGCTATTGTTCAGCAAGCAAACGGTTCTTCAAATACTTCTGCGCCAACTGCTGCTTAAGTGATTTGAGTGTTATTTTTAAGTTTGTAAGCTGAAAAATAACAGAATAAATGATTTTGCGCACAATCTTAAGAATCTATCCTAGGATTGTGCGCTTTTATTTATTGCTTTTAATTGTTGCTTTTAATTGTTTTTACGCATTATTAGCAGCCTGCTGCTCAAGCGCAAACTTTCGCATGCGAGCCACAGCTTCCTTAAGTTCTTCCGATTTTCCAGCATAAGAAAGTCGCACAAATCCGCTTCCTTCTTTTCCGAAAGCTTCTCCAGGTACAACAGCAACTTTTTCTTCTTCCAAAAGTCTTCTGCTGAATTCTTTGGAAGTTAATCCAGTTGGGCGAACGTCGACGAAAACGTAGAAAGCTCCTTGTGGCTCAATAAGTTTTAGTGCGTCGCAATCTTGTAATGCGTTAAGTACCAGATTTCGTTTTTCACGGTATTCTTCACGCATTTGACGAACATGATCTTGAGGTCCGGTAAGAGCAGCAACTCCGCCGTATTGTGCAGTCGAATTGACGGAAGAGTGTATCATTTCCGCAATTTTACTGCTTTGCTCAATAACGTTAGCTGGTGCAAGAATATAGCCGATTCTCCAGCCGGTCATTGCGTAAGTTTTAGACAAACTTTCTACAATAATGGTTCTATCTTTCATTCCTTCAACTGCTGCAATAGATGGCGCTACAGCATCTCCTGCAGGTTCTGTGTCAGGGTCACTCGCGAATACAAATGGATGATACACTTCGTCAGAAATTACCCACAAATCAAATTCTTTACATAATTCTGCTACTTCTGCAAGTTCTTCGGCTGTAGTTACTGCGCCAGTTGGGTTGCAAGGTGAGTTGATAATAATAGCTTTAGTTCGTGGAGTAATTGCTTTGCGTATTTCTTCAGCATTAACATGCATTCCATGTTCAGGTTTAAGGGCAACTGTTACAGGAGTTGCGTCGCACATTAACACTTCTGCATCATAAGAAGTGAAGTATGGGGAAGGAATAATTACTTCGTCGCCCGGATCAATTACTGCTTTAATAGCTAAATATAAACCAATTGTAGCGCCGTCAACTGCTTGAATTTCAGTATCGGCGTCATAAACTAAGCCTTTCACTCTCTTTGTGTAATCAACTGCAGCTTTGCGGAATTCTGGAATTCCTAAAACGTCGGTATATTTTGTTTTTCCGGCTTCAATAGATTCGCAAGCTGCTTTAACAATATGATTGGAAGCGGTTTCGCCAGGCTCTCCTAGGCATAGTGAAATAGCATCAGGGATTTGTTCTACGCGGTCAAATACGTCACGAATACCAGATCTAGGTATTGAGATTGCGTGTTCTGCTACAACAGCCATATTATCTCCCTATACTCTTTCGACAATAAATATTATTATTTAGTTTATATTTTTTATTATTTTTCCACAAAAAAACTGAATAAAGCAAGGTATAAAAAAATTTTTTATATTATTTTGTTCTTTTTCTGTAAAAAATAAGGTAACATAGGTATTGCTGCCTGCCGGCGCTAGCATAAATCCGACTATAATTCTCGTTCAGCGTCGATTAGAGAATGGAGAAAATATGACAGGAAGTTCCCGTAAAGTTGAAGGCGCTTTGCCAATGGATTCAACCGATGGAGTTATTGTAGATATTCTCGAGCATGATGGTCGTGCCACGTTAACGCGTTTAGCAAAGGCTTCAGGATTATCTGTTTCTGCCGTGCAGTCGCGTGTTCAAAAGCTTGAGCGCAAGGGTGTTATTACTGGTTATCGTGCGCTTATTGATTACGAGCGTCGTGGCTTGCCAGTTAGTGCATTCGTGTCAGTTACTCCGCTTGATTTTGGTAAGGAAGCAACAATTCCTACAAAGTTGCGCGATATTCCTGGTATTGAAGCGTGCTATTCCGTAACAGGAAGCCCAAGTTTTATGCTGGTAGTTCGTGTTGCAACGCCAAGTAAGTTGGAAGAGCTAATCAATACTATTCATCGCATTGTGCCAGTAAGTACGGAAACCACAATGGTTTTGCAGACTTATTTTGATTAAAGTTTTGTATAAATCATATTATGTGTGATTTTTCTGAAACGACAATTAATTCGAGCAATACTTCATTAAATAAAAGTTGTGAAGATGCTGCGGATAAGATTTTAACGCTGCGCAAATCGATTGATAATATTGACGGTGCGATTATTGCGCTTCTAGCGGAACGTTTTAAGACTACTAATCGCATTGGTGAGCTTAAAGCTAAAGCTAAATTTGCTCCTTTGGATTCTAAGCGTGAGCAGGAGCAGGTTCAGCGTCTGCTAGATCTTTCTGCTGCTGCTGGCTTAGATGAATCAATCGCATTGCAATATCACAAATTTGTAGTTACAGAAGCTAAAAAGCGTCATCAAAAGATGCAGTCGTAACTTAAAGCGTTTCAGTTAGTAAGTTATTAGAACAGCTTTTGTAACACTTTTGTGTATTTGTGTAGCTTTGTGAATTATAAAGGCGGATAATACAAGTATGACTATTGCAACCGTTGAACGTTACGCGCATATGCTTGATGCTGCAAGTCGAGGTGGCTACGCGTATCCTGCTATTAATGTTACAAGTACTCAAACGCTTAATGCGGCTCTTCAAGGTTTTGCGCAAGCTGAGTCTGATGGCATTATTCAGGTTTCTGTTGGCGGTTCGGCTTATTTTTCTGGGCAGTGCGTAAATAATCGCGTTGTTGGCTCTCTTGCGTTTGCTGCTTTTGCGCATGAAGTTGCATCTCAGTATCCAAATATTACTATTGCTCTTCATACCGATCACTGTGCAGAGGCTTATCTTGACGACTGGATTCGACCGCTTTTAGCTAAAGAAGCAGAGCAAGTAAAAAAGGGGGCAGAGCCTCTTTTCCAATCGCATATGTGGGATGGCTCAACAGTTAATTTGCAACATAATTTAGATGTTGCAGAAGAGTTACTTGACGCTTCGCAAAAGGCTCGTACAATTCTTGAAATTGAAATTGGTGCGGTTGGTGGAGAAGAAGATGGGCATCGTGCCGATATTGACGAGCGCCTATATTCTACGCCTGAAGATGCTTTACGCGTTGTAAAAAAGCTTGGTTTGGGAGAGCGCGGCAGATATATGGCAGCGTTTACTTTTGGCAATGTTCACGGAGCATATAAGCCTGGCGTTGTAAAGTTACGTCCGCAATTGTTGCAAGAAATCCAACAAACTGTGTACGAAGAATATAAAGATACTTGCGATACTCGTACATTTGGCGCATCTAAAAAGCCTTTCCTGCTGGTATTCCACGGAGGATCTGGCTCTACTGCTCAAGAAATTGCAGAAGCTGTGCGCTACGGCGTAGTTAAAATGAATATTGATACGGATACGCAATATGCTTTTACTCGCGCTATTGCAGGACACATGTTTAGCAATTACGATTCTGTTCTTAAGATAGATGGCGAAGTTGGAGAAAAGAAACTTTACGATCCTCGTTCTTGGGGTCGTGAAGCTGAAAAAGCCATGGCTCAACGCGTGGTAGAAGCTTGTGTGCAGCTTGGTTCTGCTGGTAAAGCATTGAAATAGTTAGCTTTAATACTTAAAAGATTTTTCTTACCTCTTAATCGGTAGGGGCGTAGCGATAATCTTGTCAGGTAGGATTGTGCAAATTTGGGCAACGTTAGCCCAAAAAATGGAGGTGCGGCATGCCTGGTATTGTGCTTATTGGCGCTCAATGGGGTGACGAAGGTAAAGGTAAAGCAACAGATTTAATTGGATCTAAAGTTGATATTGTCGCACGTTTTAATGGTGGCAACAATGCTGGCCATACCGTTGTAGTTGGAGATAAGTCTTACGCGCTGCATTTGCTTCCAAGCGGCATTATTAGCCCTAATGTAACCCCTGTAATTGGCAACGGCGTTGTTGTTGATCCGGAAGTTTTGTTTGAAGAGATTGATGCTTTGGAATCTCGTGGAGTTGATTGCTCACGTTTGCTGGTAAGCGAAGCTGCGCACATTATTACGCCGTACCATCGCGTAATAGATAAGGTTACAGAGCGTTTCCTTGGAAAGCACAAAATTGGTACAACCGGTCGCGGTATTGGACCTACTTATGCGGATAAAATTAATCGCGTCGGAATTCGCGTACACGATTTATTTAATGCTGAGCATTTGCGTGACAAAGTTGAGGCGAGCTTGCATCAAAAGAATCAGATGCTTGTGAAGCTTTATAATCAGCATCCTATTGATATTGACGCTGTAACTGCCCAGCTTGTTGAGCTGGGTAAGCGTTTGAAGCCTTATGTTGCTGACACTTCGCTAGTTTTGAATAAGGCAATGGATGAAGGCAAAACCGTTCTGTTCGAAGGCGGACAAGCAACGATGCTTGACGTTGACCACGGCACCTACCCATTCGTTACTTCTTCGAATCCTACTGCTGGCGGCGCTTGCACAGGTACGGGCGTTGGTCCAACTCGCATTACTCGCGTAATTGGTGTTGCTAAGGCTTATATCACTCGTGTTGGCGAAGGTCCATTCCCAACTGAGCTTTTGGATGAGCAGGGCGATTGGCTGCGTGAGCAGGGTCATGAGTATGGTGTTACAACAGGCCGTCCTCGTCGCTGCGGTTGGTTTGATTCTGTAGTAAGCCGTTACGCAACTCGCGTAAATGGTTTAACAGATATTGTTCTTACCAAGCTTGATGTTTTAACAGGCTTGAAGGAAATTCCAGTTTGTGTAGCTTACGACGTGACTTTGGCAGACGGAACTTGCAAGCGCGTGGAAGAAATGCCTGTGGACCAGTCTCTATTCGCTTGTGCAAAGCCAGTTTATGAGATGGTTCCTGGTTGGAGCGAGGATATTTCTCAAATTCACAAGTTTGAAGACTTGCCTCAGAATACTCAGAATTACGTGAAGCGTTTGGAAGAGCTTTCTAATTGCCGTATTTCTGCCATTGGCACTGGCCCGCAGCGAGATCACATTATTAGTGTTCACTCTCTGACTGACTGAAATTGTTTATTGGCTGATGATTAACTTAACAAAACGGCACTTCTCAATTGAGAGTGTCGTTTTGGTTTATGCAAAGAGTTTTGTAAAAGAGTGCAAATGAGTAAAACAAGCGAGAAAAATTGTAAAAATAGCCGCCGCTTATACCTTTTAGTTTTTATTGGTGGCACTTTAGGAGCATTTGTGCGTGGGGTAATTTCTTCCTACGCGCCTCTAATTTACCCGGTAAATCTACAATCTTCTATATTTGGTCAGCTTACTTTAGGCACTTTTTTGTCTAATATGATTGCTTGCTTTATTTTCGCTCTTGTTACTGCAATATCTGTTAAAGCGTTATCTAAAGAAAAGCAAACTTTTTATAAATATGCTTTAGGAACGGGCTTTTGCGGCGGATTGTCAACTATGTCTACTTTCGCATTTGAAAGTGCAGTGTCTTTTGTTACTCCGCGCATGACGTTTGCTATTTTGGGTATGGTTCTTTCCTTAATATTTGGCGTTTTTATGGCGTTTTTTGGCAGTTGGATTGGAACTGGAATTGCAAAGCGCATTAATAGCAAGCAAGAGCAAACTGTTCAAGAAGATAATACTAAGGCGGTGAAGTGATGAATCCATTGTACGTTTTTACTATATTTGTTTTGCCTTGCTTCTTTGGCGGTTTGGGTGCTGTTTTAAGATGCGCAATGACTAAAAAAATTTCTGCAAGCCATGATAGTAGAATTCCTGTTGCAACTCTGTTTATCAATTGTGTAGCTTCGTTTGCTTTAGGAGTTGTTTCTAATGTTTTTATGGCTGCAGTAACAATTTTTGGCGCTAATTTTGTTTATTTGATGATTTTGGGATTCTTGGGTGGATTTTCCACGTTTTCTACCGCGATTTTTGAAGGTGTGGATCTTATTCAAAGAAAGCGCATAAAAGATGGCATTTTTCTACTTTGTGCGGAGCTTATTGCGCCATTTTTGTCTGCTTCTATTGGTTATGTTGCTTTGCAAATTTTGTTATTCCAAATATTTTAGTATTTAAAAGTTAAGTTTTGCGCGCAGAATCGAGTAGTTGTGAGCTTTAAGAATGTGTTGAGCTTTTTAAGTAAGCAGTCAAAGCAAATATTAGAAACTTTTTGCCAGCTTCGCTGGAAAGTAATATTAGTGGGCGTTTTAGTTGGCGTAGTTTCCGGTTCTCTCGTAGCTTTCTACAGATTTGGCATTGAGTATGGTACTGATTGTGCGCGTTGGATGTACTTGCAAATTTTGCATAACACATGGTGGATTGTGCCATGCTTAATTTTTGCCATAATTGCAGGCCTGATTATTGGTTGGATGAGCGTTAAGGAAAGCATGGCTTCCGGAAGTGGTATTCCTCAAGTTGTTGGCTACGTTCGCCGTGGATTAAATATGCGCTGGCACACTATTTTGCCGGTGCGTTTTGTTGGCGGTTTGCTAGGTTCTTTATTTGGATTGTCGCTTGGGCGTGAAGGTCCGTCAATTCAAATCGGCGCGTGCGGCGCTCAAATGTTGTCTCGAATCTTCCGTAAAGGAAAGAGAGACGATATTGAGGAGCATTATATTGTAACTGCTGGTGCTGCTGCTGGTCTTTCTGCAGCATTTTCTGCTCCTCTTTCTGGAGTTATGTTTGCTTTAGAAGAAGTACAGCATGGAATGTCGTCTACAGTTTTAATGGGCGCTGCTGTTGCTTCTCTTTTTGCTGATTTTGTTTCACAAAGCTGCTTCGGTTTGCGCCCAGTACTTGATTTCGGCCAAATTCCAGATTTGCCAATGGGATTGCATATTTGGCTTATTCCACTTGGTATTTTTGCCGGATTTGTGGGCTCTTTAATGAATCGTTCTCTTCTTGGGTTGCAAACATTGTACGGATATTTGCCTCAGTGGATGCCGGTTGTAGTAGCCTGCTTAATTGCAATACCAGTTGGTTTATTCCTTCCCGAAGTCCTTGGAGGCGGATCTAACTTAGTGCGCCTTTCGGAATATGGAAAAATAAGTATTGCAATGCTCTGTTTGCTTTTTGTTGCAAAAATGCTTTTTACGTCAACAAGTTTTGGTTGTGGTGCTCCTGGAGGTATTTTTATGCCAATACTTGCTGTTGGTGCGCTCGCAGGCGGAGTTGCAGCTCGCAGTATTACTAGCGTTTCAGCATTCGGTATTGACGCAAAATTCGTATCCGTGTTTGCAGTTTGTGTGATGGCTGGAACGCTATCTGCTTCTGTAAAAGCTCCACTTACTTCGATTTTGCTGACAGTTGAAATGTCTGGAACTATGATCCATACACTTCCAGTGGCAGCTTGCGCATTTATTGCGTTGCTTGTTTCGGATATTCTAAAAACTAAACCGGTCTATGGTGAACTTCTTGAACGGTATATGCAATCTCATGGAGATCTTGTTCTTAATAATGCGCTAATTGCCGAATGATTAATGTTTTAACCACATTGATTTAATTTTATTGCAAACCAACTTGCGTATGCGTTTCAATAGGCGCATGAGTACAAATATTGATTTAAATAACAAGTTGGTTAGCGCTAGGCAAACTGATTTAAGCGGTACTAGTAATTTAGCTAGATTTAGTGCGTCGAAAGACGTTAATCGTTACGTTTACCCGCCTCAAGCGTCGAGCTATTCTAATCCAAGCGCAATTCGTAGCGATTGTGTTAATTCATCTACTCTTGTAGACGATCACACTGTAATAACTACTATCGCTCCCAAAAATCGCAATATTTCATTACAAAATCTGAATCAGTCTTTGTGCGAATATTCAGAAGAAGCGCCGCTTGAAAGCGAATTTCTTGAGGCGCTGCCTTCGAATATATTGGTTGGAACTGCGGCGACTGATGGAATTGGTTTGAGCACGTTATTGTCTATTATGGCTCGTTATGTAAGCAAGCAAGGCTACAGTGTTGCGATTGTAGATGCTGATTTAACGCATGGCGGTTTGGATGTTTTGTTGGGGTTAGAATCCGATGAAGGTAGGCGTCTGCAAGAAGTAGAAGCACCTCTTGGTCGTTGCGATGGATACGTACTAAAAAATGAGCTTATTCATTGGGATGATGTTGATGTTTTAGCATTTTCTCCTTGGCGAAGCGAGCGTCCAGAGCCGTGGGTTGTTGAGGCTGTAATTCGCGCTTTGGCTGAAGCTTGCGACGTGGTTATTGTAGATATTGGATCTGGAAAATCCTCAGTTGAAATTTACAAAAGTATTCCCCAACTTTCTGCTTCTGCAACGCTTGCTTCTGTTGAATTATCTGTTCTTGATTTAGCTCGTTTTCGCGCATATTCGCATGTTCTTAAGTCAACTTGCAATGTTGATATTAGCAGCGATGACTTTGCCGCAATAGGGATGTGCCCTAGAGGTTTAAAACAAAAATCATATGTTTTAAGTGTTGACGAAGCTTCTGAATATCTTTCAACGCAGATATTAGGGTTTTTGCCGTATGATTCAAACCTTCATGCAGACATTATAGGAGGATACGGTATTCGCGAAGTCCCTTCTTGTATGAAATCTGCTATGAAAAAACTAGGAAACTGGCTTTTTACAGAGGCAATCTTTAGCAAAAAAGAAAGTTCAAGCAAACGTCGTCACTCTAAATTTAGTCATTTTTCATATTCAAGGGGAAAGTATGGTCGTAAATAATTCTCACGATATTGATTTCGGAATTTTGCAGGAATTTGCAAATGATTCACGAGTTACAGATATGGTTGTGAGCGAAGATGGACGCGTGTGGGTAGATTGTGGTCAGGGTTTAAGAGAGTGTAAGCCTAGAGTGCCAATGCATAGCCCCAAATTATTAAGAGAGTATGCAGTGTGGTTATGTGCTCAGCTTGGCAAGAGGCTTGATGATGCTTGCCCTATTGCAGATGCTTCAACTAACTCTGGTATTCGTATTCACGCAGTTTTGGCACCAGTTGTAGCACAAGGTGCAGCTTTGTCAGTGCGATTCCCAACTTTAAAAAAGTATGATTTATTAGCATTAAGTAGCCAAGGAATGTTTCCTAAAGAAATTGCGTATATTCTTGGATTCCTTGTGAAATTAAAGGCAAACATATTGATTACAGGCAGCACTGGTTCTGGTAAGACTACGCTTATGAAAGCTCTTCTTGCTATGGCGGATGCGCGTGATCGAATTATTTCTGTGGAAGAAACTCGTGAATTAGGTGAGCTGACTGCAAATCATGTTTCGCTAAGCGTTCGCGAAGCCAATGTGGAAGGGGTTGGAGAAATTGGATTATCTCAATTAGTAAAAGCAACTTTGAGGATGCGTCCAGACAGAATTGTTTTAGGCGAGTGCAGAGGGGAAGAAATTGCTGATTTGCTACGCGTTTTTACTTCCGGCCATAAAGGCGGCATGACTACGATTCATGCGGATGAAGTAGAAAAAGTTCCTGCTCGGCTTATGGCTCTTGGCTTGCTTGCAAAATTAGAGCCTGCAGCATTATGCGCTTTGGCTGCAGGAGCTTTTGATGTAGTAATTCATGTGGAGCGTGCTTCGGATGGCAGACGTATGGTTCGCGAAATTGGTGTTCTGCAATATTTGCCTGCCGCTTCAGCTTTACAAGGCAAAGCAGTTTTGCGTTTGGAGCGATGTTTTAGTGATGGTAGTATCCGTGTGCTTGTTTTACCTGAGTGGAAAAAGTTTGCTAAGTGTTGGCGTCTTCCAGAAGATATTAGTAACATTTTCGCGCGTAATTTTAGTAAAAATAATTTTAATCAACGTAATTTTAGTCAAATAGCTTCGTAACTTTCATTCTTTGATTGGGGGAATATGGATATTGAAGAAGCTCTTGCCGGTTTAATTGCTGCATTGAGATCCGGCTCAACGTTTGAAATGATATTGCAAAATGATGCTGATTTTAAGAATAATATTTGTTCTAATGAAGTCAGTGCAAAAATGATTTACAGATGGCTTAATAATAGATGTTCTATTAAAAATCGAAATCTATCTGCAGTCCAGTGTAGGCGCATTGAAAACCATATGCGATCTGTTTGTGAAAATCTTATGGCGGCTTATGAATTAAGCAATACTTTAGGCTGTGAAATGGCTACTTGCGTAGAAGCTGCTTCGGCATCGTATCATGCTCGCCGCAGGGCGGAAGATCTTCAAGCAGACGTATCTGCAATGCCAACTGCCACAATAAAATTACTCACCGCATTGCCTCTTTTGTCTCTATTAGCTGGTGAATTACTCGGTGGTCATCCGATTCTTATTTTGCTAACTACCGTATATGGGTGGGCTTTGTTGATTGTTGGAGCAATTTCTTACAGCCTTGGCTTGGCATGGGTTAAGTCAATGTTGCGAATATCTAATCATACTATGGCAAGTTCGGTTATTAGGAAGTAAAAATGGAGTATAACAGTCGTCTTTTGCTGATTGTGCCTGTATTCGTTATTATGGCTTGGCAATTTTGCAATATTTCTTTTGGTTCTAAAACCTTGCTTGGCTATAAAAGATTAAATATTGGCTATTTTGATACTAAATATGAGTGGCGTAATGCTTATTCTAAAGATATTGATCCTCTGCTTGGATTGCACATGATTATTGTTGCTTTGTGCAGTGGCGTTGCTATTCCTAGAGCTTTGAACGTAGTCGGTGCTGTTTTGCCCGGCGGTCACGGATTGTGGATGTGTGATGTGTCCAGAGCTTTGATTTCTGGGGATAGTTGGCATGAAGCGTGGTCTCCTCCGCATGTTCTTAAAAATATTCAATCTGTTTCAAAAAGCACAAACCGTCACAAAAAACTTGAAAAAATAGATTCATCGTCGGTTTTAGCAACTTGGTTAATGACTTCTTTGCGCGAATCCTGGTGTAATGGTTCTTCGCCTGTTCCGGTACTGCTTGCGCTTTCTAAGCATTACGAAATCACTATGGAAAATGTTGCTAGGCAAGAAACTTCCAGGCTGTCTGTGCGATTATTGCTACCAGTTGGATTGTGCTTTTTGCCAGCTTTTATATGTATTGGTATTATTCCTACGGTTGCTTCTCTTATGAGATAGTAGATTAAATTTTGTTAAGAAAATATTATTTTTGAATTTTCTTAAGCGGTTTCCAAAAGATTTCAATGCTTTTTAGCTTTTATCCACAATGAAGATTTTTTCTTGGACTTCGCAAATCAACCTGCAAAAATATTTTTATCCGAAAATTTCGGATAAATTGAAGGGAAAGGTACAAATAATGGTTGGGATAATCCAAAAGCTTGTTGCAAGATACACTGTATCGATGCTTCAAGTAAATGACCAATTATCAGTTGTAGAAATGCGCCTGCATCAAAAATGTAAGCAGTATATTAACAATCTTCAAAAGCAAGATTCTGGTGCTGTAACCGCCGAGTATGCTGTAGTGCTTATTGCTGCTACTGGTTTTGCTGCATTATTAGTTGCCATTTTGAAATCAGATGCAATACGCAAAACATTGACAGAATTAGTGAAAAAAGCGTTGAAAATTGGTTGATTGATTTTGGCTAATTTATTGATGCTTTATGTTTAGTGAAATGAGCTTATGATGCGGAAGAATATTTTGCATGAATGTTCTGTGTTATGCAAAAAATTATTGCGTAATATTAATACGCGTGATTTTGGTGCTGTAACTGCTGAATTTGCAGTTGTTTTGCCGTGTGCAATAGTGCTTGTAGTTGTGCTTCTTGGAGTTGGTAGAGCAGTAGTATGCAATATGAATTGTCATGATGCAGCTTCCCAGGTTGCTTACTACATGGTTACTCATCACGACGATAAAGCTGCTGCAAGTATCGTGCAGAAAGTTGCAGGTTCAGGAGCATCTGTGCAAATAAATCGTAATGGGAATATGGCTAATATTGTTGTGAAATGTCCTCTTATTCCAGATCCGCTTCACATATTGCCTCCTTTGGTGGAAAGTCGCGTAAGTCAGGTTTTGGAATGAGTTCGCATTGTTGTTTTAATTGTTTAGTATCTTTCGCTCGTAAGAAGAGCAGTAAGGCAGATTGCGGTTCTGGCACAGCGCTAGGCATTATGCTGGTAATCGCAGTCTGCTCAATGCTTGCTGTTGCTGCAATTTTGGGGCATGTTCTTAGTGCTAGGCATCAAGCTTACGCAGTTGCTACTGCAGCTGCGTTGTCAGGGGCTTCCGCTTTACAGCGCATGGAAAATAATCCTTGTGAATTTTCTACTAGAACTGTTACTTCAAGCCACGCAATATTGAAATCTTGCAAGTCTGCTAAAGATGAAGTCACTGTAAGCGTTACAGTTCCTTTGAATATTCCTTTAGCTCCAAGCGTAGAAGCTTCTGCTCGAGCAGCATTGGAAGATTGTGATAAATAAAAGTAATTAATATTCTTTTGTTTATAAGAGGGTGGCGGCTGCTGCTAATCTGAAATAAGATATATCGGGGAAACATTTAGGTCGCGGTAGGTTAGAAAACATGGCACTTGCACTGTATCGTAGATATCGTCCGGACACATTTGATGGTGTTATTGGGCAGGATCAAGTTACCGTACCTTTGTCTAGAGCATTAGACCAAGGCAAAATTACTCATGCTTATTTATTCTCTGGTCCTCGCGGATGCGGTAAGACCAGCTCTGCGCGCATTTTGGCACGTTGCATTAATTGTGAAAAAGGTCCTACTTCGCATCCATGTGGTAAATGCCAGAGCTGTAAAGATTTGGCAACTGGTGGCCCTGGGTCTATTGATGTTGTAGAAATAGATGCTGCAAGCCATAACGGTGTTGACGACGCTCGAGAGCTTCGAGAGCGTGCGGGTTTTGCTCCAGCTCGAGACCGCTATAAGATTTTTATTCTCGATGAAGCTCATATGGTAACTCCACAAGGTTTTAACGCATTGTTGAAAATTGTAGAAGAGCCTCCTGAGCACGTTATGTTCATTTTTGCTACTACTGAACCAGATAAAGTAATTGGTACTATTCGTTCCCGCACTCATCATTACCCATTCCGTCTAGTTCCGCCAGAAGTTATGGGCCCTTATCTTGAAGATATATGCAAGAAGGAAAGTATTAAACCTGCTCCTGGTGTTTTACGTCTTGCTATGAGAGCAGGTGCGGGTTCAATGCGTGACACTCTTTCTGTGCTTGATCAACTTATGGTCGGTGCAGTTGATGGTGCTATTTCTTTGGATTCTGCAGTTGCTTTGCTTGGTTTTACGCCTAGTGAGTTAATTTCTGAAGCCATTGATGCGCTTATTGAACATGATGGTGCTGCAATATATGACGTTGTTCGTCGCGTTGTTGTTGGCGGCTACGATACTAGGAAATTTGTTGAAGATTTGCTAGGCAGAGTGCGAGATTTGCTTCTTATGGTTTCTGCTGGTGCTAAAGCCGCGTCCGATCTGCTTAATGATATTGCTCCAGAAGATTTGGAAACCTTGCAGCGTCAATCTTCGCAAATGACGTTACCTAATTTAGCGCGTATGGCTCAAACTATTAATGAAGCGCTAAGTTCAATGGCCGGTGCTGTTTCTCCTCGAATGAATCTGGAAATTCTTGTTGCTCGTTTGCTTGCAGATAGTGACATTACTGCAAATGTACAAGGTAAATCTTTTATAGGTGCAGCAAAGCCGCAAAATAAATCTTTTGCGCAAAAGACGCAAGATAATTCTTCTGTGAAAGAAACTAAGCATGAAGAGTCTTCGGAATCTTCTGCTGGGTCTTTTGCTGGATCTTCGTCTGTAGCTTCGTCGGTATCTTCGCCAGAATCTTCTGCAGAATCCTCTAATTCTGTTACAAAAACGCAGAATAATGATTCTCTAAGTACAGACGAAATGTGGGATGAAGTAGTCGCTAAATTGCCAGAAGATGCGCGCGAATATGTGACGCGTAAGTATGTTCCTAAAGTGCAATTAAACTCTGAGCAATCTGGGCGTCAGCGTTTAGTGCTTACTTTTAATGAGCCTATGAGTCAGCATGCTTTTGCGCTCGCAGTATGCACTACATCTCCTTACGATGGTCAAAAAGTGCCAAAAGTGGTAATGAGCGTAGTAAAAGATGTTTTTGGCAATCAAGTAATGATCGCTCCTGCTCCGGTTGCGTCTAACGGAGAAGCGGTGGAATCTGTTGCAAGAATGGATCCTAAGCGTCTCGCTCAAGTAAAACGCGATATTTTATTGCGAAAAACTGGCGTGAGCGCAAGATTTATTGGTAAAACCACTTCTGACAGCGGCGGATTTTCTGAAAGTAAAAAAGAAAAGGATTCCTCGGATTTTCTAAACGCTGATGGCTCCGCAGCATCAGTAGTATTTGAGAATACTGCGGAAGATGCAAAGCAAGAAGCTGCTTTGCCGGACGTTGAAGATGATGCTTGGGCCGATATGTCATCTGTGCCTATTGCGGATGTTATGACACTTCCTAACGCTTCTACTTCGGCGCTTGATGTATCTACTAAAACGCAAAGCAAGCCGCAAGTAAAAATGCAGTCTGCACAATCTAATGCTGACGGTTCTAATGCTGACGGTTCTAATGCGGATGATTCAAGAGCTGCTGAGCCAAGTGTTTCTGATTTAGGTGCTGTTAATCCAAATTCTGCTGAGCCGGGTGATGATAATCCAGTTGCTGCTGAGTCAGTTGCTGCTGAGTCAAAAGAAACTATGCAAGTGCCTGTAGCCCCTACAAGCGGAGCGTCTGCAGATGAATGTTCTATGGATGATATTTCCTTGGAAGCTGCATCTTCAGTAGATATGGATGAGCTTAAGGCAATGTTTGAGGTTAAAACAGTTGAAGAATTTGCTGCAACCGATCCAAAAAATCCAAAGAATATTTCTGCAAACGTTAAGAAAAAGCAAGAGGAGTAGTTAACTGTGCATAATGCATCGTCGTACGATGGCGCAATTGGTCGTTTAATTGACGAGTTTTCAAAACTTCCTGGAATCGGACCTAAAGGCGCTCAACGCATTGCTTTTTATATACTTTCTGCGTCTGAGCAAGAAGCGCAATCTTTAATAGATGCCATAAACGATATGAAGTCGAGTGTGCGCTTTTGTGATATTTGCGGAAATGTTTGCGAACAAAGCCCTTGTGCGGTTTGTGCAGATCCTCGCAGAGACCATAGCAAAATTTGCGTAGTTGAAGAGCCTAAAGACATTATGAGCATTGAGCGCACTCACGAATATGATGGCGTTTACCACGTTCTTGGCGGAGCTATAAACCCAATGGCAAATGTTGGTCCTGGAGATTTATCAATTACTCAATTACTTGAGCGTCTTAAAAATCCTCAAATTAAAGAGGTTATTCTCGCGCTTGACCCAAATATTGAAGGCGAAGCAACAGTTACGTATTTGGCTCGCCTGTTAGATCCTCTAGGTATTAAAATTACGCGTTTGGCAAGTGGCTTGCCTGTTGGCGGCGATTTGGAATATGCGGATGAAATTACTCTCGGACGCGCTTTCAGCGGGCGACAAGCTGTGTAGGAGTAAAATTTAACGAACAAATTATCAATAATTGCGAATAATAGAGCGCAGTTGATACTCTGATACCAGACCAAATATTTGGAATATCCGTTCGTTCATCTGTTTATACATGAGCAAGGGGTAAAAATTGGCGCTTATCGTACAGAAATACGGCGGCTCGTCTGTGGCTGACATTGATTCCATACAGCGCGTTGCTAAACGTATTCTTTCCACAAAAGCAGCTGGCAATGATGTAGCAGTTGTAGTTTCTGCAATGGGGGACACTACTGACGATTTAATTGACCAAGCAATGAGTGTTAATGCGCATCCTCCTGCTCGCGAAATGGATATGCTTATGACTGCAGGCGAACGCATCTCTATGAGCTTGCTTGCTATGGCTATTCATGCTCAAGGATCTCACGCATACTCTTTTACCGGTTCTCAGGCTGGTTTTATGACAGACACGCAGTTTGGTGCAGCTCATATTCGCGCAGTAAAACCAGACCGTGTTCGTCGCGCGCTTAGTAAGGGAAGTGTTGCGATTGTTGCCGGATTCCAAGGCATTAGCGAAATGGGGGATGACACTACTCTTGGCCGCGGAGGTTCGGATACTTCAGCAGTTGCTCTTGCAGTTGCTTTAGGAGCTGACGTTTGTGAAATTTATACAGATGTTGATGGTGTTTTCACTGCAGATCCTCGTATTGTTCCAACTGCTAAACGTATTCCAGTTATTGATTACGATTCGATACTAGAAATGTCTTCATGTGGTTCGCGTGTGCTCGCTCTGCGTTGCGTTGAGTATGCTCAGCGTTTTAGTATGCCGCTTCACGTTAGGAGTTCCTTCTCTCACAGAAATGGAACTCTTATTGTGCCGCGAAATGTTAATCCACGTACTTTACCTAATTTAAGTTGATTTAAGCAAGTTTATTTTTATAGATAATTATTTTTTATAGATAATATTTAAGCAAATAGAAATTAAGGGCGGTAATAATGGTAAACCAGGAGATTCGTTCTACTATGGGCGACTTGTTCCCAGATTTAGGTGTTGAAACGCCTGTTATTTCAGGTGTTGCTCACGATCGCAGTGAGTCTATGATTACAGTTCGCGGTATTCCGGACGTTCCTGGAATGGCTGCAAAAGTATTTACTACTCTTGCAAAAGCTAATGCAAATATAGATATGATTGCACAAGCAAGCGCATCTACGGGTACTGCAGATATTTCCCTTACTGCTCCTAGCTCGTCGATGAAAGCAATTTGTAAAGTTCTTGAAGAAGCGCGTGATGAATTGAAGTTTACTTCTATGGATGTTGACCCTACTGTTGGGAAAGTTGCAGTGGTTGGTGTTGGTATGAAGATGCACTCTGGTTTAGCGGCTACTTTCTTTACTGCATTAAGTGATCACGGTATTAATACGCTTATGATTTCTACTTCAGAAATTCGTATTGCCGCTTTGGTTCCTGTTAATCAGCTTGATGAAGCTGTCCGAGCCTTACACACGGCTTACGGATTGGATGCTAACCAAATCGAAGCTGTTGTTTACGGCGGCAGCGGACGTTAAAAATCGAAATTATTGGCATAACCACTATTAAGGGAGAAATAAGATGACGATTATCAATGAAACAGGTGTAAACGTAGCTGTTTTAGGTGCTACTGGCCAAGTTGGTATGGTAATGCGCCGTGTTCTTGATGAGCGTGATTTTCCCGTTCGAGATTTACGTTTTATGGCTTCTGCTCACTCTGCGGGAACAGTTTTGCAATATCGTGGGAAAGATATTGTTGTAGAAGATGTAGAAAAAGCTGATTTGCGCGGAATTGATATAGCTATTTTTTCTGCAGGCGGTGGAACTTCAAAAATCTGGGCTCCAAAATTTGCTGAAGCTGGCGCAATAGTAGTAGACAATTCTTCTCAATGGCGTATGCATGACGATGTGCCTCTGGTTGTTGCAGAAGTAAATCCCGAAGATTTAGACACAATACCTTGTGGAATAGTAGCAAATCCAAATTGCACAACAATGGCTTGTATGCCAGTGTTGAAGCCACTTGCAGATGCTTTTGGATTAAAGCGGTTAATAGTATCTTCCTATCAGGCTGTTTCTGGAGCTGGAAGAGCTGGTGCTTTGCAGCTTATGAATGAGGCTCAAGATGCGCTAAATCAAGGCGCAGATAAATTAGTTTTTGATGGTAGTGCAATAGATTTTCCAGAACCTACCAAAGTTGTTCGCACAATCGCATTCAATGCAGTGCCTTTTATTGGTGCAATTGTTGACGACGGTTCTGAAGAAACTGACGAAGAGCAAAAGTTGCGTAATGAAAGTCGTAAGATTTTGCATCTGCCAAATCTTGCCGCGTCGTGCACTTGCGTTCGAGTAGGCGTTTTTACTGGCCACGGTATGAGTGTTAATGCTGAGTTTGATAATGACGTAACACCGGATATGGCTCGCGAAGTTTTAAGCAAGGCGTCTGGTGTTGAATTGAATGATATTCCTACTCCTCAGCTTGCTGCAGGTAAATCTGCAAGCTATGTTGGGCGTATTCGCCAAGATCAAGCTGTGGACGGCAAGCGAGGGCTGGCGCTTTTTATTACTAACGATAATCTTAGGAAAGGCGCTGCGCTTAATGCTGTTCAATTGGCGGAAATTATTGCGAAAAAACGTAATTTTGCTTAAATAACGAAATTAATTGCTCGCAATTGTGAAAGTCTCTGCGTAAACTGTAAGTATGTCGGTAGCATCGGAAGAAATACAGCAGCAGCTTGATCGTATAGTAGCGCTCGGGTATCCGGATGTGGCGGATATGAGTGCTGACGCTTTTCGTTCTCTTGCTCTGCCTCTTTTGCGCGCGCTTAAAAATAGTGATTTAGGAACGAATATTTTGTTGGTTCCTACGCGTGAGCTTGTTTCTCCAGAGTCTTTGATTTCTCGTACGAGTATTGACCGCATGGCTGGTTTTACAACTATGCCTCCTCGCGATATTGCTAGTTTTATGCCAAAAGATGGTTTTGAGCCTCCGGAAGGTCCGTTCTATTTGGCAATTGATCCTCATGCGGGCGGATCTTACTTAAACAGAGAGCCGGATGTTGCTAGTAAGCTTATTGATTCCGACGAACGCTTACCTCTTACTTTGGAAGAAGGGCTTGCGATTGTTACTCAACATCCGGATTGGTTGGAAAATAAGAATGGGTTTAATCTGCTCGGCTCTCAAAGCACGGATGGAAGAGTTCCTAGCATTTGGATGAGTCAGGGCGCTCCACGCTTAGGTGCAGTTTGGCCAAATTCTCGTCATACTTGGCTTGGTAACGCGTATTGCATGGCACGCCGTGGAATCTCGATTCTTTAAGTACAATTCATAAAATCTTCACGGTTATTACGTAAAATAGTTATAGCAATAAAACAAGAATCCATAACAAAAGTTGAAAACCACTATCAATGGATAATACTTACGAAAGGCGCATTGTGGCATATATAACTTTTGATCATGTTGTAAAAGAATACCCGTCGGGCTCTTCTGCCGTTCGGGCTTTAGATGATGCCAGTTTTACGGCAGAACGTGGTGAGCTTACAGTAATTTTGGGCGCATCTGGCGCTGGAAAAACAACGGCCTTAAATATTTTAGGCGGCATGGATACGGCTACGAGTGGTCGCGTTATTGTTGGGGATTGCGATGTTACTAAGCTTAAAGGAAAAGGTTTAGTGCGTTATCGCCGCGAAGATATTGGTTTTGTTTTTCAATTCTATAATTTAGTTCCAAATTTGACTGCTCTCGAAAATGTTGAGCTGGCTTCGCAGATTTGTTCAGATCATTTTGATCCTGCCCAAACGCTTAAAGATGTTGGCTTGGCAGATCGTTTACAAAACTTCCCAGCGCAACTTTCCGGCGGCGAGCAGCAGCGCGTATCTATTGCTCGCGCTCTTGCTAAAAAGCCGAAGCTTCTTCTATGTGACGAGCCTACAGGTGCTTTGGATTATGAAACAGGCAAATCAGTGTTGCAATTATTGCAAGATATTTGCCGCACGGAAGGCATGACAGTTTTAATCATTACCCATAATGCTGCAATTGCGCCTATGGCACATAAAGTTGTGCGCTTCCGCTCTGGAAAAGTCGTAAGCGAGACTATACAAGAGAATCCTATGGCCATTGCTGATATTGAGTGGTGATTTTAATGAGTGCATTATTTATTAGCGCCGTTAGAATGTGGATTCATCAGTGGCGACGTTTCTGTGTACTTGCAGTTATTGCAATGCTTGGCGTTGCTGTTATGACAGGAATTTACGCTGGCTGCAACGATATGCTTCTTGGTACGAACGACATGTACGAAAAGTTGCATGCATACGATTTGCAAATCGTATCTACCTTGGGTTTAACTAAAGATGATGTTGCTTCTTTGCAAAAATTATCTAACATAAGAGAAATTGAAGCCGAACGTTTTTGGAAAGCTACAGCGCATCCTGATGACGATGCAAGTTCCACATATGCAATGAATTTTGTGCATTACGATTCGCAAAAAAATATGAATCGTCTTCATTTGCTTCACGGCAATATGCCTACTAATAATCGAGAAGCCGTTGTAACTCAACGATTTTTGCACGATAGCGGCTTAAATATTGGCAGTACCGTTGTTGTAAGTTTGCAGCAGTCGGCAGCATTTGGCAGCAGTGTTTCAAATAATTCAAATAAAAAATCTGAAAAATATAATCTTCTAATTACTGGAAGCGTCTTAGATAGTAACGATTTAAACAATCCGGAAGGTTACCAATCAAAAGCTTTTCGTAATTCTGTAACATCTCGCTACCCAATCTTTACGTCTGCAGCCCCAAGCAACATGAGTGACCTGCCGTATTCTGCAATATCTGTGAGATTGAACGATACTAAGAATGTTAATGCGTTTTCTAAATCGTATCGCAATATTGTTGACGACGCGTCTGAACAAATCCGCGAAAAAGTGCAGTCTAAGCGCGAAAAAGTTCGTCGAAATCAGATTATTGATGAGATAGCGAATAGAGAAGCGAAAAATATTATTGCGAATGACCCAAGGATAAAGCTTGCTTCAAATTCTGTGAAAGAACAAGTAAAAGCGAAAATTCTAAAGCAGATTAGGCCAGAAATACAAAAGAAAGTTCCTCAAGCACAATGGCATATATCTACTAGAATTGCTAATGATAGTTACGCAAGCTTACGCTCCGACGTTGCTTCGATTCAGTCACTGGGTTACGCTTTCCCGGCAGTATTTCTTGTAGTTGCCATGATGATGAGTTTAACAGCTATGGCACGTATGGTTGAGGAAGAGCGAAGTCTTATTGGAACGTACCTAAGCCTGGGTTATGGACGTTCTGCTGCAGTTACAAGGCACGCGTTCTTCGCTATTTTAGCATGCTTTATTGGTGGTGGAGTTGGGGATATTGTTGGATTCCTTGCAATTCCTTCGCTTCTTTTGAAGATTTTGCGCGGACTCTACGCTGTACCAGGTGTTAGTTTGCGTTACGACTGGTTATACGGTTCACTGTGTGTGATTGCTTTTGTGATTCCTGTAGCAGTTTGCACAATAGTTGTTAGTTGGCGTGAAACAAAGCAAGTTCCTGCTGATTTACTTCGTCCAAAAGCTCCAAAAGCTGGCGCTCGCGTACTTCTTGAGCGTTTGCCTTGGATTTGGAAGCGTATGAGCTTCCTAAATAAAGTAACTATTCGCAACATAGCGCGCTTTAAAGGCAGATTATGCATGACAATCGGCGGTGTTGCTGGCTGCACTGCACTTATTGTGTGCGGTCTTGCATTAAACGATACCGTCGCAACTTTAGGCACTCGTCAATATGAGGGAATCTACCATTACGATATGATCGCGATTTCTGCTCCCGATTCTTTCCAAAGCATGAGAAAGCGTGTGGAACAAGATAAGTCGAATAATAAAGTAGAAACTATGCTTCCTGCTTACATAAGTTCTGGCGAAATTGCTAAGCATCAAAATTCGGGCAACAACAAATCTGAGCATAACAATGTAGAAGATTCTGAAAGTGTGCAAATGATTGTTGTAAAAGATGCGGATACTTTAGCTCGTCTTGTGCGATTGCAAAATATTGACAACAATTTGCAACCTGTTAAGCTCACAGATGACGGCCCGTTGCTTTCTCAAAGCGCAGCCGCTTCTTTGGATATCAATCGCGGAAATGAAATCACAGTAACTAACGCAAGTTTTAAGCGCACAACAGTAAAAGTTAATGCTATTGTTCGAAATCTAATTGGTTCAAACATGTATATGACTTCTAGATGTTACGAACGATTGTTTAATGATAAAAATAGTAAATCTCTAAAGCATAATGCGTTGATTCTTCGCTTGCGTGGCAGCGATGATAAAAAAATAAAGTACGCGAATAATGTTTCGGAGCGTGATAGCGTTCTTGCGGTTATGAATATTACGAAAATGAAGCATGCTTTTAGTTTTGATCTTATGAATGCTGTTGTTGCTCTGATTGTAACGTTAGCTGCAGGTTTGGCTTTAGCAGTGCTATTTACTTTGGCTAGTACGAATATTTCGGAGCGTTCGCGTGAAATGGCAACTCTAAAAGTTCTTGGCTTCTATAGAAGAGAAATTCATTCTTACGTACATAAAGAGATGCTAACTCTTACTGTAATCGGTATCGCTGTAGGTTTGCCGTTGGGAAGGTTGATTGCAGGCTTGCTGACCAAAGCTCTTAGAATGCCATCGCTTTATTTTGAGGTGGAAGTAGCTCCGTTAAGTTACTTTATTGCAGGCGTTGCAACATTAATTTTCGCTTTGATTGTGCAGTGGGCCACTAATCCTGCTCTTGATCGCATAGATCCGGTTAGCTCTCTAAAAAGTGTGGAATAGTGCAATAGTTAAGGGTGCAGATAGAATAAAAAGTTCGTATATACAAGGAACGGAGTTTTGGCAATGAATATGACGGCGAATAATGACAATTCCAACCAAATGGAACGCAGTCTTACTAAGCGTCATGTGCAATTTATTGCTATCGGTGGCACAATTGGTACTGGTTTGTTCCTTGGTTCCGGAAAATCTATTAGCTTAACAGGCCCTAGTATTGTATTTGTTTACATTATTGTTGGCTTGATTATGTTCTTGCTTATGCGCGGCATTGGCGAACTTATGTACAAAGATCCGAACCAGCATACTTTTATTAGTTTTATTACGCGTTATCTTGGCAGAGGCTGGGGTAATTTTGCTGGGTGGTCTTATTGGTTTGTGCTTGTGCTTATTGGTATGAGCGAGATTACGGCAGTTAGCACGTATTGCGTCACATTTTTCCAAACTTTTGATATTGACGTAAGTCATTGGAAATGGCTTATAGAAGTAGTATTTTTAGCGGCTTTAGTGTGCATAAATCTGGTTGCTGTAAAGCTTTTTGGAGAAACTGAGTTTTGGTTCTCCATGATTAAAATTACTTTGATTGTTGCGCTTATAGTTACTGCTATTGTGATGGTTGTAATTGGGTATCATTACCCAGCAACTCAACTTCATGGAGGGGTTATTAGTCCTGCTGGGCATGCTAGCGTCGATAACATTTTCAATAATTTTTCTCTTATGCCAAATGGTTGGGTTGCATTTTTGATGAGCTTCCAGATGGTGTTTTATGCGTATCAGCTTATTGAGTTTGTTGGTGTGACTGTTTCGGAAACAAAAAATCCTCGCAAAGTTTTACCTAAGGCTATAAACGGCATAATTACGCGTATTTTGATTTTTTATGTTGGCGCTCTTGTAGCAATCATGCTTATTGTTCCATGGCAGCGTTTCAAGGCTACTAATGCTGAAGGCACATTTATGTCTCCGTTCATTATGGTGTTCCAGTATGCTGGCTTGCATTGGGCCTCTGCGCTAGTATTCTTCGTGGTTATTACGGCTGCATCTTCTGCTCTTAACTCTTTACTGTATTCTGCCGGCCGCCACATGTATCAGATTGCTATTGAATCTCCTTCTCCTATTTTGGGTAAGTTGCGAAAGGTGTCGCATACTAAAGTTCCTGCTCGCGCAATCATATTTTCTTCTGTATTAATCCTTCTTTCTCCGGTAGTTAATTCGATTCCTGGAGTTCATGGTGCGTTTATTTTGTTCGCTTCTGCGTCTTCGGCTGTAATCATCATGATTTACATTCTGATTATGGTTACGCACCGTAAGTATCGTAAATCTGCTGATTTTATGGCGGATGGTTTCTTGATGCCGCATTATAAGCTTCTTAATTCGCTTACCATTGCATTCTTCGTGTTTGTGTATATTACATTGTTTATTAGTGAAGATACTCGCGTTTCTGCAATTGGCGGTTTAGTTTGGCTTGTGCTATTTGGAGGTTACTGCGCTCTGCACGAGCATTGGCAGAATCGCGATTTAGCAGCTGCTTTGCGCAAGTGACATTCTTTCCTGCACAAGTTCTGTTATGCTTACTGTGTGCGAATTATTGTTGCAGATTGTAGTGCTGAATATACAGGTAGATTAAACGCTACGCTTCCGCTATCTAAGCGTGTGCTGCTTATTAAAGCAGATGGTAGTGTGCTGATTTTTTCGGAGCTTGGAGCGTATAAGCCACTTAATTGGATGGTTGCGCCTTGTACAATGCGCATACTTCAAAAAGAAAATGGTGAAGAATCTACTTCTAACGAGCTTTCTGATGGTTGTATTCTTCGAGTTGCTGCATCAAAAGGTGATGATTTACTCAAAATTTCTTTAGAGCACATATACAGTGACAGCACTTATTATTTGGGTGAGGATCCTGGATTAGTTAAAGATGGTGTTGAGGAGCATTTGCAGCGATATTTGGCTGAGCAGATTGAGCGCATTGGGGAAGGCGCGAAGCTTGTTCGTCGAGAGTATCCTACTGCTATTGGTCCAGTTGATATTATGGCTCAGGATGCTGAAGGCGTGCACGTTGCGATTGAGATTAAGCGTCACGGTGGCATTGATGGTGTAGAGCAACTTACTCGTTACTGTGAGTTGCTTAATCGCGATCCGTTACTTAAGCCCGTTCGTGGCATTTTTGCTGCTCAAACAATTAGCCCACAAGCTAGAGTTTTGGCGGAAGATCGCGGTTTTACTTGTCTTATTCTCGACTATGACGATATGCGCGGTGTTGAATCCGACGACCTTCTTCTGTTTTAGATTTAGACGCATACACAAAAACCCCTCGAAAATGAGGGGTTTTTGTAATCAATCACTTGCGTATTTTTGTAAATTATCTCGCAAATTATCTAGCTAATTATTTTGCAAAATATTTTGCTTTGCTAGGCATTGCGAAATTTACAAACTCACGAAGCGTAAAGAATATCCACAACGAAGTACAGAGTGGAGTTTGCAGGGATTGTTACATTTCCCTTTGCATCCTTCTTATCTTCTTTGCCGTAGCCATCTTCTGGAGGAATTACAAGCAGAACTCGAGATCCAACTTTCTTTCCAGCCAAACCTTTAGTCCAACCTGGTATTACGCCTCCCGCAAGAGAGAAGTCTGCAGGCATTGAGCGAAGCCAAGAGGAATCAAACTGATGCATTTTGCCGTCTTTATCTGTGGTCCATCCGGCATAATGAGCAGTTACGGTGCTTTTTGCGGTTACCTTTTTGCCGGTTCCTTCAATCAAAGTCTGAGAAACAAGCTTTCCATCTGGCACATAGTTGTTCTTATCTAAGGATGGAACTCCAGATTTATCAAGAGTTACCTTTGGCAAATTTGCAGGAATATCTGTTACTGCTTTACCTTCTGCGTGCTTTAATGCTTTTGAGCGGGACACAAGCGTTAGAACCATAACGTATGAAGGTCCCTTATTTTCTCCAGCGACTCCAAAAGCAATAGTTGTATTAATCTTCTTGCCTTTAATAAGAGCGTAGTATGGTCGGCTGGTGACGTTTTTGTCAATAGAAATTGAGCAATCAACTCTGCCCTTATCCCACGTATTCATAAGTTCTTTGCCATCTTTAGCGTTAAGCACAATGCCTTGCGAGCAGACGCGATCGCCTTCTTGAATAGTCTCACCATTGCCGTGCTGTAAGATAGCGTAAGTATTTCTTTTTATATCTGCAGGTGTTTTAAGCGTAATTTTTGGCTTTTTGCCAAGCTCTCCAGAAGCGCTTATGCCTTCAATAAGCTGCATTCCGGCTTTTTGTGCGTTTTCGTCTGCAGCACCTTTTGTATTGTCGGAATTGCCGCTGCAAGAAGCTAATCCTACGCATAATGCTACTGTGCTAATAGCAGCAAAAGTGCGTGCAATAAAGGATTTTTGTTTAGATATTGTAGTTTTTTGCATAGGTTCACATTACCGCTTGATATTGATTTTAAGGCAAAACCTGCAACTGGTATGAAAAGATTGTAGAATAGTATCGTTATGACTAATACCAACAATGCTCCTGAAAAAGAAGGACAATCAATGCGACAGTCAGCAAGGCGAGTAACATTGCGCACTAAAATTATGCGACGTATCGTAGCTCCATTTTTTGTAGTGCTTGCAGTATTAAGTGTTGCTCTTGGTGTTGCTAACGCAACATTTTGGAAGCCGAATGACGTGGTTATTGCTTATGCGCAAGTAACTGGAACTCGTTATATTGTTACAGATCCAGGTGTTCTTAATTTGGTTGACAGTAAGGTTCGCGTAAGTGTTGCAGCTTTGCGCACGCGTAAACCTATTTGTGTTGCTGTTGGTTTAACAAAAGATGTGCGTGGTTGGGTAGCTGGCTCTCCAGTTCAGCGCATTACAGGTCTTAAAGATTGGAATAATCTATCTGTATCGGAAATGTCTGGCAAAAGCACTTTGCAACAAGATTTTAATACAGATATAAAAGATGCTGACGTTAAGTTCCAACAATCTAACTTATGGTCTTCTGTTACGTGTCAGATTGGTTTAGCAAAGCTTCCAATAAATACTTATGATTATGTTCAAACTGCAGGTTCTGCTTCATATGACCATGCAGTTGCAACTGGTGCAGTTCTTAAGTCTGGTAAGAATTCAAAAAAGAGTTCAAATCGTCGCTACTCGCGTTCTATGAGGGTTAAATCTCAAGCAGCTCGACGTGTTCTATTAATTGATTTGGGAGATAACGTTCCTGCTGCTTCTGTGGAATTGCGTTGGCGCAGGCATCAAGTTCCAGATTTCGCAACACCTTTGTACTTTGTGGGTGCTCTTTTTGCTGTTTTAGCTTTGCTGGCCGCAACTATTTTCGCCATGGCTCCTCATCGTCGCAGGAATAAGCAACTTGAGGCAAATTCTTCCGGTTTGTTATCTAAACAATCTAAAGATGAGGAAGTCACATTTTCTGAAGCATTTTCTGGAACAGTGCATGGCATGCTTGCTCATAAGAAGCACAAAAAAGCTTCAGGGTCGCATGCGCGCCATGGAGGCCACACTCGTCGTGGTAAAAATCCTGTAGAAAATCAGAATATTGCAAATAATTCTGATTCTAAGCAACTTAACCAGGAGTCTCCGTCGTCACAAGTATCTTCTGAAGATTCAATAGCGCAGACCACAGTTATTTCTAAGGCCGATATGCTTGCATTCGCTGCTCGTTTTATTCAACAGCATGATGATGGTGAATTTGCGTATGAATTGCCAAGCGATGAGGAAAATCGTGAAAGTGTTGTTGATGAATCTTCAGATTTGAACGACGAAAATCTAAAGAACTCTTATTCCGAAACTAAAGACGATGCTAAAAATAATCAGGATCTTCAGTCCGCTCGCGTAGATAAGAATCGTAAGAATTCTCAAACTAGGCGAAATCAGCAGAATAAAAAGAACTCTAGAAATAGGCAGGATAGGCAGGAAAAGCAGGAAAAGCAAGATAGGCGAGATAAGCAAGACAGTCAGGGCGGGCTAGGTAAACAGGAAAATCAAAATAAGCAATCTAAGTCAACAAAGCAGACAGATAATTCTAAGAAAACTCGCGGCAATCGTCGTGGGTACAACGCAAATAGCAATAATTCGCGATATCGCAAGAATAATAAAGGTTATAGAGGCAATTTCTCGAGTGAGCGAGGTAACAAGCAATAATGCGTAGTATTAAAATGCGTAATCTTAATAAGTATATTCGCGAGTTTAATAATGGCGGAATTATGCGAAAAACGTTGCGCGCAGCTTCTCTTTGTGTTGCAAGTGCTGTATCTGTTGCTCTTGTTGCGGGATTATCTGCTTGCGATGGTCAAGTACCTAAGCCTGTGGAAGCTCGCAGCGGCCAAGAGCTTCCTAATGTAACTATGATTCAAGAAAAGGATATTCGTCTTGGTTTGCTTCGAACACTGGAACGGGCAAATGATGAAAAAGACGTTAACGCCTTGCCTAAAGCTGTTTCTGGGCCTGCTCTTGATGTTCGCACAAGCGAGCTTGTTATTGCTGGTAAAACCGGTAAATTAGACCCTAAAACTATTATTCCGCGCGCTTCGGCTCAGACGATTGTGCCAACAAATGCTGGGTGGCCTAGAGACTTAATGACAATTACAACCACCACTAAAGATCAGCAATCAAAGCGTTTGCTTGTTTTGCGTCAGCAACGAGCTAGGTCGAATTATAAGTTGTGGGCTGTGGCTCGACTTTTCCCTGGTGTGCATCTTCCTAAATTTGCTGTTCCAAGTATTGGTGCTTCAATGGGAAAATCAAATGACACTGGCTTAATTATGACTCCAGAAGAATCAGTAAAAGCTTATGCTGATGTTCTTCAGCATGGTGGTGAAAGCAAGTATGCAAAATATTTTGAGGAAGATTATCTTCGTCAAAAACTTGCAGAACTTTCTAAAGCTGTACAAGCTGGCATGGAGCGCAACAAAGGTTCGCAGGAACAGGTTTTTACTCCACAATTGAAGCAAATCAGCGTTATGCGTTCGAGTGATGGAAGCGATTTAGTTGTTGCAAGAATTGATTCTGTTTGGACGCGTATTGCCGGAGAAGGCCGTGAGTCTAGGCCGGCATCTGACGAAGAAAAAGCACTATTTGGCGACGGAAAAGCAAAAAGTACTATGCGCGTAACTTATGTAAATGTTATTGCGCTTGTTGTGCCACCTGCTGGATCTCATATGAAAATTACGCCGGTTGGTGCTGAACGACAGCCTATTAAAGTAGAAGCGTTGTAAATATAAGAATCAACAATATTGCAATTAGCAAAAGAGGCAATAATGGTAAACGGTCAGTCGCAAGGAATGAATCCAGGAGGATTTTCGCTTGCTGGAGCTGTAGATTTAGAAGGCGTGAAGCGTCGCGTGGAAGCGCAAGCTAAGCAGGCTGCAAAAGCTGGAGCTGGTTCGGATGCTGGTTCTTCTGCCAATAATTCGGCGCCAAAAGCAGGCGGATACGTTATTGACGTTAACGATAAGTCTTTCCAGGCAATGGTTCAAACTTCCGTAAGTTTTCCTATTATTTTGTTGCTTTGGCAGCCTGGAGATACTGCTTATTACGATGTTGCACAAAAATTAGCTGATGCAGTAAATTCACTCGACGGTCGTATGCAGTTGGCGCGTATTGATGCAGACGAAAGCCCAAGTATTGCTCAAGCTTTGAGAGCTGAGCAACTTCCTGCAATTTATGGTTTGATTGGCGGACGCCCTATGCCAATTTCGCAAGGATTACCTAGCGATGATGAGTTGCAGCAGATTTGTAGCGCAATTTTACCTCAATTAGTGCAGGTGGCAGAGCGTTCGGGGGTTGCTGGAACGGCTCCTTTTGTACAACCGTCTGAAGATGCTAAGGATGATTCAGAAGAATCTTCAGATAATAATTCTAGTTGCGAAAATCAAGTTCCTGCAGCTCATGAAAAAGCGCATGAGCTTGCTATGAAAGGTGATTACGAGGGCGCTGCTTTAGAATATGCGAAGCTTATGGATGCAGATCCGCACGATTCTATTGCTGCGCGTGAACATGCCAAAGCTTTGCTGCTTGCGCGTAATACTAATACAGATGTTGCTTTAGTGCGCAAAAATGCTGGCGATAATCCTAATGATGTAGATGCGCAGCTTGCTGTGGCAGATGTCGATATGATTGATGGTCATATTGATGACGCTTTTGGCCGTTTGCTTGATTTTTTGGCTGCGGAGCATCGTTCGGATGCTGAGGCTATTCGATCTAGAATGCTTGAGTATTTTGCTATGCTTCCTGCAGATGATGCTCGATTAGCGCGCGCTCGCCGTCGCCTTGCAATACTTCTTTATTGATTCTTATGCAGATGACTTGTATTTTGGCGATTGCAGATTGAACTTCTTATGCGTTACTAAACAAAAAAGCCAAGAACCACAACAATCGTGAGAAATTCGTGTGATTCTTGGCTTTAGTAGCGGGGCATGGATTTGAACCATGGACCTCTGGGTTATGAGCCCAGCGAGCTACCGAGCTGCTCCACCCCGCGTCGGCTACTTTTAGCAGCTCTATCTACGATAGGTGCAAATTTGAATTTGTCAAATTCGGGCGTGTCTCTCTGTATTTGGTTAAAATTTTACGATTTGTGCACATTAGTGACATAGACACAATAAACATAAACAAGTGCGGGGTACAATAAACACATGCCTATTAAGATTCCTGAAGGATTGCCAGCGCGAAGCATATTAGATGCTGAGCGAATTTTTGCATTGGAACGCCCAGAAGCAGAACAGCAGGATGTTCGACCACTTCGTTTGTTGATTTTGAATCTTATGCCCAAAAAAATCGAGACAGAAACTCAGCTTTTGAGACTCATCTCTAAATCTCCTTTGCAAGTCGATGTCGATTTTATGAAAACTTCCACGCATATATCCACACACGTTAACGCTGATCATTTAGTAAAATTCTACGAAAATCTTGACGCACTTCGTAACAACTATTACGACGGATTTGTTGTAACGGGAGCTCCTGTTGAGCACATGGAATTTGAGGATGTCGACTACTGGCACGAATTTACGCAAATTCTTGACTGGGCAGCAACACACGTTTTCTCAACAATGTATTTGTGCTGGGGGGCAATGGGTGCGCTTTACTATAGATATGGCATAAAAAAGCATGTTCTCAGCGAGAAAATTTTTGGTGTGTTCCCACAATATTTGCAGGATGAGTACTGTTTTCTTACAAATGGTTTTGATGAAATCGCTTTACAGCCGCATTCTAGGATAGCGAGTGTTGATGTTGACAGCATTTCTTCAGATCAGCGTTTGCAAATTCTTACGTATGGTCCCGAATCTGGCCCAGGCTTAGTCGCTACGCGTGATTTTTCTGAAGTTTTTGCGCTTGGACACTGGGAATACAGCAAAATGACTCTTGCGCAAGAATATGAGCGTGACATGTTAAAAGGTTTGAGCAACGTGCCATTCCCCTACAACTATTTCCCTTATGACGATCCAAAATTAGAGCCACTATTTTCTTGGCGTGCACACGCGAATTTGCTTTGGCGCAACTGGCTTAACTGGGTGTACGAAACTACGCCTTACAATCTTTCTGATATTCCACATTTAAGAACTGCTGGAAAGCTTGGAACTGAACGTTCTATAAGGCATGAGCCGGCTTCTCCGCGTTCTGATAACTTTTGTCCATTTGACGGTATTAAGTACGGTATGAGCAAATAAATTTTGAAGTTGCGTAATTATGTACAAGCGAAGAGTACAATCAGCAGTTAGATGTATTTTTCGTTTCGTGCCCCGCGCCTTACGAGATACGGAATAGATGATTTAGATAATATATAACGCCGCAAGATGATTGAATTTAATAATGTGAGTGAGTGGCGTAGTTGTGAAGGCGTGTGAACGAATTGCTTAAGGAGGCACTTATGGATGGAATGGTTGACTTTTTACTGAGGACTACCAATGTAGCTTCAGCAGTGGCTTCGTCTGGACCAGAATTGCCTAATATTGGCGAGTTTTTGCCTCCAGAGATTTTGTTCCAGGGCACACCGTTTGCCATGAATCGCATTATTTTGGTGCGTGTTCTTATGGCTGTAGTCGTTATGATTATTTTCGGCATTGGTGCCGCTCGCGCAAAGTTAGTTCCAGGAAGATTCCAAAGTGTGCTAGAAATCTTAATGGACTTTGTGCGCTACAACATCGTTTACGAGATGATTGGTGAAGAACGTGGCAAGCGTTACGTGCCAATGATGTCTACACTTTTCATCACGATTTTCTTCTTTAATCTTTGTTCTGTGATTCCAGGATTAAATATGGCTGCAACAGCAACCATTACTGGTCCGTTGGTATTTGCTTTGTGGGTTGTGTGTCAATATCTTCTTGCTGGCATTCGTGAAAAAGGTTTTTTGCGATTCTTCCGTGAAGCGTTGTTCCCAGCGGGCGTGCCATGGCCGATTTACTTCATTCTTTCGCCATTGCAGCTCATAGAATTAATAATTGTGCGACCACTTTCGCTTACAATCCGTTTGTTTGCGAATATGATTGCTGGCCATTTGCTGGTGGCCACTTGCTTAGTATTCACCAATTTCTTTGTGGTGGATTCCAGCAATAAACTCCTTGCCTTCGGCGGTGCTTTGTGGCTGCTTGGTGGCATTCTGTTTACCCTATTCGAAATTATGGTAGCCGGTTTGCAGGCGTTTATTTTCACTGTGCTTGCTTCTGTCTACATTTCGGAAAGTTACCCGGAGGAAGAAGAAAAGTCTGCTGTTGCTGTTGCCTGATAGCATAGCTTAAATATTCAGATTTTACCCATCTTACGGGTTTATACTGGTTACTGTTTTAACAGAAAGGAAACCAATGAATAATATCATCGCTCTCGCAGGTTTGGTCGGCAACCTCAGCATTCTTGGCTTTGCTGTCGCAACAATTTCTCCTGCACTTGGTATGGCAATAGTCGTTGCTAAAGCTATGGAATCTACTGCACGTCAGCCAGAAGTTGGCAACCGTATTCAGTTGTTCATGTTCGTTGGCTTGGCATTTATTGAGGTTCTGGGCTTGCTCGGATTCGTTGCCTACATTATGGGAAAGTGAACCGAACGAAACAACTCGTTCCAGCACAAATATAAAAGTGTTGAAGGAATAGAAAGGACAAGCCATGGCACATGCATCTGAGAGTAATGGTTTGGCGTTGTTCTTGCCTGAGCCTTATGACTTAGTGTGGTCGTTAGTTGTTTTGGTAGTTCTTGCAGCGTTTTTCTACAAGTTCGTTATGCCTAAATTCCAGGCAATTCTTGATGAACGTGCAGAAAAAATCGAAGGCGGAATAGCTAAAGCAGCAAACGTGCAGCATGAAGCTGACGAATTAAAAAGTCAGATGGAAGAAGAGCTTGCTCAAGCTCAAGTTGATGCTGCAAAAACTCGAGAAGAGGCTCGTACGGAAGCTTCAAAAATCATTGGCGAAGCTAGACAACGCGCTGAAAAGGATGCTGCAAAAATCATTAGTGAAGCGCAGCATTCTATTGAAGCTCAGCATCAGCATGCCATGTCCAGCCTCCAAGGAGAAGTATCGGTTCTTGCGGCGGCATTAGCTGGCAAGATTCTTGCATCCAAGCTGGATGACGATACTGTGAGCTCCAAAATTATTGATCATGTGATTGATGAAGTTGGAGAAGCTAAAAATTCGGATCAAAGCAAGTAAGGCTTTAAAGTATTCATCTAAATTAATTTATTGAGATTAATACGTAAATTGCGTTACTTCGTTATTACAGAAACGAGGAGGTAAGAATGCCAGAAAAGGCATCGCGTGCAAACGACAGTTTGTCGCGTTCTTCTCTTGCGCAGGCCATCTCAGATGCGCACGATGAAGCGCAGCGCATCGCTGACGAACTTTCGTCAATGATGGACATGATTGATCAGTATCCTGAGCTTTCTGATGCGATTACCGATCCGAATAGATCTTCGGAAGATAAGTCTCGTCTAATTGACGAGCTTATTGGAGGTAAAGCGCACCCTGTCGTATTGCGCATTATGCATTATCTAGTAGGAACGTGGCATGGTGGTTCTGAAAGTGGCAAAACCGGCAGCTTCGGCGGCGCTTGGTCAGGATTTGAGCGTGAAGCTGGCGAAACATTGGTTACTGTCACTACTGCTCAGCCGCTTACAGATAAGCAAATTAAGCGTTTGATTGAAATCTACAGTAATAAGTTGGGTCATCGTGCATACATTAACCCAATTGTGGATCCAAACGTGCTTGGCGGCATGCGTATACAGATTGGTGATCAAATAACTGATCGCACCATGTTGATGCAGCTCAAGCAGTTGCAACGTTCTGCGCGCAATGGCGCTTGGACACAGGCAGTGAAGTAGTAAATTAAGGAGAATTATGGCGGAACTATCTATTGATCCCGCCCTGATACGCAAGGCGCTCGACGGGTTCGTTGACTCGTACAAGCCTACTGACATGCCAACACAAGAAGTTGGCTATGTTGTTACGGCTGGTGACGGCATTGCGCACGTAGCTGGATTGTCCGGCTGCATGGCAAACGAGCTGCTCACATTCGAGAACGATACCTTGGGTCTTGCGTTTAACCTTGATGCGCATGAAATCGGCGTTGTTATTCTTGGCGATTTCACAGGCATTGAGGAAGGGCAGGAAGTATACCGCACAGGCGAAGTGTTGTCTGTGCCGGTTGGTGACGCTTATCTTGGTCGTACTGTGGACCCGTTGGGTAATCCAATCGATGGTTTGGGTGCGATTGAGTGCAGTGAGCGTCGTATTCTTGAAGCCCAGGCTCCAGACGTTATTCACCGTCATCCAGTTGACGAACCTTTGTCTACTGGTTTGAAGGCTATTGACGCAATGACGCCAATCGGTCGCGGTCAGCGCCAGTTGATTATTGGCGACCGTCAAACTGGTAAGACGGCAATTGCAATCGATACGATTATCAACCAGCGTGCTAACTGGGAAACTGGAGATCCAAAGAAGCAGGTTCGCTGCATTTATGTAGCAATCGGTCAAAAGGGTTCAACAATTGCTTCCGTGCGTCAAAGCCTCGAAGAAGCTGGCGCTATGAAGTACACCACAATCGTGGCAAGCCCAGCTTCTGATTCTGCAGGTTTTAAGTACATTGCACCTTACACCGGTTCTGCAATCGGCCAGCACTGGATGTACAACGGTAAGCATGTTTTGATTGTTTTCGACGATTTGTCTAAGCAAGCAGAAGCATACCGTTCAATTTCCTTGCTTTTGCGTCGTCCACCTGGGCGTGAAGCATACCCAGGCGACGTGTTCTATTTGCACTCTCGTCTGCTCGAACGTTGCGCTAAGCTTTCCGACGATTTGGGTGGCGGCTCTATGACCGGTCTTCCAATCATCGAGACTAAAGCAAACGACGTTTCTGCATACATTCCAACCAACGTGATTTCCATCACCGATGGTCAGATCTTCTTGCAGTCTGATTTGTTCAACGCAGGTCAGCGTCCAGCAGTAGACGTCGGTATTTCTGTTTCTCGTGTTGGTGGTGCGGCACAGGCTAAGGCTTTGAAGAAAGTTTCAGGCATGTTGAAGATTTCTTTGGCTCGTTACAAGTCTTTGGAATCCTTCGCAATGTTTGCTTCCGATTTGGATGCAGCTTCTAAGGCTCAGCTTACTCGCGGTGCGCGTTTGACGGAGCTGCTTAAGCAGAAGCAGTTCTCTCCTCGCGCAATGGAGCAAGAAGTTGTTTCTGTGTGGGCAGGTACGCACGGCAAGCTTGACGATATTCCTGTGAAGGATGTTTTGCGTTTTGAAGACGAATTGTTGGATTACCTCGATAAGGGAACTGACATTTTGCAAGTGATTCGCGATACTGAAGATTTCACTAAGGAAACTGAAGCTAAGCTTGATGCGGCCATTGAAGATTTCCGTAGGACGTTTAAGACTTCTGTTGGCAAGCCTTTGATTGTAAAGGATTCGTTGCCGCCGGCTGAAAATCCTGCTCCTGTTGAAAAGGAACAGCTTGTAGCTAAGCCAAAAGCAGATAGTCGCGAGCCTGAGGGGAAGTAGCGTATGTCCTCCCAACTTGCATTGAAATCGAGAATTATTTCCACACAGTCTTTAGGTAAAATCTTTAAGGCTCAGGAAATGATTGCGTCTTCGCATATTGCAAAAGCGCGAGATATTGCGCTTAATGCTAAGCCTTATAGTGACGCAATTTTCGATGCCGTGCAGGCGTTGGTAGCTCATCACGAAGCAAATATTAAGCATCCTATTTTCGGTAAAGAGCATGCTGGCAATCGCGTAGCAGTTCTAGCCCTTACTTCTGATCGTGGAATGGCTGGTGCGTTTACGTCTTCGATTATTCGTGAGACTGAAGCGCTTCTTGCAAAACTCGATGCGGAAGGTAAGCACGCTGAGCTGTACGTGTACGGTCGACGCGGTGCAACTTACTACAAGTATCGCAATCGCGATGTGGCAGGTACGTGGGAAGGTTCTACTGACCATCCTGACGTTACTATTGCAGAAAAGATTTCCGATACTTTAATGGACGCTTATATGACGCCGGAAGCAGAAGGCGGAGTTTCGGAACTGTATATTGTTTTCACCGAATTTATTAATATGGTGAGGCAAAAAGTTCGTACGTTGCGTATGCTGCCAGTTGAGCTGGTTCCTTTGAAGGATGGTGAGGAGTTTGCTATGCACCGTCCTGATTACGAAGCAGCTTCTGGACCTTCAGCATCGTTGTCGTCTACTAGTGCAGTTTCAGCTCGCGAAGAAGCAGTCAGTCGCAGCAATCCAGAGGCTGTTGAGTATTGCTTCGAGCCAAGTCCGGATGAAGTGCTGGATTCTGTTTTGCCGAAGTATATTCAGTCTCGTATTCACGAGTGCTTACTTACTTCTGCTGCTTCTGAAACAGCAAGTAGGCAGAACGCTATGCATACGGCTACAGATAACGCCCGCAATTTGGTGGATGATTTGACAAGAAAGCTTAATGCTTCTCGTCAGGCATCCATTACTCAAGAACTTACCGAGATTATCGGCAGCGCTGATGCGCTGAATAATGAGGAGGATTAGGAGCATATGGCTGAAAATCAGACCACAGCGCCTCCAGAAGCTGAGCAGGAGGTCGATCCAACAGCTGGTCGCGTAACCCGCGTTCAGGGTTCCGTGATTGACGTTGAATTCCCAGTCGGCTATCTGCCGGATATTTACAATGCTCTCAAGGTCGATATCAACACCGTTGGAAACACGGAAGGTGATACCGTTCACGAGATTACGCTGGAAGTTGAGCAGCACCTTGGTGATTCGACTGTGCGTGCAGTTGCTTTAAAGCCTACTGACGGCTTGGTTCGTGGTGCTTTAGTGCGAGATACTGGCGGCCCAATTTCTGTACCTGTTGGCGATGTTACTAAGGGTCACGTTTTCGACGTTACCGGCAACATTTTGAATGCTAAGCCGGGCGAGAATATTGAAGTAACTGAGCGCTGGCCAATTCACCGTAACCCACCTGCTTTCGATCAGCTTGAGTCTAAGACTCAGATGTTCGAAACCGGCATTAAGGTTATCGATTTGCTCACCCCTTACGTTCAGGGCGGTAAAATTGGTCTGTTCGGTGGTGCAGGCGTTGGTAAAACCGTGTTGATTCAGGAAATGATTCAGCGCGTTGCGCAGAACCACGGTGGTGTTTCTGTGTTTGCTGGCGTTGGTGAGCGTACCCGTGAAGGTAATGATTTGATTGGCGAAATGGCTGAAGCTGGCGTTTTGGAGAAAACGGCACTTGTCTTTGGTCAGATGGATGAGCCTCCTGGGACTCGTCTTCGCGTGCCTCTTACCGCGTTGACTATGGCTGAGTACTTCCGCGATGTGCAGAATCAGGATGTGTTGCTGTTCATCGATAACATATTCCGCTTTACTCAGGCTGGTTCTGAGGTGTCCACATTGCTTGGTCGTATGCCTTCTGCAGTTGGTTACCAGCCAAACTTGGCGGATGAAATGGGTGCGTTGCAGGAGCGTATTACTTCTACGCGCGGCCATTCCATTACGTCGCTTCAGGCTATTTACGTGCCTGCTGATGATTACACTGATCCTGCACCTGCAACAACCTTTACGCACTTGGATGCAACTACTGAGCTTTCGCGTGATATTGCAGCTAAGGGTATTTACCCAGCTGTGGATCCTTTGACTTCTACTTCTAGAATTTTGGATCCGCGTTACGTTGGTCAGGCTCACTACGATTGCGCAAACCGCGTTAAGGCTATTTTGCAGCGCAACAAGGAGCTTCAGGACATCATCGCTTTGATTGGTATCGATGAGCTTGGTGAGGAAGATAAGACCACTGTGAGCCGTGCTCGTAAGATTGAGCAGTTCCTTGGTCAGAACTTCTACGTGGCTGAAAAGTTCACAGGCCGTCCAGGTTCTTATGTGCCAGCAGACGAAACCATTGAGGCGTTTACTCGCATTTGCAATGGTACTTACGATGATATTCCGGAACAGGCGTTCTCGGGTATTGGTGGCATTGACGATCTTGAGCGTCGTTGGCACGACATGCAGCAAGAGTTTGGTGCGTGATCATGGCAGAGAAGCAAGTAAAATCGCTGCACGTTAGTGTTGTGGCAGCCAGGCATCCTGTTTGGGAAGGTGACGCCAAGTTTGTGGTCATTCCTTCTGTGAATGGCGCAATGGGTGTGCTTCCTGGGCATGAGGCTGTGCTTGCGTTGATTGATCACGGTTTTGTGAAGGTTGACGATTTGAAGGGTGTGCGTCACGTTTTTAAGGTGACGGACGGCTTCTTCTCGGTTGACTCTGACAATATTACGATTGCTGTTGAGCACAGTTGTAACGTTGATAAAGACGGCAACGTGCTGCCTAACGCTAAGGTGATTTAGGTTGCTTTTGTTGCTTATGTAAGTTTGTTGCTTTTGTAAGTTTGTAAACTTACGTAAGTAAGGTAATCTCTTACAAGGTAGGAGTTTGGGTATTCTCAAGCTCCTACCTTTTTTGTTATTATGACTGATTTTTGACTAATTTCGGGGTAATCTGCATAAACTGCTCAGCGCGTGAGTAATTTATGTCGCCTACGCAAGAAAATCCGACCAAAACGACTCAGTCGTGAGTAGTTTATGTCGTGTGTGAAGGCGACCTCCGCGCGTGTCGCGGGAAAAGTGACGGTTTTTCAAGGGTTTGCGGGCAGTGCGGAGGAGCTGCCGCGAGTTTCCTGAGAGTTTTCTGAGAAAAATCTTTGAAAATCGTGAAATAGTATTTTTTACGATTAAACATTGCTGTTTAGCGTATTTTTTATAGTTTTACGCGCTTTTACTTGAATATTTTTGTAATTTTGTTGATGTTTTTTGTTTTGGACGCTTGTTTTTGCTCTTGACTTTTTCGAACGGGGGGGGGGTATGTTAATAACAGCTTTCAGCTGGATGCTCTATCTGAAAGTTATCCACAAGAGATTGATTTTGTGGGTTTATGTTTTTCACTGCGTTTTAAGCGTGGTGGAGAAGAAGAAAGGAAAATATTATGTTGAATAAGAAGGCTATCGCCGCACTCGCTGCTGGCGCCACCCTCGTTTCTGGCTTGGCTTTCGCTGCCCCAGCAATGGCTGACGGTACGAATTTACCTAAAGAAGTTATTGAGAATGCTAAGAAGCAGGAACAGGCTGATGCAGCTGAGTTGAATAAAAAAGTTGAAGAGAAAAAAGCTGAAGAAAATAAGGCAGTTTTAGAGAAGCTTGATAAGTCCAAGGCCTTCGAAAACTTCCTTAACGGTTCCGAAAAGGGAGATATTGTAGATGGTGCTTTGGGCACCTTGAATGGTCGTGGTGCTGCAGAGGTTTCAGCAGCTAGGTCCAAGGCTAATGAAGCTACTGCTGCTTTGAATGCTTTGAAGGCTAAGTGGGCTGATATGTTGGCTCAGGCTGATTATCTTGACGCTGAAGGTGAACATGAAGCTGCTGCTGCTTTGCGTAAGTCTTACTACACTAATGTTCCATTCTTAGATAGTATTTCTGCTGCTACTAAGAATGAGAAGGAAGCCAAGGATGAGCTTGCTAAAGCTGAGAAGGCTTACAAGGAAAGTAAGGAACGCTTTGCTAAGTTCTTGAACAATCTTGGTGGCAAGAAGGCTGATGTCAAGAAGTCTGATAAGAAGGCTGACAAGAAGGCTGAAGCTAAGAAGGCTGCTCCATTGGCTAAGACTGGTGCTGCTGTAGCTTTGGCTGCTGTTGCTGCTTCCGTGCTTGCTGGCATGGGTGTTGCTCTTCGCAAGATCCGTCACTAAGCTTTTAGCACATTAAGTGTGTTGATTGTTTAATGATTTGTGAGCGTGCTGTATGTGAGTATGGTGCGCTCACTTGTTAAATCTTTCACTCAACGTGCTGCGAATGCTGTCTAGTGCTTTGTGGCGGGTTTGCTTTCGGGCTTTTGCATGATTCTACTGTTTTGCCAAATCTCTTTCTTCACGGTAGTGTTGTGCGCTGGCTTTCGGGGGCGTGACTGTTGAGTGTTTGGCTGGCTTGTTTGTTAGGGAAACGAGTCGGTTTTGTTAAAGGGCTTGGGTTTGGTGCTACTAGGGGCATCAGGCTCCAAGCCCTTTCTTCGTATGCTTTCCTATTTATGCTAAGCGACTAAAACAGCACGCGCGTGAGTAGTTTATACCGCTGTTTTGCCAAAATGTCGGTATAGATGAATGTTTTTTACTCGCTATGCCTTCATTTTGGCAAAATGTAGGTATAGAATAGATTTTTACGTTAGCTATGCAATCATTTTGTGATAAATGCGTTATTTGCGTATATGCAAAAATATCGCAAGCAAAATATTGCAAGACATTACTACAAAATCATCAATAGCATAAACGCAATAATGTAAACGCAATAATATAAACGGAGTCGCATTATGGATTACAAAACAATACGCACAATAGTTGCAATGTCTAAAAGTAATGCGAAACCTTGCGATATTGCGGAAGAAGAATATCGCTTGCGCATTGATAATCCTGCAACCTATCGTTCTGGAATCATATTTGATGCGCATGAGATTTTTGCAATGTGTGTAACGGATCTTGTAACGTGCATGAATTATATTGCGAATACTGAAAAAGCGGTTGAAAAAGCGTGGAACGAGTTGTCGCGGTTTGCTCAACGCGAATATTTAATGCAACTTATTGCAAAAGAAGTGCAAAATACCAACATTATTGAAGGTGTTCACAGCACTAGAAAAGAGCTTTCCAAAGCACTTGATGCTGCAAACGAGCAGAATAATCATACGCGTTTTAGTGAATTTACTAAGCTTTTTCTTGAACTTGCAGATTCAAATGAATGTGACACTTCGATTCCACAAACCTTGCAAGATATACGAAAAATCTACGACAGTATTATGCAGGGCGAATTAGAAACAAATAATATTCCAGATGGTGAGATTTTTAGGAGTGGAAAAGTAAGTATTCGCGATGGTGCAAATAATGTAGTACATGATGGAGATGCAACGGAAGCGGAAATTCAAAAGCATTTAACGCAGATGTTGCGTTTGATGAATAGTAGTGACGTTCCAACGCTTATTAAGGCGTGCATGTGCCACTATGCTTTTGAAAGCGTGCATCCATTTTATGATGGAAACGGCAGAACTGGGCGGTTTTTGCTTGCTTTGCAATTGCATGAGCAGCTTTCAATGCCAACAATTTTGAGCTTAAGTTCTATAATTTATGCAGAAAAGTCTGGATACTATGCTGCTTTTTCTAAAGCTCAGGAACTATTTAATTGCAATGATTTAACTATGTTTTGTTGCACAATGTTGGAATATATTGTAAAAGCACAGGGCGAAGTGTTTGAGAATATTAGTGTGCAATTAAAGCACATTATTTACTGTATGGGTAAGCTGCGTGAGCTTTTTCCAGAGGAAGAAATTTCTAAAGTGCAGCGTGAAGCTCTGTCTATTTTGTTGCAAAATAAGCTTTTTTCGTATAATCCAACTCCAATGACTCGCAAGCAACTAAGCGAATACGTTGGCAATGCAATTGATGAGAAGATTGGTGAGAGAAAGATTGTGAGCGCGCTTAACGGTTTGATTGATCTTGGAATGGTTGATTCTATTGGCGAACGTCCTATTCGGTATGAGCTTTCTAAAAAAGCGAATGAAATGTTTGCGTGAGGCAAGCGATGTTTAGGAATGTAATGGCGTTTGAGCGCGCGCTTGGAACTGGGATTATTATTTCCAGCAGCAAGCCGATTCCTGAGCGCGCTGAGCAGCGGATTCGCGCTTTTGTTGAAGAGTATGAATCGGTGCTTTCGCGTTTTCGTGCAGATTCGCTTGTTTCGCGCATGGCTCGTGCGGAGCATGGCGGCGAGTTTGAGTTTCCAGCATGGGCTGGGCCACTCTTTGCACTTTATAGCGAGTTTTACGATGCCACTCGCGGTGCTTTCGACGCGTGCATTGGCGCGGATTTGCTTGCGCTTGGCTACAACAATTCTGTGCAATTCGTTCCAGAGTCGGCAGCTAGCGCGAGTTCTAATATAGGCAGTTGGGCTAATTATCGCCGCGCTCTGCCAGTTAAGTGGGCAGATATTTCGCGAGATAGTGGCAGCGCAACGCTTCATACAAATCAGCCAGTGCAGCTTGATTTTGGGGCAGCTGGGAAGGGCTATTTTGTAGATCTTGTAGCGAAGATTATTAAAGATGGGCTTAGCGGCGATTCGCCTTCGGATTGTGATTCGCCTGCGGATTGCGATTTTTTGGTAAACGCTGGCGGAGATATGTGCGCTTGTTTTAGTGAAGAAAATAGCCAAATAAAAGTGGCTCTGGAAAATCCGTTTGACACAACTCAAGCGGTAGGTGTGGTATCAATTGCAAGCGGAGCGCTGTGTGCATCGTCTAGTGCAAGAAAGCGTTGGAAAGTAAAAGACGCAAGTTATTTAGGAAAAGATGCAAATGGCTTTGAGTCTAATTTAATTGCGACTCACTTGATTAACGCTTTAGATGGAACTCCTGCGCAAAAACTTTCTGCAAGTTGGACTTACGTTCCTGCTAAAACTTGCGCTTTTTCAACAGCTTATGCCGACGCGCTCGCAACTGCGTTGTTCGTTTCGCAAGAAAGCGATTTGCAAAAAATCGTGCAAACCACCAGTGCTGAGTTTGCTGTAATCTCGCCAAATCATGCGCTTCGTAAAACGGCCGCCTTCCCCGCGCGCTTTTTTGCTGAATAATGCTGGATAATGCCGAATAGTGTTGACTAACGCAGAATAATGCCAACTAATGCCCAATAATGACTATGCGAGCTAGCTTGCTTGCAAGAATCGAAGCTAGACGCAAGCAATACGGTAGCGTTGCAATCAGCTTCCACTTTCAAATGTGCATAGTAAAATTGTAGAATAAATTTTACTGTAAAGTAAAAAATTGCAGAGAAGAAGATTATGTGTGATGTCTTATAAAACAGTTGATTCTTTAATGCGACATCTTAGAGATAACGGCTTAATTATTTCTGGCAGTGTGCAAAAAAGACAACTAATAAATACTGTATATTTGGGTTATAGGCCAAAAGACCTATAACCCACATTTTTACTTGGCACTGTTAACTCAACCTTAAACCCACCGTATTTGCTTCTACTTATATCAACTGTTCCATTGTGAGCGCCAATAATCTGCTGAACAATCAGCAAACCCAAACCATGCCGTTGCTCTGCAGTACTTGTATCGCAAATCATATAGTGCGGTTCATGATTAAGCTTTTCGATTTTTTCATCTGAAACACCTATACCGTTATCTTCAACACAAATAATACAATTATTATTGTTTGCAGCAACGGATACATAAATCGTACACCCATTTTCATTATGAGATATGCTGTTCTGAATAAGATTAGATATTGCTCGTTTTAATAAATCTTTATCTACATTAATATTGCAAACAGTCAATTCTGCGTCCGTTTCCCATTTAATCGAAAACTCATCTTGCATACCCATATTCATAAAATCCACAACAACTTGCCTAACAACAGCAACAACATTTTCTTCTTTTTTCATAATTGGTTGCATATTGTATTCAAGTTTTGAAGCCAGATTAAGGTCATTAATCAAATTCTTCATTCTGGCACTTTGCTTAATAATCATCGTCGCTTTTTTACGATCTTCTTGCGAAATATGTAGAGAATTTTCTAACTGTCCCGCATATCCCATCACCATAGATAACGGCGTACGAATATCATGCGAAACCCCAGCTATCCAATTTGCTCTTGCAGTCTCCCTTTTTCTCAATTGTTCTTTTTGCATTTGCAAAATATCGGAAGCAGAATTTATGTTAGATGAAATTTCTGAAAGCGCTCCTGTTTCTGGAATATGCACGCTTTCCCCACTAGATAAACGTCGTATCCCTTTTGTAATCGGATTAATTGATTTTAGTAGTTTTATATTAGCTATTAAATAAATTCCAAGAATCAGCAAAATGTTGATAAATAATACGCTTAAAACAATCTGCGGAAAATTTGAAATTAAACTGTAGTTCCAACTTGGTCGCGTATGTTTCCAAAAGCTGTTGTGCGGAAATCCAACTACTACAACTCCATCCTTATTTTTGCCAGTGTAAGTTGGATAACCATCAATGTAACCAACGCTCAAATTAGCTATATCAGACAAAGTATAGTCGTTTGGAATACCCGCAGGGACATTTTCTGTTTTCCACACGACTTTCAACGTATTATTATCAATCAGAATTGCCCATGCGCCAGAATTTGTCAATTTGGAAGACATATTTTTGGATAATGCATAATCCCCACTTGCGGATAATTGTAATGCTTCTCCCGTCTCTTTTGCTATGCTATAAGGAGACATCTCTTTATCGGGAGCGTAATTCCCTATAAGTACAATAAACGCAATAATATTCATTAATACTATAAGCACAGAGCTTAGTAGAAAAATACTTATGAAGCGTTGTATTAGTTTTGGTATGCTTTTCATTCTGCTTTACTCCACAATCAGCTTATATCCTAAACCTTTAACTGTTATTAAAGAAACAGGCTGCGATGGATTGAGTTCTATTTTTTCTCTGATACGACGTATATGTGCCATTAAAGAATTTTCATATCCAAAAGGATTAGCTCCCCATGCAGCTTCACATAACGCGTCAATTGTTACAATGCATCCAGCATTTCTATAAAGTGCAGAAAGTAAATCATATTCTTTGGCTGTGAGTGGAATATGTTCGTTATTTTTTATTACTTGGGCAGAAGAAAAATCAATCTGACTATTTTTCAGTTTAACAATGGGATTTTCGCTCTTGTAGCTTCGTCTTAAAATTGCCATAATGCGAAACGTTAGCTCTTTTGGAAGAAACGGTTTTACAATATAATCGTCTGCTCCTAAGTCAAATCCCTTAAACTTATCTTCATCTTCACCGCAAGCAGTAAGGAATAAAATAGGACAATCACTATATTGTTTTATCTGCTTCATTAACTCAAACCCATTACCGTCTGGGAGCATAACATCAAGGATTGCTAATTCTGGACGTAATTTTTGTGTTGCTTCTACTGCATCTTTTATACTTTTTGCAGTCGTTATATTATAAAAACCGTATTCGTTTAATATGGACACAACCATATCTAGAAGTTCCTGCTCATCATCGACAAGTAGCAGATGCTTGTTCAATAAATAATCATTCCGATTCATGGAGAACCCCCTAACATATATTATGCCATGTGAATATTCATTTTTTGACATCGCATAAAAATGTAAGGTAGATGTAAGGTGAAGAGAATGTTGTAGAAAGGTTGACGCAATATCATAAATCCTGAAAGGAGATATTGCCATGAACAATATTGTTACAACAGAACATTTAACAAAAAAATATAAATCATTTATTGCTGTTAATGATGTTTCACTTCATATTCGCAAAGGTAGCATTTACGGCTTTCTTGGGCCAAATGGAGCTGGAAAATCTACAACAATGAAAATGCTCCTAGGTCTTACGGCTCCAACAAAAGGTGTATTTACAATCGACGGAAAGCAGTTTCCTGCCGATCGCATACCTATTTTGAAAGAAATAGGCTCATTTATTGAATCACCATCTTTCTATGCAAATCTAACAGGTAGAGAAAATCTTGACATTATACGTCGCATTTTAGAACTACCTAAGAGTGCAGTTGATGACGCATTAGAATTAGTAGGTCTTTCTGAGTTTGCAGACCGTCTTGCAAAAAAATATTCGCTTGGCATGAAGCAAAGGCTTGGTCTTGCTGGAGCATTGCTTGGTAGACCACCTATTTTGATTTTAGATGAGCCAACAAATGGACTCGATCCATCTGGCATACACGAAATCCGAAATCTGATTAAGTCACTGCCAGATCTTTACGATTGCACGATTCTTATTTCTTCTCATATGCTATCCGAAATTGAGCTTATTGCAGATGATATTGGAATACTTAATCACGGACACTTGTTATTTGAAGGTAGTTTAGATGAACTACGACAGCATGCATTACAATCTGGTTTTGCTTCCGACAATTTGGAAGATATGTTCCTATCCATGATTGATGAAGACAATAAAATCAGGAAGCAGAGTGCAAGACTATGAAAACGCTTGTAATCGAACTAAAAAAATGCAAGAGAACTGGCTTTATAGCTCTTATGATTGCTATTGGCGTTATGGGAGCAGCGTACGCTTTTGTGAATTTTATTGTACGAAAAAATACATTATTAAACCTGCCTTTAGCTCCTATGGATATTCTTCTTACACAGCTTTACGGCATGATTATGGTGTTAAACATGTTCGGCATAATAGTCGCAGCATGCATTATCTACAACATGGAATTTAAGGGAAATGCAGTAAAAAAGATGCATATGCTGCCTATGAGCGTTCCTGCTATGTACCTATGCAAATTTATACTGCTGACTGTTCTGTTACTAATCGCTATTTGCATACAAAATTTAGCACTTGCAAAAATCGGTGTAACAGATTTGCCACAAGGTACGTTTAATGTAAGTACTCTTATATCTTTTGCTGCATATTCATTTATTACGTCAATGCCTGTATTGTCCTTTATGATTTTTGTATCATCACGATTTGAAAACATGTGGGTGACGCTTGGAATTGGTGTAGCAGGATTTTTAAGCGGCATGGCATTGGCTTCTTCAGACATTGTGCTTTTTATGGCATCACCTTTTATAGTTATGCTAAAACCAGCAGTTGCCATGAGCGCGCAACCTAATACTACGGTCGTAATCGTATCCATAGTTGAAACACTTCTGTTTTTATGTTCTGGATTGTGGGCGGCTAAGAACCTGCACTATGAATAAGGAGATTATGAAAATGAGATTTTTTGAACTTTTTAGAATCGAATTTAAGAAAGTAAAGCGTAGTAAAATTATTCCTTTGATTTTTATTGCGCCATTACTTGTGGTTGGATCTGGTGTAGCAAGCCTTCATAGCTACTTCACTCCAGAATATACAAACGCATGGGCTGCTATGTTTCTTCAAAGCGCATTAGTCTACTCATATTATCTGCTTCCGCTTAGTATGATTGTTATCTGCGTGATGATTGCAGGACGAGAAACAAGCAATAACGGAATACTAAAAATGCTGGCACTGCCTGTTAGCAGATACGCGATTTCTGCTGCAAAATTTTGCGTACTGCTATTTTATTTGCTTATGGAAATGGTCGTATTTTTTGCCGTATTCGTTATAGCAGGATTGTTTGCAACCAGTAGCACGGGAGTTACAGAAACGCTACCAATTATGTATCTACTAAAATGGTGTTTAGATCTGTTTTTGACTATGATTCCAAGCGTAATAGTCATGTGGGCGATTACTGTGCTTTTTGAAAAGTCAATGTTATCCGTTGGATTAAATATACTTCTTGTAATTCCTGGCGTATTAATAGCAAATACTCCACTTTGGATAGTTTATCCTTATTGTTACAGCGGATATATGGTCTCCCGCTCTCTACATGCAGTTACATCAACAGGATTAGGAAACGGATTTAATCTTATACCATTTTTGCCATGTGCAATTGCAATATCTGTGTTTGTATTTTTGATTGCAATAACACAATTTGGTAAAAAAGAGATGAGATAACAAATGAAACGAAATAACAAATGCAGATGTGACTTGCAAAATCGCATATAAGATTATAGCTATACACAAAACGCATAAAACGTTCAAAACGCTCAAAACGCAGTATGGAAACAAATAGAACAAAAACAAACAAAAAAGCTTTCGGTTTTGAATGCCACTAGTAGCAAACAAAACCGAAAGCAATACACTCAACACTCAAAACCCCCATACGCACAGCAAACTCCAACACAAATCAGAGATAAAAATGTTCTTGCTTCTATTAGGGTGGCGGTTGACTCTAGCCCGCAGTTGCGTAGTAAAAAGAAGCTTATTGAAGGGTTTATTGCGCAGCTTAACGAAAAAGAGTTGGAGAAGCTGGCGGATTATAGCAATGGCGCTGCGGCTAAGGCGCGCACTGAGAAGAAAAGTCGCATTGTGGAAAGTATGAGAAACATGTTTAATGAGTTTGTTGGGCTTATCAGTTTCAACCAAAACGAAAGATAATTCTCGTTATCAATATCATTTTTGCAATATTTGCGTGTTTTTTGCTCCGAACTATATCAATCTACATGATATGTCGATATCATGTACCTGTGGGGCCTTTGATGGCAAGTTTTAGTTGGGTGCGCTCAATCGGGGTAGAGCGCGTTGAGAAGCAGGAAGTGTAAGAAGACACGAGGAGATGTTATGCGCGCGTGTAAAAGTGTGCGCCGAGTTGTTTCCGGTGCTACCGCGCTCATGCTGGCTGTATGCATGGTTATGTGCATGTCTATGTGCACGTTTGCGAGTTTTGTTATAAGCTCGTTTGCTGTAACTATGCCAGCTTTTGCAACAGACGCAGATCGTTCGTACGCTAGTTGGTCGGATGTTTCTAAGGCGATTGATAGCCAATTGAATCAGGGCCAAAGTGAATATAAAAGCGGCAATAATTCGGGAGCTGCCACACGATTCCAGGCAGCTTACAATTCCGTTTATGTTGCTTCGAATATGATTACTGTTGTTCGAGATACTTTTGGTCAGAATAAAGTTCAATCGCAAAGCGATCAATTCCAGCAGTTGCAAACGCTTGTGTATCAGCAAAATCAGGGAGATCAAATAGCAGCTGTGTCGAAAGCTCTTTCGGAAGATGTTGCGCAAACTACAGCTCAGCTTGACTCAAACTCAAAAATAGATAAGCCGAATATTTACGCGCAAAAGCTTCGTGCGCAAATCAAAGCAGAGCGTAAAAAGCTTGACGCTGCAAAAAAGAAGAATCTTGGACGCAATGGCCGTACGTGGAGTCAAGTTGCTCGAGAAATGAACGTTATTCTCGACAAATCCGTTGCAACCTACAAATCTGCAAAAGGCAACAAGTCTCAAGTTGCAGCAGCAGTTGATTTAATCAACGAAGCCTACTATCAGTATTACGAAAAGCTCGGTTTTGAAAAGAACGTAATGAATGCAATAAGCGGTAGTCGCGTTTCAACAGTCGAATATCAGTTCAAAGAGTGCCGCCAAGCAATGAACAACGGAAAAACGGTTGAGCAAGCTAAAAAGTTCGTAACGGATCTTAAAGCAATGCTTATTGAAGACTCGGCGAAATTAGACAAAGGCGCATCTTCAAACGCGAATCCGTTTATGCAGTTTATAACCAGTTCTTTCGGCCAAGCTTTTGTGATTTTGCTTCGCGAAGGCTTGGAAGCGCTGCTGGTTGTTGCCGCAATTATTGCGTACCTGATTAAATCCGGCCACAAAAACATGGTTAAGTACATTTACTTAGGACTTGCTGCCGGTATTGTGGCTTCGTTGATTGTTGCAGCTCTGTTTGGCTTACTTTTCAACGGTTCTGGACCTCAGCAAGAGATTACAGAAGGCGTGGTTGCACTGTTTGCAATGCTTATGCTTTTGTACACAAGCAACTGGATGATTTCGCGTTCTTCCGTACAAGCGTGGAATAAGTATATTAGTGATCAGACTACGGCTGCAGTGTCTAAAGGCAGCCTGATTTCACTCGCTCTGCTTAGCTTCCTTGCGGTGTTTAGAGAAGGCGCAGAAACTGTAATCTTCTATCAGGCTATTTTTGCTGTTTCAAGCGGAGCTGACTCCCTGATTTGGGGCGGTTTTGCTGCCGCTGCTGCAGTTCTGGTAGTTATATTCTTGCTTATTCGTTTTGCTTCCGTTCGCATACCAATTCGCCCATTCTTTGCTGGCACAAGTGCTCTTATGTCTGTGCTTGTGGTGATTTTTGCCGGCGGCGGCGTGCATGCTCTTATTGAGGGTGATGCGCTCGCAGGTATGTATATTCAAGGCTTGCCAACTAACGATTGGCTTGGGTTCTATCCGTACGTGGAAACGATTACGGCTCAGATTGTTGCTGCAATCGTGGTAATTTCGCTACTTTGCGTGTCTATTGCGCGGAGTCGTGGAAAGCGCGCGATAGAAGGTAAATAGGCAAAATTAAATAAACAACAAATAAACAATAAATAAATAACTAAATAACAACTAAACAATAAATAATAAAAATAACTAATCAATCAAAAGAAAAGGTTAGATATGAAGAATAAAAAAATGATGGCAATTGTAGCTTTGGCTCTCGCAGGTGTGCTTGCGCTTGCTGGCTGCGGTTCTAACGGAAATTCCGCAAAGTCTGCTTCTAAGTCACAGTCAACAGAGCAGAAGGCTGACGACAAGGCTGATGACAAAGGCGGCGATAAGGGCTTTGAAGAGGTTCCAGTTGGCCCTCACCAGGATCAAAACATTGGACCTCTTACTATTGGCGCTGTGTACTTCCAGCCAGTGGACATGGTTCCAGCTGGCATGGGTTTGAAGGCTTCAGAGGCTAGCTTCCACCTTGAGGCAGATATTCATGCTAACCAAAAAGGCACTAAGCTCGGCTACGGTAAGGGCGAGTTCATTCCAGATTTGACTGTGAACTATGAGATTGTTGACAAGGCAAGCGGTGAATCTGTTGTCAAGGGTACTTTCATGCAGATGAATGCTTCCGATGGTCCTCACTACGGTGCAAACGTTAAGCTCGACAAGGCTGGAAACTACAAGCTCGTGCTTTCAGTCGAATCCCCAGAAAAGAAGGGTTGGATGCTTCACGTCGATCCTGCTACCGGCGTAACCGGCCGCTTCTGGACTGAGCCAATCAAGGCCACATTCGACGACTGGAAGTACACTCCTCGCCAGTGGTAGTAATAGTTAGTAATAATTAGTAATAGTTAGTAAATATTAGAAACTATTGAATAATAGATTGTAACTAATAGCAAAGGAGGGAGTTATGCTCAGACTGTTCGTGACAGTGCTTCCTGGGCTGCTCCCTCTTATGCTACTTACAATGGGCTTAAGTGCTTCTCTTACAGTGGGTGAGGGGCGAGATAAGCCGCTGAGTGCACGCTGGAGACTGTACGGATTGTCGTTTGGCACAGTTGCTGCACTTATTTTTGCAATTCTTCGCGCAAGCGTAGTAATTAATCAGCGTAACTTTGTGAACATGCCGGCGCTTTGCGTTGCAGTTCCTTTCGATATTGCAGCGATTGCTGTTGTAATTCGCTCTCGCAAAACCGTTGAAAACTGGCGTGAGCATCCACTTGCAATGCACATAAGCAACGCAATCGGCGCGTGCGCACTAGCATTTACAGTATTTTATGCGCTTCCGGATGTTATTTTGCAGCTTACTATTTTTGTAGATTCAAGTACGCCGCCTTTTACATCCGACATGCTTCTTCGCGCGCTCGGATTCGTGCTTGGTGCAGCTGCCGCGATTTGCATAAGTCTTATGGTGCGCTCTTTGCGAGCCACATCTAACGCAATTTCCTTCAAAATTGCAATTGTGCTCAGCATGATTATTCTGCTTGTGCAGCACGTAACTTCACTTTTGCAGATTATGCAAGGAAGTATTCTGCTTTATATTGACGACTTTTCTTTCAGCGTGCTTGTTTGGCTGATTAACAATAATCCGCTTATGATTATGGCGCAAATTAGCGTATTTTTGATTCCTGCAGTTGCGTCTCTCGTAATCGGTTTTAAGACGGCAGTAGTTGGCGAAAATGCTGCAGAAATTCGCACAAAGCGAGCTTTTAAGCGGAAATCTCGAAAGTCTGCGCTCGCAGCACTTTTGGCTGCGCTTACAGTAATACTTACGCTTACTGCAGGCGTATCTATTATGAATATTAAGCCAACTCTTACGCCTCCTGAACCGTACGAATTGCACGATGGCTTGGCAACTATCAACTTTGTGCAAATTTCAGACGGCCACCTTCATCGTTTCCAATACAAAGCAAAAGATGGCACTGTTATGCGCTTTATAATCATTAAAAAGAATGGTGGAGCGTACGGTGTTGGCTTGGACGCGTGTGAAAACTGTGGAGATGCAGGCTACTACGAAAAAGACGGTAAGATTATTTGCCGTAAATGTGACGTAGCAATTAACTTAGCAACTATTGGATTTAAAGGTGGTTGCAATCCGATTCCGTTCCCGTACAAGGCTGGGCATGGCAAAATCACAATTCATACTGCTGATTTAGACGTGCTTAGTTCGCACTTTAAGTAAGGAGCAACTAATGTTTATGATGCGCATGGTTGCTCGATCTCTTGTGAGGCAAATAAAAAAGCGTGTGCTGATTGCGCTTGTAGTGTGCTTAAGTGCGTGCGTTAGCGTGTCAATGCTTAGCGTTGTGTACGACGTTGGAGACAAGATTAACGCCGAGCTTAGCTCGTACGGTTCGAATATTGTTGTTCAGCCAAAATCTAGCGCTGTTGTAAATGATTTGTATGCTTCTCGCGAGCAGGAAGACGCTGCTTCTTTGCATAATTTAGCAGCTGCCGAAAGCCAAGAGTCTACTGCTTTTTTGAAGGAATCAGACGCTGCAAAAATTAAAATGATTTTTTGGGCGTTTAATATTACGAATTTTGCGCCGAAAATAAAAGTTCACGCAAATCTTGAATCGAAGTCTTCTACTAAAACTGTTGTGCCTATTGTTGGAACTTGGTTTAATCGCAAGCTTGCGCTCGCTTCAGGGGAAACAACTGTTGTTGGTGTTCGAGGCTTGCGCTCTTGGTGGAAAATTAATGCAGGCCGTTGGGCAAAAGATAATCAATCCGAAGCAATGGTAGGTTCGCAGTTAGCTGAGCGCTTGCACTTAAAACTTGGCCAGCGTTTGCATTTGCTTCGCGACGGACGTGAGGTTTCGCTGCGCTTAGTTGGCATATACGATTCTGGTGACGACGATAATAACGCAATTTACGCAAGCTCTAGCGATGCTCAAAACCTTGCAAATAAGCCGAATATGGCTGATTTGATTGAGGTAAAAGCGCTTACTACTCCGGAAAATGATTTAGCGCGTAAGGCGGCTAAAAATCCGGCAGCGCTCAGCCAGGAAGAGTGGGAAACTTGGTATTGCACTGCTTACCCGAGTTCGATTACTTACCAAATTGAGGAGGTAATTCCTGGAGCTGTTGCAAAGCAGGTTCGTCAAGTTGCAGCTCTTCAGGGTAACGTGTTAAATAAGACGCGCGCTGTTATGGTTTTGATGACTGCTTTGAGCTTGATTGCTGCGGCTGTTGCTGTGGCGAATCTTATGGCTGCTTCTATTTCTGAGCGTTCGGGCGAGCTTGCCTTACTCAAGGCTTTAGGTGCGCGTGATGGTGCTGTTGCTCGTCTTATGCTTATGGAAACCGCGGTTATTGCGTTTGGTGGAGCGTTACTTGGCATGGCTTTAGGATTTGCGGTTGCGCAGATTATTGGTTTTACAGTGTTTGGCTCTGCGATTTTGTTCCGACCAATGGTATTTGTTCTGGTGTTTGTGCTGCTTGCGTTGACTGTGCTTGCGGCTGCAGGCTCGTCGATTCGTTCGATTCTGAGTGTGCGTCCTGCGGAGGTGCTTCATGGCAGGTAAATCTTATATGACTTCCAACAATTCGATGTTTATAACTATGCTATTTAGCGCGGTATTTCGCCGAAAATCGCGTGCTTTAATGGCTGTTATTGCAACTCTTGTTGGTGCTGCTACGCTGTTTTGTTTGGCTGCAATCTGCTTGGTTGTGCCTCAGCAGATGAGCGACGAAATGCGCGCGTACGGAGCGAATATTATCGTAACTCCTTTAGAGGGTGAGTGGAAAAACGGTATTGATCGCGCAATGGTTTTGCACACAAACGATATGGTTCTTGCAAAAGGTGCTATGCGTTCTGCTACATATCGTTACGAAAATGTGCGTATTAACGCAGCTCCGTATGTTTTAGCAGGCATTGATGTGCGTTCGGTAAAGTCGCTTAATAAGCATTGGAATGTGGATGGCTCTTGGCCGAGCAGCGGAAATGTGATGGTTGGGCGAGATGTTGCTTCGGCGATGGGCTTAAAAATAGGTTCTCGTATTGCGATTGCGTATAGGTCTTCGGATAATACTGACGGTTCGCATAAGCCGGCAGAAAAGTCCGCAAGTAAGTCCGCAAGTAAGTCTGCAAGTAAGTCTTCATATCAGTCTGCGCAAAAATCTTCTCAACAAAAGCTTGTTGAAGGCCGCGTTTCAACGGATATTATGGATACTCACGGCACAACTTTCCGCGTTTGTGGCATTTTAGACACTGGCGGCGCGGAAGATTCTATGCTTTATGCTCTTAATGCGGATGTGAATACTCTTACTAGAGTTAAGCGCGGAGCAGACGTGATTGCTTACTCGTCTTCTGCGCCTAGTGTTGATGCTGTTGTGAGAAGTATTAACGACATGACTTCTATGCGTGTGCGCGCTCAGCAGGTTACTAAAGTTACTGCTGCTGACACTGGTATTATTACAATGCTTCGCAGCCTGTTCTGCATTGTGTCGCTAGTTGTTCTAGTGTTGATGATGGTTGGTGTGAGTACCACTATTTCTTCGATTGTGCAGCAGCGTCGAAACGAAATTGGCTTGCGTAAAGCTTTGGGTGCAAGTGCCAAGAGTATTGGCGTGGAATTTACTGCCGAAGCTGGATTATACGGCTTGATTGGCGGCATTGCTGGTACTGCAGTAGGGTATGTGTTTGCTCGTTTGCTTGCAGCAATGGTGTTTGCTAGAGATTTGGGCGTGAATTGGTGGCTTGTTGCATTTTCTGTTGCATTTAGCCTGATTGCTTCTTGCGTTGCTGCGTTGCCGCCTGTTTTGCGCGCTTCAAAAATTGACCCTGCGATTGTGCTTCGAGAAGAATAGCTTTTAGAGTGATTTTAGAGTGATTACTAAGGATTTGAGTTAAGGATTTAATATGACAGAGAATAAAGAAACTAAGCCGGAGAACACAAAAGCTACGCCAAAAATGCTTTTGACTTTGGACCATATTTCCAAGATTTATGGATCTCTTCGCGCGGTTGACGATTTGTCGCTTACTGTGCCAGAAGGCGAGTGGCTTTCAATTGTTGGCTCGAGTGGTTCTGGTAAAACCACGCTTATGAACATTATTGGCTGCATGGATTCGCCATCTAAAGGCTCTGTGTCTTTGCAAGGTCGCAAACTTGAGGATTTGAATGCAGGTCAACTTGCAGACGTTCGTAAAAACGTAATTGGCTTAGTTTTTCAAAAGTTTTATCTCGTGCCGCATTTAACGGCAGTTGAAAACGTGATGGTTGCGCAATACTATCATTCTGTTGTTGACGAAGCTCAGGCAATGGATGCTTTGGATCGAGTTGGTTTGAAGGACCGCGCTCACCATTTGCCAAGCCAGCTTTCGGGAGGTGAGCAACAGCGTGTTTGCGTTGCGCGTGCGCTTATAAACTGCCCGAAGTTGCTGCTTGCGGATGAGCCGACTGGTAATTTGGATGAAAAAAATGAGCAGATTGTGCTCGACTTGTTTAAGCAGCTTCATTCCCAGGGCACTACGATTATTGTTGTAACGCACGATTCTTTGGTTGCTCAGTGTGCGGATCGCGAAATTATGCTTAATCACGGTGTGCTTGTTGGTGAGCGCTGGAATAATGAGGATGCTCGCAAAGCGTACGAGGCGATTGGTGGAAAGCCTGCGTTTACGAGTGCGCATATTGATGAAAGCGTTGCGGAAGCTTTGCAAGACCATGAGCCTACTAAATCGCCTAAGTTGGCGAATTTAGATGATTAGTTGCGCAAGGTTTTAAAATATACAAGATTTGAAGGCGATGATTTTATGGTTTCAGATAATATGTTTCACGATGTTTCACGCGATGATTTGAAATCCAAAAAAGTTACAAAAACCGTTGCTACGCTTGTGATTGTAGCCGCGTCGTCCGCTATGTTTTCTGCTTGCGGTGAGCCGAGTGCTGTGCCGATGAACGATGAGTTTGCTGGTAATTCCGGTCAGAGCGCTGATGATGGCGGTAATCCTTCTGGAAAGTACGATGCTGGCGCTCAGCAATCTAAATCTTCTGCGCAAATTGAGGATTCTGGAGATTCGCAAGATTCTAAAAACCAACAGAATCAGCCTAAAACAGACACCGGCAATTACAAAGATGGCGACTACAAAATCAAAGCTACGTATGGCCCGGTTGCAGAAGATAATATTGAAGTAAATTTAAGCGTTGCAAATGGAAATGTTAGCGATGTGCAAATAACGTCTCATCCGTTTACACCGATTTCCAAGGGACATATGGATGCATTCTCAAAGGCTATCCCTGGAAAAATTATTGGAAAGCCGCTAAAAGATTTGCATATTTCCGTTGTTGCTGGAGCAAGTTGGACTAGCGATGCCTTCAACAAAGCGCTTGACGTTGCTCGCCAAGAGGCTTCAATTCAATCCGCAAAATAATTTACAGCAACCTTAATTTTTAATATAATCGTGATTAATATAACCGTGATTATATTGTTGAATATTTGTGTGTATTAATAGGGGTTAGTACTGCAGTTGTTTTTACAATACTAACCCCTATTTTGTTTGTTTTTTATGAAATTATTGCTTATTTATTTTTATGCGCTTTAATTTTGCTATTACTACAGCAAGTCCGAATATTGCAATCGCAGAAAAGGCAGTCAGTAATATTTCGCTTCCTGTTTTTGGAAGTTGGTTATTTTCGTTTTTGCGCTTTTCTATGATTTTATTATTTGGATTTTCTTTTGGAAGTGGTGTAGTGTTTTGTGTTTTTTCTGGAGTCGGCTTATATTTTGGCCATGGTGTTTGTTCTGGGTTTGGTTCTGGAATAGGTGTTGGTTCAGGAACTGGTGTTGGTTCAGGAACTGGTGTTGGTGGTGTTGGCGGTGTCGGAGGAGTTGGAGGCGTTTGTGGATCATATTCTACGGTGAGAGAAATACCATTAGCACCTGCTGCTGCGTCAGAGTTTTTCCCTTCGCTTGTTTGTGAGCCGTTCCAAGTAAAGTCAAATAATTTCGTTGTTCCATTAAATGTTGCAGCTGCGTGGAATGAGCCCGATACGGTTCCAACAATTGTAGCTTTTCCGGAGAAATCTTGGTTTATCTTTATTCCCGGAATAGTGATTTTCATTGCGTCGCCAAGATTTGTTTGTACTGCTGTCTGCAATTCCGCATACGTTTTAATACCAGATTTCAAATTAATAGTAACTGTTACAGTCTTGTCTTTAACTTGCACATTCTGGATAGCAAAAGTATCTGAGAATCCATCGAGCTTAAGCGTATTTTTTGTGATATTTTCAGGCAGCGTTAAACCGTCTGGGATAGTAAATGTAGCCATGAAAGAAGATGTCATATCGCTGAGAGCAATATTGCTATAATTTTCCTTTTTCACTGTTTTAAAAGTATTTTCTATCGCTTTCATTTGGTCTTTTACTACTGAAGCTGCGATTGTTCCAGTGAAATCAATAGTTTGTCCTGGTGTAACTTTGTATGCTGTAGTTGCTGTGTTATCGCCAGTTAATAAATCTGCAGGAAGATCAATATTCTCCTGCTGTATGTGTTCAATGCTTGGATCAATCTTCCACTTAAGGTAGAAGGTAAGATCATCGTTCACTTTTGGATCATTGTCAATAGTAGCTTTTTCTGTTCCATCCTTGTCTTTGAACCAGTAGTAGTAATCTGTGCTATACACATAGCCAAAGAGTGAGTTTTCTTTTTTCTCATTTATTAAATGATAATATTTGCGCGTGGCAAGATTCGTATAATTTGCATCTGAATCGGAACTTGCTTTGCCACTAATGCCAGGTGTGTCTATATTGACATTATCATCCAAACTTTTAATAAGATTGATTAGCGTCTTGTTTTCGCTAAATTTTGCTGTTTTCTTCACAACAGCAACTTCTCCGCCGCGCTTATCTTTTTTAATCTCAAATACTTTTGTATTTTTCTTAAAGATGCTGCTATCGGAGAAAGTTCCGCCATTCGCAGAGAATTTTACTGTAAATTCTTTTTCTTCCCAATTCGCATATAAGTCAATTAAGTTTTTATTCTTCGCTATAGCAATATTGCTACCTGCTTTTACAGTCTCACCTTTGCCGTTTTTCTCTGTGGTCCAACCTTTGAAGACCATTCCTTCGCGGGCAAATTTTGCATTATTCTTAATAACTTCATCGAATGAAAGAACTTTGCTAGTGCGTTTTGGATTAGTTTCACTAACAAGGTATGTTGCATCATCTTGAGCGCAATTATGGTAGCGAACAGCATAAGATGAGGAATCTTTTTCCCATTTTGCGTACACTGTTGTGTCGCTTTTAATTATCATTTTTTCAGTAAATTTTTGCTCGCTATTCTGAGCGTTCTTGCAGAACCACCCGAGGAACTTATATCCAGGAGCAATTGGATTTGCTGGTATTTCAGTACTTCCTCCTGCCACTGTTTTTGCAAAGTTTAATGCGTAACCTCGTATGGCAAGGGATTCTTTTGCTTTAGTTGAAGAGTCAGAGAATATAGCTCCTTTAGCTTTTTTAGCTTCCGCAGCTTTTGCATCGTTGAGCTCAAATATCACTTTTGCTGCTGGTACCCATACGTGTTTTTCGTTATCTTTAGAAACTTTTTTAACTGAGTATATGTAGGCATTTCCATTTTTGTTAATTGGTTTTATCTCATTCACAGAACTATCAGCAAGAGTAAAAAGGCTTAGCTTTTCATTACCGTTTTCTTTACCGTTTACAGGAACAGTGCTTCCCTTGTTGCTGTGATAATCAGGAGCATATGTAACCATGTGTGAGCCTCCAGTAACAACATAGCTATTTCCTGTTCCAGCTCCACCGTCTGCATTTTTACTTGCTGGGCTATCTATTAAGCAGTCTCCTCTAAGTTCAATAGAGCCGTTTTCTTGAGCTCCAAAAAGCGCTCCACTATTTTTTCCATTACCTTTGATTGTAGAATCTGTGAGAATTACTTTTCCGGTATTTACATTTAAGCCGCCAGTGCCACCATTATTAAATTCAAGAGTAGAGTTGGTAACAGTTAATTTTCCGTTTTCTATTCCAACGGAAATGCCTGCTGTAGATCCTGCATTCGCAACAATCCGTGAATTATTGGTAACAGTTGAGTTGCCTTGAATTGTTAAACCAGTTGAGTTCCTCCAGCCAATTTTATTAATAACAAACTCCGAATTATCCATGTTTAATTTGTTTACGTAGTATGTCATTCCAAAGCCTGCTACAGTAAGTGAAGAATTCTTCAAAGTTAAATCTCTTGCATCAAACCATGTGCGAATTTGTGATTTAACGTTAATAGTAGCGTTTTCGAAAGTAATACCATCAGCATAAAAATCTGTATTACATTTGTCGTCGGCAGTAATTTTTAATTTATCTTTACTTGTACCTTTTACTGTTCCCGCAAGGTAGATTCCGTGACTTTCTTCTTCTGCGTTATCTTTGAAAGTGTATGTGCCGTCCGTAATAAGAGAGCCTTGTTCTGCTGTAAGAGCTACCCTAAATGCAGTCATTTTCAATTCGCCGTCACCGCGAAGTGTGGAACCAGATTTCAGCGTGATGCCATCGTTGGTATTATTCGAGCCTGCTATTGTGGCGCCGGATTTATCGATAGAAAGTGTAATGCCTTGTGGAATTTCTATAGGTGCATTAAGTGAAAAATTGCCTTTAATGTTGATATTTGCAGGTTTTTGTGTGGCTTTTTCAAGAGCTTTTTGAATAGTTTTTAATGGCTTACTTTCAGATCCATCGTTGGAATCTAATCCGTTTGTGCCATCTACAACAAGTTGTGTTTTTGGAGCTGGGTTAGTTACGGTTACTTCTGCTGATGGGGGGGGGGTAATAGCTAATGCACTTATTGGACATGCAGAAAGTAGTGACATTGCTGCAATGATAGTTGAAGTAGTAAGTATGCGCATGCCGTTATATTTATTATTTCTTCTCATTGTTAGCTCCATATTGTCTGCGGAAGTTTGACATTAGTTAATGCATCGTATCAATACAATTTCTACACTATACCAGTAGAAGACGAAAGTATACTCGTATTTATATTAAATGCAATAGCTCATAAATATTTACATAATCTAATTTACGGAATGATAGTTATTGATGCTCGTAATAGTAAGCAAAATAAGCAACTTGATGATTTCCATTTTGATCTGCTTAATAATCATGACTCACATCGAGCTGATTATAACAATTTAATTGAAGGATTATTTATAGCAGCTTCGCATCACAGCGTAGGTGTACAGTTTGCAGATTTAGTTGCAGGAGCAGTTTATAGAAAATGCTCTAAAAGAGATTCAACTTTTTATAATATGATAAGAAATAACGTTCGTAGAAATAGTCAAGGTAAGGCGGAAGGATTCGGAGTAGTCGCCGTGCCTAATGGTAGCCGCATTATTGAAAATTGAAATAATAAAAATAGACGCCGTGTTGAAGATTAACCTCAAACCTGCAATATGGCGCAGTCACGGAGTAACAAAATTATATCATAAATTGCTTATTGTTTGCAATATTGCGTTTTAGTACCATAGCTATCTTACTCCTTGACTTCAAAAATAGTGCCTTCGTTTCGAGTCATCGTTGCTGTGCTTGCTCCGGTAGTTGCTATAAATGGAATAATAGCATTACTGTATTCGTGCATGAACTGTACAAAATCATGATTCCAAGAAATAATCGCAACGTACAAAATAAAGAATTCGAATGCTGTAAATATTGCCCACTTAAGAATCCAAATAAGCGTTTCTTTAATAAGTTTTATATAGTACTTGCTCATGAGTTGTTTCCCTTCCAATTTGCTGTTTTGTTTGTGAGCATTGTAGCTAATTCGCGTACATTGCTTCTCGTTCATACGTATTTTGTATTTCTAGTATAAATATTGCAATTTTTTGCAGCAATATGATGTACTCAAAACTCAGTACTCAAGATTGCGCGGAAAATGTTTGTAATTAGACTTAAAGCAACGCACAAATAAGTTGCGAATATAAGTTGCGAATATATTACAAATATAAGGAGATACAAACATGAATAGCACAAATATGGATAGTGAAAATACTGTCAATCAAACTAAAGAGCAGGAAGATAAACTTGCGGAAAATAGTAGCGAAGAGCTTTCGCAAGATGAAATTGATGAATTAGCTAAGCAATTAGAAGAATTCTTTACAAAATATATTGTGCTAGAAAATGGCTCTTTTGTTGTAAAAGATGATGCTATTATTGCAGACGGTTATGGAGATCGCATGGAAGATTTTCACAAAGCTGCAAAAGGATTTAACGTTGCAATAGAAAAGCAACATAAGCATTAATTCCTTAGAAATCGCTTTCATCAATAGGGTGACCTTGTGGGCGCTTTATTACTCGCCACAAAATCACCAATGTTAAAACGCCATTTGCAATTCCGTAGTAATAAATCCAAGGAACGTGAATAAGCCCACAAATAAAGCATGAAATAATATTTATTAAATTATTTGAGTAATTGTTGAGTATTTGCTTATTTTGTGATTCGACTTTTTTGCGTTCTTGCTCAAGAGTAATTATGTAATCTTTGTTGTTCTCTGTATTCTCAACGTCACTACTTATGCTGTTAGCGCCCGCGCCGCTAAGCTTAGATATATTATTTTCTATATACGCATTTTTTGCTTTAATAACGCTGTTGAGCAAGAAAAAATATGCACAAGAATACATTGCAACAGAAAGAAGTCCTAGAACAAGCCACAAAGCGAAAAGGTCAAAGCTACGCATAAAAGCAGCTGCTGAGGCAAACGCCATCGCAGCTACTTCTGCGGAGTGCAATACTACTAGTCGTTTTGTCATATAATCCTGCTGCAATCATTATTAAAAATGAATTTTCAACGCAACCAAAAGTCACATATTGTTACTTATTATAATCACATTTGATTTACATGCATTACTTGTAATCATTTATTACTACACGATTTGCTCTACTTTGCGCATGCTTATAAAGTAGAATATAAGAAAAGTAGCATAAGATGCAAGAAAGCCATTATGCAAAAAACGTATGCAATAGTAGATAACGACCCATTAGTTTTAGCGGTTATGCGAAACGTGCTCAGCAAGCTTTTGCCAAATGAGTACGCTTGCAAATGGTGCGTAAAATCAGGCGTGCAAGCTTTGGAATACTGCCAAGTAACAAAAACTACTCCAGATTATATTTTGATTGATATGTCAATGAAAGACATGTCTGGAGTAGAAGTAATACGCGCAATTCGCGAAAAAAACAACAGCATTATTTTAATTGGTATGACTTCTTACGATTGTAGATCCTACGCTTCGATGGTTTCGCAAGTTGGCGGGCAAGCGATGGTTGCTAAAGACAATTTCAAAGGGCTAGCAGAAGCTTTGCAATATTGCGATAAGCAGAATGTGTATGGCTGCCGTTGCGTTAAAGACGTTGCTTACGATTTTGCTACACCGCAAGAATCTTTTATTAGGCTTTCTAAATCAAGGTCGCGCAGCGTTTTGCCGCCTCAAGAACTGAAAATCATGGATCTGCTTGCTAAAGGTTACACAACGAATCAGATTGCGGCTCAACTTGGCCTTATGCCAAACACTATTAACACGCATATTCATAGAATTTACAAAAAATTGCATGTTTCTAACCGAGTGCAAGCAATATCCGCGTTTGCTGCAATGCAAAATCGTGAGCAAGATAGTAATCTGCAATATTTGAATGATTCGCCGCAGAATCATCCAAATTTTTTGCAAGAAACGGATAACGCATGTTAATGAACACATTTTCGCGCGTTATCGAGTTGGTTAAAAGCTGGAAAATTCAGCGAACTTTATTCATAATATTGGCGATTCTTGTAGTATCAATGGACGTGCAATCTTGCAATACAGCTGGTTTGTGGCATAACCCGCAGCAATCTGTGTGCCAATACGTTTGGATGTTTGCAACTTTTCTTATGATTGCTTTTCCGCGTCAAATATCACTCGTAACTCCGATTTTGTATTGTTTAACGCTAGCAATGCCAGGAGTAAATGCAACTTGCTTTCTTTTTTCATTGATTGCTAGCATGTTTGTTGCAGGCTTTTACGATTCGTGGAAGTATTTGCTTTGTGCATACATAGTTTCGTTGAATATTATGTACTTTGCAAAAATGGCGTACATTCCGCTTACTTTCCCTTGTTTTATTCTTATTTCCATGATTTGCGGTTACGCTTTGCGCAAGTATTTGACCATGTTGGAGGAAAACAGTCGCGCAAAAATGGATATTGTGCGCAGCGAATTCCAGTCTTATATTGCGTCTGTTGCATTGCAATTGCACGACGATGTGAACAATGAGATTACTGATATTACGTTGCTTGCAACGGATGCTTTATATGCTGAGAAAAGTGATCATACAAAAGAATCGTTAGAGCAGATTATTGAACATTCGCGTAATGCACTTTCCAAAGCGAGACTTGTTATCAGCCTGCTTGAGCAAGCTGAACAAAAGTATGATGATTCTTTAGATTCAAATATTGCTAGCACGCAGTTTGCTTATGGTTCTAATGGCAATAATTGCATGACTTTGGCTGATTTTCTATGCAATATTCGCGCGCGATTGCAATCTGAGCGTAAAATTTGCGAGCAGCTTGGGTATTATGGCTCTATAACAGTAAATGATGAAAGTTCGGGAAGTAACGATTTTGCTGTATCTGCAATCGTTAATGGCGAAAAAGCTCAATGTGCTATTCGCATGTGCAGCGAGCTGCTTACTAATATTCGTAAGCATTGCAGTACTAGCGTTGATTTTTCTATGAATGTTACGGTTGATGAGCGTGAATGCAAAATAATGTGTATGAATTCGATTTCGACGTTGAACAAGTTTGGCGAAAAGCTTGTTTTTGGCAAAGGACTACTGTTCCACAAAAAATCTGTGGAACGCTTAGGCGGATCTTTAAAGGCGCAAAAAGATGATGACACTTGGTTGGTCAATGTTGTTATTCCGCTAAACTAACATCACTCAAATCATGAGTTATCGTGGCAAAAATTGCAAATTAGCAAAAATCACAAATCTAGCAAAAACTGCCACGATAACTACATGTTCTCATATGTTACGTAAATATATATCTTTATTATTTTGGCGACAAGACGGCAATTTTGGCGACATAAAAATGTCGCTTTGCGTCATATCTCTCATGCTCATGCTTGACAAACTCATACAGCGACTTTAATATTTTTAATAAAAGTTTAATTTAATTAAAGTTTATAGGCTGAAGAAAGGGGTGATATGGATCACATTCCAAGATGGATGGCTAATCTCACAGATGAAGATATGTCGTTTATAAAGAACTTTGTATTATCGTCTGGATCGTTAAAAGAAATGTCGCAAATGTATCAAGTCTCTTACCCAACGATGAGAATCAGGCTTAACAGGCTCATTGAAAAAATTCGAATAAGCGACAATGAACCAGAAGACCCGTTCGTTCTTTTAGTAAAGAGTCTTGCTATTGACGATAAATACGATGTTGACACAGCTCGAACACTCATAAACGAATATAGAAAAAGAAAGGATGAATCATGAGCTATGCATTATTTGGTCCGATAATTGACATTCTTATCGCACTTGTTATATGTGCTTTAGTGTTCTTTATTGCAAGAAGTCTTATTCGCTATGCGCATTCTCTTAAGAAGGACGATAAGTCGTCTAAGCAGTCTGCAGAAGATAAAAGAATTGCGTTACAGGACTTATAAAACACAAAAACCGAGTTATCGTGGCAGTTTTTGCTAATTTTGCAATTTTTGCCACGATAACTGATATGACTGTTTACTTATTATTGCAAAACTGTATCCTACAGGATAAAATATTTTTATGGAGATACTTAAAACAGATGAGTATCGCAATTGGATGAAAAAACTTCGCGATACGCAATCTAAAGCTCGAATTAACGCGAGGCTGAGATTATGTGAAATTGCAGGCAAGCCAGTAGGTGATTTGCATCCAGTTTGCAATGGTATTAGCGAGCTGCGTTTTACTTTTGGGCCAGGATATCGTGTGTATTTTGCGCAAAAAGGCTCAAAACTAATGCTGTTACTCGCTGGTGGAGATAAAAGTAGTCAAAGTAAAGATATTAAACAAGCAAAGATACTCCTTGCACAGTTAATTGAGGAGAAGAAATGGTAAATATAAGTAAATGGGATGCGAGTGAGTATCTTGAGAACGATGATGATGTTATTGCGTATCTCAATGCAGCAGCAGAACTAAATGATCCTTGTTTACTGCAAGCCGCTATAGGCGATATTGCAAAAGCTAGAGGAATGAAAGAAATTGCTCAAAAAGCCGAGGTTGGAAGGGAAAGCCTTTACAAAAGCTTAAGACGAGACGGCAATCCCAGCTTCCAAACTATTGCGAAGGTTGTTCAAGCATTAGGTGGACGTATTGCAATAGAACCAGCAAATGCGTGACGCACACAGTTATCGTGGCAGATTTTGTTAATTTTGCAATTTTTGCCACGATAACGCGAAATTTAACAAGGGGAAGAGAAGCAATGCAACTACCGAGCTAGCGCCTCAATATGTAACACACGATCACATCGCTGAGCAATCAAAGGATCATGTGTCACTACAAGCAATGTCTTGTTATATTCTTTATTCATCGATTGCAATTGCGCAAACACTTTATCAGCAAGATCTCTATCAAGTGAACCCGTCGGCTCATCTGCCAAAATCAACGAGCCAGGTTTCAGCATTGCACGAGCAATCGCAACTCGCTGCTGTTCACCACCAGAAAGCACAGCAATACGGTCATTTTTAGCATACTCAATATTGAGTTCAGCAAGAACTGCATCAATCATTTGGTGTTTAACAGACTTTGACTCTTTATTATATGCCATCGCAATCCACAAATTATCAAATACAGTTCGATTATTGAGCAATGCAAACGATTGAAATAAATAGCTAATATGATAACGACGTAACTTAGTAGCAGCAACAGAATTAATAGCTGGAAGTTTTTTGCCAGCAATCTTTATTTCACCTTTATCATAGGTTTCAA
>NZ_JBKFWK010000004.1:0-122796 GCF_046508745.1 Gardnerella sp. Marseille-Q9185
GATGTAATATCAAGAATACAGATTGAGGAAATTATAAAAGAAGCAAAGCCTACACTCATATTTGTGGAACACGATAAGCGATTTGTAGAAGATATCGCTAATAAAATAATACAATTTTAAGTAAAATCCAAATCCCAGTTTGTAGTGCCTTAGACTTTTATCATCATACGACATTCCCCTTGCCAGTTTCTCTCCTGCAATGAACGTTAAGGCTCTTTTATTGATGCATGGTTATCATAAGGGTAGTCTTGATACACGTGAGACTGTCGTATTGATGTCAAGGGCTTAATAGGTGGGTGCATTTTTGCCCTTGTGCAGCAAGGCTTAGTGAGGGCTATTGTTAAAAGGTTTAGCGTGTGGCGGCTTTGGGCTGGGTTCTCGCGATTTTTGAGTGTGATTTTGGCTGTATGGTGGAAGATATCAACGCTCTAGGGTCGAGTGCACAGGATGTTAACGTACTTCGCTTGCGTTGAAAGCACACTGTGCTTTCAACTTTGAGCAAGCTCAGCGAATCGAAGTGCATTCGCGAATTATGTTTTAATCGCTCATGCAAGTCGATTCGCCACTTTGCACCCACCCTGTGAAGTGAGGATATACAGTATAGTTTGCGTAATTATTTATCACGCAAAAAACATGATAATAAAATTTATACAAGCAAAAAGAGATGTTACTCAAATGGCATAATTGTAAAAAGTCACTTTATAACATTCTCATATATCGTGGGGCTTAAATCTAAGCCCCACTTTTTATATTCAAAACTATTTTTTCAAATAAATAAAAGTCAAAGACTTTACATATTTAACGCTTATTCTTAGCTAAAATACCTGTTTTTAATATCATTCGTAAGCATGCACTGAACAAAAAAATACAAAACAATATATTGCATATAAAAGGTGAAATACTGCGCGCAGTTATTGCGCCTAAGTTTACAGTAAATGTCGCAAAAATACCGATAATAATTCCTTCAGTAAAATGAGTATAATGGTAACGAGCATTAGCAATACTACCACTTATAGCTGTAGGAAGCGTGACAAGCAAAGCAGTTCCTCTTGCCATAAGGTCTCCCATGCCGAGCAAAAGTTGCACGCATGGCACTATAATTCCTCCGCCACCAACGCCTAAAATACCTGAAAAAATACCAGAAAAAACGCCTATAAATATAAGACATATAGCTTTTAAAAAACTAACATTAAAATCTACATTTCTTAACGGAATCCAAACTTGACTAGAACATATAACTAGTAATACAAAAAGTGTAAAACACCAAGGAAATATTTTTTTAGGCAAAATATGTGAAAAATATACCCCAATTTGTGATCCGAAAACTGAACCTATTATTAGAAAAAATGCTGATAAAAATGACACTTTGCCGTCTAAACCGTAAACAATGCTTCCACAAAGCGACGTTATAATTATGGCAACAAGAGAAGTAGCAGTAGCATGACGCTGATCAAATTTCATAAAAACAGTTAATGCAGGAACTATCACAATTCCCCCACCTACAGCGAACAATCCTGATAAAAAACCTGCTAATAGTCCAATGAAAACGATTAAAACAATATTATGGAAATTATATTTGGTTTTAAAAATATTTCTCAACATATATCTTTTCTTCACAAATTACCTCCTCGTACTTTATCCACTACTTTTACTAGATTATATGAAAAATAGAATATTTCCATATTAGTTCAATTGTAATTTATGTATTTATTTATCTAATTAACGTAAGTAATGGATAATAAGAAGTTTATCGCAGAGACGAAAGATGTTCGTTTAACGGTGAAACGCGCTGATACCTTTGGCGTGAGCTTTGTTAACTGTGAACAAGATATGTTGAGGGTTGAGGAAGCGCAAAATGTTATAAGGCTTATTCAAACTAAAAAAGTCTCAGCTTCGAATTGGCTGAGGTGGTTTACTCAGGGTATGCCTGAAATTGTTGTGAGTTTGCCACATGATGTGGAAGTTTGTGAGGTTGAATCTGATTCTAATCAAGTGCTCATCACGGATATTGAGATTGGTAAGCTTTATGTAGAAGTGAACAATGGCTTTGTATCCACTGGAGAAAGATAAAATTCATATTTAATGAAATTGACAATCAGGCCTTATGGAGGGTTTTATGGCTGAGATTTGGGATGCGTATAATAAAGAATTTAATAAATTAAAGAATATTACATTAGTGAGAGGAGAACCAATTCCTGACGGCATGTATCATTTGGTGGGCGAAGTAATTGTTAAACATATAGATGGGACTTACCTTATTATGCAAAGAGATTTTGAAAAGAAATTCGGTGGAATGTGGGAGTTGACAGCAGGTGGTTCTGCATTGCAATATGAAACACCATTAGAATGTGCAGTAAGAGAATTAAAAGAAGAAACAGGTATTGAAGCTTCAAAAATTATGGAGATCGGAAGATTTGTGCAGGATGTTTACCACTCTCTTTATGTTGAATATCTATGCGTAACCGATTGTAAGAAAAATGCAATTGCTCTTCAAAAAGGAGAAACGGTTAATTATAAGTGGGTAGATAAAAAGAGCCTTTTGGAAATGAGCCAAGACGAGTTAGTATCATCAAGGGCAATCAAACTTATTAAAACAGTAGATATATAAATTCAAGTTTGGCTGTTTGAGGGAAGATATCAACGCTCTATGGTCGAGTGAACAGGATGTTAACGTACTTCGCTTGCGTTGAAAGCACACTGTGCTTTCAACTTGAGCAAGCTCAGCGAATCGAAGTGCATTCGCGAATTATGTTTTAATCGTTCATGCAAGTCGATTCGCCACTTTGCACCCAGGCTGTGAAGTGGTAAAATATAGCTCAAAAGTTAAAATGAGGCCTGATTATTAGTATGTGTACGAGGAGGTGTTTAAGGAATGGATAAGCTCGTTCGTTTTTGCCGTGAAGTAGCGACATTCGGCTTGACGGTTGCCTTAATCGCGATGCTGGTTGCCTTAATATGGGGTGGCACACTTGCTATTAGAATTGGTTTTACCTCTTTTGCTATTGGTGTCACAGTGATCTCGCTTAAGACTGTCCTTCGAAAGACTGATTGATTTTGTTTGGTTCAAGTCAATAGTTGAATATCTCACGTTGGGTGACTATTACTGATCTCTGTCAGTAATAGTCACTTCTTTTTATGAATCTTAAGTCAGGCTCAATGTCCGTCCTGTTTAGCCGATTACCCTAATACCATGTGTTAGATGGGGTGATGATAGGACATATACTACAAAATTTTTGCCTGAAAAGATTGCGTTCTTAGGTGTTGAGAGGCACTCAATTGTTTCTGTTGGTAGTTATGGTCAATTGAAGAACAGAGTTAACAGATACTATTTTGAAGCTGGTATGGACTCTATGATGGAAGAATTGGAGACTGAAGTAGTTCTTGTGTATAGTAAAATGCCAGATGAAATTAAAGAGAAATATTTGAAAACTCAATTTGTTGAATATGAAGATTGAAGTAGCATAGTGAAAAACTAATGGGGGCATGATGGGACAGGATTAAATAATGATCCGTGGAAGGAATAGTTGTGAATAAGTTTGAATTGTTTTCTATGATTTATTACGCGTTAAATCATTATTGGAAAGAAAATAAAAGTGAAGAATTGACTTCATTTTTAAGTGATATGAATCCTTTTTTATTTGATGATATTGGCTCTGCTGTTCCTTCTGTGTATGCAAAGTATAGTTTGCTAGTAAATAAAGAGATCAGCATTGATAATAGTTTTAGTATTGCTTGTAAGTATGTTAAAAGTTTAGGTTTGCAGGCTGTAACGGATGTATTTGCTTGCGTTAGTGAGGATGATTGGAAAGCACGGTGTGTAAAATACATGTCATCAAATCATAAAGGGCAAAATATTTAGTGTACGGAGCAATTCTTTTGCCGCGTGTTTTTTACTCGTAAAAGATAAGTTGACCATTTTGGGCGTAATTTTAAAGTTGAACTTGAAATTTACGCCCAAAATGTATACCCTATTATGAAAAGGGAGTCTTTTATGATAAAAAGAAAAGTTGCTGAAAAGTTGGTACAAGTTTCCAAGCAAGTGCCTGTAGTTACTGTAATTGGACCGAGACAATCTGGTAAAACTACCCTAGTAAAGGAGTGTTTTCCAGAATACAATTACGTCAATTTAGAAGATCCTTTTACTAGAGCGTTAGCTACAGAAGATTACCGAGGATTTTTTGCAAGCTACAAAGAACCTCTTATTATAGATGAAGTTCAGCGAGTGCCTGAGCTTCTTTCAGCAGTGCAAGTTATGGTTGACGAGGACAGAGAGAGAAATGGACGATTTATACTAACTGGAAGTCATCAATCAACCCTGCAAAAAGAAATTTCTCAATCTTTAGCAGGTAGAACGAGCATAGTAACGCTTCTCCCATTAAGCATGGATGAACTTGCCGAAGATGGCCGTCTAGGTAAATTATCTGCCGATAAGTTATTGATTCAGGGTTTTATGCCTGAATTGTATAGAGAAAATTCAAGAGAAAGCAGTGTGTATTATCGCGATTATTTGAATACCTATGTGGAAAAAGATTTACGCGAAATGTTGGAAGTTAAGAATTTGGATAAGTTTCTACGATTCTTAACCTTGCTTGCAGGCAGAGTTGGGCAAGTTGTAAATTTGTCTTCTATGTCTGGAGATGTTGGCGTTTCATCTGCAACTTTGTCGCAATGGCTGTCAGTACTTGAGGCATCTTATATAGTGTATAAGTTACAGCCATATTTTTCTAACATTTCAAAGCGACACACAAAATCGCCAAAAATCTATTTTACAGAAATTGGATTGGCTTCATACCTATTGGGAATTGAAACAGAAAATCAAGCGAATAGAGATCCGTTACGGGGAAATCTTTTTGAAAATCTAATCGTTTCGGAAGTCCTAAAATCTAGATTGAATGAGAATAAAACTCCTCAGCTGTTTTACATGAGAACAGAAAAAGGTATAGAGGTGGATTTGATTATAAAGAAAGAAAATGCTTTATATCCAATCGAAATAAAAACATCAATGACACCTAATAGATCGTTTTCTAAGAATTTGCTATCTTTTGTAGATGCAGAAGAAAATGCAAAGAATCCTAAAATTATTTACACAGGACAGTCATACCCACAATTTAATGGCGTTGAGTATGTTAACTTCAAGGACACGAAAAACTACCAGATGTTCTAGATGACGCTGGTGTAAATGCTTATGCATTGTCAAGCGAAATAAACAGACGGTCGTTACTATGGGATTGAAATTTCTACGAACTGAGTCATCTGTGCTGTGTGGCTTTACTGGTGTATTAGTAGGACGCTTGGCGGATTTTAGTTCCGATGTTTGGCGGCGTTCGTGAGGACGATTGGAAAATGCTGCGCGAACATGAGAGAAAACAAATTGGCGGTCGGTTGCGCTTATTTGTCGGCAGAAATTGCGCTTTCAACGGAAATTGCCAATCGCACTTGCTACTACGCAACTGCTGTTTTAGCTATAATTTCACCATGATCATGATGAATTCGAGTTTGAAATGGAGATGTTTTTATGATTTTAGCAGATAAAATATTGGAACTGCGTAAACAAAACGGTTGGCCGTTGGCCGCATTGACTTACGGAGTAATAGAAGTAGTGCTCAAAGCGTGGAGGCTCGGAAAGAAATAAGTGACTTTCAGCGTCGATTTTGTGGCGAATAACAGGTGTTATCCAGACGAAATATGGTATGCTTGCGCTTATATTACCCCCCCCCCAAGGAGTGAAAGTATGATTAAAAATGTCGTACATATAGGCTTTACCGTCGTGGGTGCGGACATTTTTTAGACAGCCGCCCCAGCCTTCTTCTGTTCTCGATAAGATTTATTCCTCCAAGTTATCAAGTCTCTTATTTGATGGCTGGTGAAGAGACTCGTAGTAGGGAATTTGGTGTTTATCGATTGGTTAAGGATAATTATCCTAAATATGTTTTATTGATGGATACAATGAATTTTTCGCAAGAAGGTATTATACACAAATATTTACCAGATTTTCTAAAGGAGTAAACTATGGAACATAATTGCGGATTTATTAACGATAAAAAAGCATTTAGATATAGAGCAGCAGCCATCATAGTCGAAGAAGGTTGTGTGCTATTTGCAAGAAATGATGAGGACGACTATTTCTACTCAGTTGGCGGAGCGGTTCACATGGGCGAGACGTCAGAAGAAGCCGTTAAGAGAGAAGTATTTGAAGAGACAGGTCTTAATTACGAGGTCGATCACCTTGCCGTCATACACGAGAACTTCTTCATCGGCAGCTCTGGCTTAAAAGGAGTAGACTTCCATGAGCTGACATTCTACTACATGATGAAACCCATGGGCAAAAGAGATTTTACGAGCCAAAGCACTACAGAGTCAGGTGCTAAAGAGACAATGCATTGGTTACCTATAGATGAGCTTGATAAGTGCAAGGCTTACCCGACATTTATGAAAGAATATCTTAAATCGGAGCATAGCGGAATAGAGCATATAATTTCAGATGAAAGATATTAATGAATCCCGCTATTATGGCGAGAGATCGTTACATAAACATTATTTCATTGAAATTGACAAATAACCGCCAATAGTATATTACAATAATTAACAGTACCCGACCACCTCTTAGCAATGCGGACCAAGTCGGGTCTTTTGATTTTTGGTCTATAACCCAGCTTTTTACTGGTTGCATTGGCTTGCTAAAGGCAGTCCTGAGGTCATTGTTACGTTGCCAGAGAATGTTGATTTTTGTGAGATTGAAGCTGAGTCTAATCAAGTATTAGTAGCAGATATTAAAGCTGACAAGATTTATGCAGAAGTTAATAACGGCAGGGTGGAAGCAAGGAATGCTCAGGCGAATGATGTTTTTCTAAAGTGTCTTAATGGTTCTGCTGTGGCGAATAATGTTAAGGTTGTTGCTTCTTGCATGGTGGCACGTTAAATGGTACGAGTGTTTTAGAAGGAGAAATTACCAAAGGCGCATGTCTTGAAGTAGTTTGTGAGAATGGCGTGGCTGAAGTTTGTGATAAGCATAAAGCAAATCTTGGGCGCAAAACAAATGGATGTGCTCACTATGCTGTGCACTGCTTGAATGGAAAAGCTGTAGTGAAGTAATACTGTTGTGGTGTTTTATGTCCGCTACTTTGACTAGTCACACGAAATAGAGCTTGGCATATTCTAAAAATGCTTTTAAATGTTGGAGTATTAGGCTTGGTGATTTTTAATCCAAGTGTAAAGGTCATTTTCGTTTGCCTTGCCTGATGCGACTTTGAGAATAATATCAATCAGTTCTTCATTTAGCAAGTTCCTCATAAACTTTTTTGTTCTTTTTGATGAACATGTTGGATAAAGCCATAACTTCATCGTCTGATGGAACAGTAACTTTTTCAGTTTTGGCTTTTGGGAATTCTAAAATTACGTAGCGAGGAGCGTTGTTTTTCAAAATAACAGCTGATCCGTATGTGTCAACAAGTCGCGCAACTTTGGAAAAGTTTTGATTTGCTTCGGAAATAGAAACGAGCGTGTCTGTATTTACATTCATATCAATAACCTCCATTTTTAGGAGAATTATAGTATATATTTTAGGATAAATAAATCCTAAGTATTTTGAGAGTTATTTTATAAATGCCATATAGCCTATGTGTGCTCTAGTTGCTTGTGTTTTTGGGGAACAAATCGGTTAAATAATCGTAAAAAAGTTCCCTACATTATTTGATTTCTCATGGTAATGGCTTGTTGGTTATTCCAGAAAATAAGGTTCCTGAGTTTAAGAAGTTGCTTGTTGAGTATTATGAAGGCGAAGATTTGCAGGTAATTGCTTCGTTTATGAGGAAATATTGTTGGAAGCATTAAACGTGCATGACGATATTAATTCTTCTGGTTCTTATGTTTCGTGAACCTTGCTGTTTATTAAAGAGTATAGTTTGCTAGTAAATGAAGAGATTAGTGTCGATAATCTAGACAAATTAATAAAAAAATAGTATATTTATTAAGATTATTACAGTAATCAGAGCGAATGGTAGATCTTGTTTACTTAATAATCTGTTTTATGATTATTTGATACAGAGTCGTGTTAGCGAAAAGGAGGCTAGTAGTGTTATGAGAAGTAAAACTATTTTTTGTAAAAACATTTTTCAAAGTTGTCTTGTTATGCTTCTGCTGCTAGGTTCTCTCTTTTCTCTTGCGGGATGTGCCGACGATGATGAGAAGGCGGCGCTTGCGTCGTATCATTGGGAAACAGTGGCGGTGTCTCAAGAAGAGTTTCGTATACCAGAAAACTATATGAATAAGGATGAGTTGTATCTCTTTGTGTCACGAGATATTCTGGATTCTCATTATGATTTGTCTAAAGTCACTCTTGGAGATAAGCCCATCAAATTAGTTGACTCACAGTTTAATTTGCCTAGTTCAGGGTATAAAGCTTTATTTTTGGTTGGAAAATTTGATTTAAAAGACAAGCCAAGCTCTGATGTTCTTAAAGTACCAGGGATTAATAAAACAGGTAATGTTGCTATAGGCTATAAGAAGCAATAGTAGTATTTTGCACTAAATTATTAGTGAGAATGTTGAAAGCGTATATATCAGTCGAGACATCCTATTCATGTAAATTGTATTGCAATATGCGATACAGTATTTTATGGTGTGTTTATGGAGATTGGTTGATATGGCAGTTACTAAAACAGCGAATGTGAATGTGAGAATACAAGAAAATATTAAGCAGCAGGCGGAGCAGATTCTGGAAACTATTGGAATTACTAGGGCTACTGCTATTGACATGTTTTATCGTCAAATCATTCTTAATAACGGTATTCCGTTTTCGCTTACTATTCCAAAGTCGCTTCCAGCACAAGATGATATGGATGAGAAAACGTTTAACGCGTTGATGGATAAAGGCTATGATCAGGCGGTTCAAGGTGATAGTTATTCGATAGATGATGTTTTTGAAGAGCTTGAACGATGATAGGAACAGAAAAATGTCAGATTCATCGATGAAAGAGAAGGAAAAGCAGGAACATATTCCCAGAGAGGAGAAAAATCCACTATATTGTGAATCACATGAGCAAATATGTGAGAACCTTAACAGTGCAAATAAGGAATTGCCAAAGTATAAGGTTTTGCGGCTGAGTGCGGAAATCTTTTCCATCTTAATGATTATTGGAACTGCTTTTATGGCGTCCAATAAGCTACAGCTTTTTGGATGGATCACTTATTGTTTTGCAATTCTGTTTCTTGTTGGAGTTTCTATTATTTGGGTTATTTGTGTTATTTGGCAGCGCAATATACACAGTCGTTTTCGGAGTGCGAATGTAGAGCGTAACAAATCTTTTCTTAGCTATGGTAAGCAACAGGGGAAGAGTAGAATCTCACTGGTTCTTTATTACTTTTTTGTGTTAAGTGGTATTCTAACTGCATTCTTTGGAATAACTGCGGTACGTCTTCCAAATCAGTGGCTTTTGCAGACTTGGGCGTATGTTATATGCGCGGCAATGCCAGTTGTTTGGATTATTACGATTGCTCTTGTATGTGTCTTCTATAATCTCTATCTTATTTCGCGTGTACGGAAGATAGGTATAAGAATTGTACTTCGTTGTCTACATGTTCTGCTTTGTGTGCTGATTATCTTAGGTCTTGGATTTTTTGACGTTTTGTTTATTGTTGGTAGATATTCTGTGAAACAAAATGATAATGGTACATACACAGAGCACGTGGATGATATGTATGCTCCTTTTGAGTATTATCTTTATAAGTCTGAAGGCCCATTTTTCCTTAAGTATCTTCGACCAATGAAAGATTCAAGTGATACTGATCCAAAAATAAGTGAATCTGAGTGGTATAGCAGAATCGATCGCAATAACAGGAAAGATACAAGATTAAAAGATACAAGATTAAAGGCTGAAGAGCCAGAGAAAAATTCCGATTTGCATGATGACACTGAGCGTGATTTAGAATCAAAGAGGGAAAGAAATGCAGCGCTTAAGATATTTGATAAGTATTTTGCGGCGAAAGGATTTACGTTTAAGGAGAGTTATACTGCGAAGGGGGATATGTATTTTGTTCTGAGTGAAAGCCGTTCGGACATTACTTATCTGCAGTATAACAGGGACTCTCAGGATGGAAAATGTGGTCTTTATATTCTGTTTAAGGCTTCAAAATCTTCAAATGGAAGCTGGTCGCCGAGTGATGCTCATATGCAGAACACTTATACTTATGAATATAGCACTGGACTAATTGCAAAGAGCAGTAGGGCATATTGGTAGTAGGGCAGAGTGGTAGTAGGCAGAATTGTTGGATGCCAGAATCGAAGAGTATCTGAAGATTGCCAGATAGTGATTGTCAGATAGTGATTGTCAGATAGTAGAATCCATATTTGCGTGCTCTAGTTGCTTATGTTTTAGGGAACAAATCGGTGTAAAAATTTTAAAAAAGTCCCCTACATTATTTGATTTCTTATGCTGTTACAGTTGGTAACTATAGTGTTTCACCTTGTTTCTTTTTCCGCTGTAAATTATTTGTTAGTTTGTAATTAGGCGGTATCTAAATCAAATATTTCAATACTAATTTGGTTTCCGTCAAGTAATTTCATGATGTGTAATAACTGATTTGAAAGGAGTTGTGTTATGAGTAGTGTTATATCTTTGGGAGAAAAAATTAGAAAGGCTCGTCTGGAAGCTGGGTTGACGCAGGAGGAGCTTTCGGAATTATTGATGGTATCTCGTGCTGCTGTAGCAAAATGGGAAACGAATCGGGGTTTGCCAGATATAGAGAATCTGAAATTTATTGCATCTGCTCTAAGCGTGAGTGTTGATTATCTTTTGGATGAGAACAATAGCGTTGATTTTTCTATTACTAAGAAACCTATTAATCTCAATAAATATGGTTTCGACGGTAGGTTGAGCGGTTTTAAGAAGCTGAAAATTAAAGAGCAGATTGTATTAGATGAATATCATGACTCAGAAATCAATATGCTAACTGTTGTTAAGACTTATAACAGTTCATCTGAGAAAATGGTGGATAATTTTGTTGGATGGTTTTCTACTCTCCTTGGAGGATTGCCATTGTTTGGCATATATGATTTCAGTAAAGCTGTTTCTACTCTTGGGGCTGATCAGTATTATTTGGTGGATAAAAAAGATAAGCAGTATTTCGTGCTTATAACTGATGAGTATATTATTAGCAGAATTATGGGGGTGGCGTTTAATAGTAAAAAGTTCCGTATTGGAGATAAAGAATTTATGAAAGTTGGTTTGCTTCGTAATAAGTAGTAAATGGGTGGAAAGAAAAATTTTATGTATTCAAAAAGCCTGCACTTATTGGAAAAATAAAAAAATTTTTCTTTAATAAAGCTTGTATGTGTGGTTTTTTTTTTAATAGTAATACTATTAAAGCTAAACAGCCTGGTATGGATTCTAATTTTAATAGAATTGTATTCTTATTAGAATTGCATATTAAAAATAAGGAGAACTTATGAAATTAATTAGACCAGATAGTAAATATATTCAAGGTTATATAGAAGCAAATGAAGAAGATGAAATTTTTAGGCCGAATGCAGAAAGACGTTTTATACACCCTGAGACAATTATAGAGAGTTCTTATAACTATGAACATGGTATAAATTTACCTGAAAATTATGTTAAAGCTACTACATTTTGGCTGATAGATAATGAAAAATTTATTGGTGAAATTAATATTAGGCATGAATTAAATTCTTTTTTAATTAACTATGGTGGTCACATAGGGTACGAGATTAGACAGTCTGAATGTATGAAGGGCTATGGAACGAAAATGCTTTCTATGGCACTTACATATTGTAAAGAGACTTTGAATCTACATAAAATTTTGATTACATGCGATGATGACAATATTGGCTCGATACGAGTTATAGAAAATAATGGTGGAATTTTAGAAAACAAAGTGAAAAATAGCTTATCAAGAGGAAATGTTACGACAAGAAGGTATTGGATTAATATATAGGAGAAGATGATGAGTGAGATGAAGGTAAGGCCAGTGCTTTTTAAGCATGCTTTTTGGGGTCATGTGATTACAGAAACTGTTGCTGGCGTTTGCACTCTTATTATTGCGTTGCTTGTACAGCAGTTCGTAGGCCACCGCGTACTAGGTTGGGAAACTGTGGTCATACTCGCGTTGAGTGTTGTGGTGTTTTCGCTGCTAAGTGCAGCGTATCTTCAGTGGAATAGGCATCGTAGACCAGATGACGGGTCTGGTGATTTGCTTATTGGAATCATCGATTTTGTGCTCAGGCTTCTGGTGACTTCTGGTATTGCTTTATTGCTTGTTTCCGATATCACGCTGCTAAGCATTATTATTGGTGCAGCGATTACTAGTGTGTTGCTGTTTGTTTTTGAAAAGCCTTGGCAACGCGGGATGACGGATGCGCAATTACAGGAAGCTTCACAGAAAGCTGTTGAGCTTGGCGTTCAAATGCTTGAAGAAGAGCGCGTAAAGCGCGCGAGGTGAGCAACATGATTGCATTACAGCATGCGAGCACAGGTAAAACAGGCGTTCCTAGAGGTGTGTCTCTAACATTCTCCTCGTTAATCGTTGCGAATATGCTGATGGAAGCAGTATACGATGTCGTCATATTTGTGCTTGCATTGATGTTGCAATGGTGGATGCTTTGTACTATCGCTGGCTGGTGCACGCTACTCGTCATGTTCTTGGGCAATATGCTATTTTCTTGCGCGGCAGCTGCGGTTATGGTTCTGATGGGCGCATTGAAGACTGATCAACAGAAATGCCCAACAAAAAGTTGGTCTTTTTTGACTATTTCTGTATTGCTTAGACTGCTTATCTTCGGTGTTCTCGCTTGGCTTCTTACACCGAGTTTGGCATGGGTGAGCGTAGTCGTTGGTATTGTGCTTACCGATATTATTTTCGTTATCAAGCAGCACACTAAAAGGTGAATTTTTAATTTGTTTCGTTTATAATAGAAACAAATGTAAAAATGATAAATTTATCGACTATAATCGAAAAAGACTTGCAGCTGAGAATTTGGTGTTTATCTATGCACCCAAGGTGGTTTATGTAAAAGTAACTATAAAAGTAATTACAATAGAAGTCCAAAAAAGTCCTAGTTTTTGCTGCAAGAATCCCCGTGAAAGGGATAGCATAACCCTATTTCTATTTGTTACAAGTAAAACTTAGAACACCTTATACATTTTATGTGTTATCAAAAATAACAACAACAATTGTATGGCAAAAAATTATTGGATAGAATGAGTATTAAACCTATTTGGTGTGCGACTCCGTGGAGTGAGTGAGGAGGATATTCTTATGTACAAGGTTCTTATGTTCGTGCTGAAGTTGGTTATGTTTACAGCTGTGAATTTTATGTTCCTTTACTTGTCGATGGTGGTATACGGCCATGATTTTGGTGTGATGTTCAAAACGTATGGAAATGCGCTCGGTCCGCTTATGTTTATGCTTGCTTTGATGACAACGATGTCGTTGCCTAATGAAGGAACTATTTTTGAGGGTAAGCGGCAAAAAAGTGTGTCTAAAAACCCGAGTTATCGTTGAAATACCAAGGAAAACTCGCTGTAGTTAAGCTGAAAAAGCTTAACATTTAGTATTACTTGACATTGAAAACAAAAGGGGCTTAGGACAATTTTTAGACATTTTGTGCAACCATAGCACGATGTTCCATAATTGTCTTTTAAGCCCCATTTTAATTCTGTGATTGTTGTAAAAATCAATATAAGTATGAATAGCTTGACGTAATTCTTCTGTACTATCCCAGCTGCTGCGACTTAGATAACAAATTGCGAGAAAGTTATGCAATGAGAACGTTATTTGCAATTTTTATATTGCGAGCATGCTGTTAGCGATTAAGCCCTCACTTTGGTGTAAATTCATTTCCTTCCCTTTATCCGATATTTTTACGTTCAAACTCAAACGAGAAAAATAAGTGGTGCTTCCCACCATCACGGCGCTTGATCGTACTATATGATGCAGTAATGCGAACATAAAAATCGTGTATGACAGTCAAAAAATCCCATTCATGTAAATTGTGTTGCAATATGCGATACAGTATTTTATGGTATGTGTATGGATGTTGATTGATATGGCATTCGTGAACTTAACGTTGTACATCAGTCTTGCAACAACGCTTTCTTAAGGTCTTCCATAGAGGAATACGATGGTACGTTAGGGTCTCTGGAAATTCTTCTAGCTTCTTGCATGGCCGCTAATGTTTCGGTATTAAACTTTGGGATTTCTACTTTAAAAGGAAGTCCTCCATGCAAAACGCATTGGCGTAAGAAGATGTTTACGGCACTTGACATATCGATGCCGAGTTTGCTAAACAGTTCATTTGCTTCTGTTTTGACATTACTATCAATACGAATTTGAGTAGGACTTGTTGTCATAGTATTAGCTCATTTTAAGACGATTATGATACGATTGGTATACGTTGTCAAGCGATAAATAGGCAATCACAAGCGTCGAGACTATAGTATTGATGTCAAGGGCAGATTAGGTGGGTGCATTTTTTAGGCTTTGTGCTTTTTGTTTCTTCTTCGTAAAAACTCTTTAACAATGATTGGAATTATAGTTGGGATACATTCAAGAGTAATAAAAAATGTAATGTACGTGCAAGTCCAGCTACTACCCAATTGCCGAGGAGACTCTTGTAATATCAATAAATCAATAGCAGGGGCGATAAGCGCGATAGCGATGGTTTTACAAACTCCTAAGTTTTCGAGTGTTTTTTGATTGACAACAATCGAGTAAAGAAGAATTTTTGTTAAACCAAGTGCATGAGCTATAACAATGAGTAAAAAGGGTGAGTCATAAACAATTTCCCAATCGAGTGATTTAAGAGAATTGATAATAAGTCCTAAAAGAGGGAGTAATAATGAAAAAAGGAATAATCGTATAGCTTGATATACAGATTTCTTCATAACTAACCTCCTTAAATTTATATAGTCAAGTGGATGCCTACTGTCATAGACAGACTATTTTTCACTCATTTTACGTTAATTTATCTTACTTAGAAAGTTGGGATAATCATATCCGATTAAAATCTAGCGGTCATGGGCAGACAGGACTTAAAGAACTGGATAAATACGGCATTGATTATCATATCGTGAAAACATATCCCAATGGGGTGAGGGTTGGATATGTGCCGAATTATAAGGCATCGAAAAAGAAGAATGGTGTTAATCAAGCGTGGTTTTCGGCTAGCTGGACAAGTAAGGGCATGGTCTTTTTGTTACAGCATCTAGGTTTTCGCAGAAAGCTAAGGATTATGCTGACAATCATCATATTATTTGGTTGATGGTGTGAAGCTTGCAAATCTTATGATTAAGCATAATTTTTGTGTTTCAACAAGAAAAACGTTTGAAATTAAAACGATTGATACTGATGCTTTGCTTGAATATCAAAATGAGTAGTGTTTTGTGTAAATTTTGTGACTTGATTTTATTATGTTTTAAGTTTATTAGCTGGTTTCTTACGGTTTTTGAATGCGATTTGGCTTTTAATATTACGGATAAGTGTAATTTTCTAATGCTAATGTTAATGCAGTGACATTGCAATGCCAATGCAATGTTGTATAATCATTGTAAGAAATAAGGGGTTATTATATGGCGAAAACAGCTAACTTGTATACTCGTATTGATCCGGAGTTAAAAGAGCAGGCAGAGTATATATTGAATTCTTTGGGTCTTCCCCCTTCGAGTGCTATTACCATGTTTTATAAGCAGGTTGTTTTACAGCAGGGGCTTCCTTTTGATGTGAAATTGGGTTATAGAGAGCCGCGTGATGTGAGTTCTATGACTCAAGGTGAGTTGAATGATGAGTTGGAAAAGGGGTATGAGTCGGTTTTATCTGGTGATGTGAAGCCTGCGGATAAGGTTTTTGCGTCCTTGCATAGGGCATAGGGTTCGTGTCGTGTGATAATTTTCTTATTTTTTATTTTGTTTTTGAAGAAAAGCATGAAGTTGTGGTTTCTCGTGTGCTTTATTGGAAAAGAGATATTGAGAAAGTTATAAATGGCAATTAAACCTTTTAACGATAGCCCTTCCTATCGTTAAAGCGTGAACTCACTTTGCCACACATCTGTTTATGTATGGAATAAAATCCTGTAGATTATCGGATGATTTTTAGTTACAATTATTTTGTAGATTGCATATATGCATTCTTTGCCCATAATTTACATCCCGTCAGTTTTATTAAACTCAAAGATGATTTGTGCTACGAGATGAATAAATATTAGGCAGATGATGGTGAAGAACAGGGTAAAGATTGAACATGAGAATCGTAGCTGCAATTAGGTAAAGATTAAGTTGTAGAGGAGGTATAAATGAAGCATATCAAGCATTATGCTTTTTTGACTGTGTTAGTTTGCCTTATGTCACTTATTTCAGGTTGTAAGAATCAAAATAGTTTTAGCGATAATAATAGAGAGCAAAAAACAGAAAATCAAAAGTCTGCAAGGAATGAAAAGCACTCAGAAAATAATGAAGATGTTGACTGGAAAGAGGTAACTGAAAATGGTGTTGATGAAACTTTGCTTATAAAAAACATAGATAAAAAGGTTCTCACGTATGTGGCTAAACAATTACAAAACCTATGCGACGAAATTGGTGAAAAGGGGCGCAAAGTTAAATACTATTGGCTGACAGGGCAATGGTATAACGATGTAATATATTCTAAACAATATAATGGTGTCTTGTTGTTAGGCAAAAAAGCAATGAAACCATTGTTCCTAATAATATATAAAAGCAAACAGGCTGGAATGTATGAATGGGTTTGTAGTAAAGCGTTAGATAAAATATCTGGTTTTGATTTCTCGGGATTAAATAATGGTGCAGGATGGAGTAATTCTAGAGAATTTTTAAAGGCATTTACAGATAAAATTATTGAACAAAAAATTAGCAAACAAAAAAATTAGCAACTCTCTGTTTACAATTGTCTTGGATGCTTACTAGGCAAGGTGAAACTGAGTATTATCAAGTCTATTATTTGTGATTGTTACTGGAGAAACTCGTAGTAGTTTTAGGATAGTTTCTCACGGTTTTAGATGCAATTTTTGCTTTTTTTTAAACAAGAGTATTGTGTTATTAAATTTGTCAAATAAGCTATTGGATTTGTGTAGTTTGTAGTGAATTATTTAAGTTTGGTAGCAATTTGAGAGTAGTTATGTAAGTTTGCATGTAAGTATTCATGTGAGTTTGCATTATTTTGAAAGAGTTTTAGGGGAGAGCTGGTTGCTGTGAAGTCAATTTTTAGCAAGAATAATATTTTTATTCGTATGAGATCTATTAGTCCAGCATTGCGCTGGGCGCTTGTTGGCTTCTGTTTTTCTATGCTTGGCAATCAGGCGTATGAAGGCTCGGTTTTGCCTTCGATTATTATTGTGGGCTTGCCGGCTTGGGTGATTGGTTTTCGTAAGACTTTTATGACGGTTGCCGATTTTCTTTCGCCATGCTCTGGTTGGATTGTTGATAAGCTTGGCGGTTTTCGCGCTCTTGCTATGACTGAAGGCGTAGAAGGCGTGCTCAGTTTGCTGCCGCTTCTTATGTTTGGCTCTTCTGCGTGGAAGTGGTCGCTTGTGGCTCTTTCTTGCGCATTGTTGATTACTGGTCAAGTGATTGATATTGCTAGCGAAGTTTTTGAGGTTGATGCTGCCGGCGGCGATGACGGCATGATTGTAAACTACAGTGGCATTGTGAGCGTTTTGGCGAGTGTTACAGGAACCTTGCTCGGCTCTCCGCTTGGATCTTGGATTGCAAGCTGGTCGATTCCTGCGGTTTTGGTTTTCTCATCCGTGACTTCTTTTGCGGCTTGCGCTACGCGATTTATTATGAAACAAGACATTGCGCAAGCGTCTTGCGAAGTAGAGGAAGCGTCGCAAGATGTAGAGAATGAATCGCAAGCGATTAGTGAAGAAGGAGAAGTATCGCAAGTATCGCAAGAAAATGACGTTGATTCCAAATCTACATCCAATAAATCTGCAGCTAAGCAATCTGCGAATCCATTAATCAAGAGTAAAATCATGCTTCTTGCTGGATCTCTTTTGGTTGCTTTTATTCCTGCATGCTCTGTTTCCTATATTCTTCTCGGTCTTGGTAAGCAATATGGTTCTAACTCTTTAACAGTATTGTATATTTTCACTGGTGTAGGAAGCGTGCTCGCGTCCGTTTTGTATGCGCATTCGTCTCAAAAACTCGGTTTAAGAAAAGTTGCGATTTTAGGTATTGCTGTGAGCTTAGCTGCTTATTGCTTTATGTTTATTAATCTTTTGCCAATGATGTGCTTCGCATTCTTACTTGAAGCGATTGGCGGAATGCTACTAGTAGAGCCGATTATTGTTGCGCGTCAGATTCTGTTTAAAGGAAGTGCGCTCGCTAAGTTTTCTGGTTGGGCGCGTCTCGCGTTTGCGATTGGTGCTACTACTGGATCTTGGATTGGATTTGCATTCTCGTCTACGTTCCAATGGCAGCTTTTGCCTATACTCGCGCTGATTTTCACAGCAGGATTGCTTGTTGTTTTGCCGCAGTTGCCAAACGCGAGCTACGCAGATTAGACGATTTGCATATATATGCACACTTATGTATAATCTGTAAAAAATAAAAATAAAAAATCTTGCGAGTATGAATACAAATAAAAGAGTATAAAATATTCTGCACAAACCAAATTACAGGAGACTCTCATGCACAAGATTATTCAAAAGTGGAATAACATTGACCTTATTCTGCGTATTGTTATTGGTCTTTTTCTAGGCGCTGCACTTGGCATTTTTGTGCCGGCTCACGTTTATGTGCTAGATCTTATGGGAAAGCTGTTTGTGAGCGCACTTAAATCCGTTGCGCCTATCTTGGTATTTTGCCTTGTGATTGGTGCGCTTGCAAAAGCAAAAAGTGTTGGAAACATGAAGCTTGTAATCGTGTTGTATGCACTTTCTACGTTTATTGCAAGCCTTATAGCTGTATGTGCAGCCATGATTTTCCCTGTTGACTTCACTTTTGCTCATGTTGCAGCAGCGTCTTCGCCGTCTCCTCAAGGAATCGGCGAAGTTCTTAATTCTCTTGTGCTAAATATTGTTGTAAACCCTGTAGATGCTCTTGCTAAGGGAAACTTTATTGGTATTTTATTCTGGGCAATCGCGTTTGGTGTAGCACTTCGCTTGGCTGAGCCTTCTACTAAAGCATTCTTTGACAACGTTTCGTCTGCTATTGGAAAAATTGTTCACTGGATTATTAACGCAGCACCTTTTGGCATTATGGGTCTTGTTTATACAACAGTGGCAAGCAATGGTCTTCGTATTTTTAGTGAATACGGTTCCGTTATTGCCTTGTTAGTAGGCACTATGGCTGTTGTTGCTTTGATTGTAAATCCTATTTTGGTTTTTGTGCTTACTGGAAAGAATCCGTATCCTCTTGTATTGAGAACATTGCGCGATTCTGGAGTTACAGCGTTCTTTATGCGTTCTTCTGCTGCAAATATTCCTGTAAACATGAATTTGTGTGAAAAACTCGGTTTTAATAAAGACAATTACTCGGTTTCTATACCACTTGGATCAACCATTAACATGAGTGGTGCTGCTATAACGATTTCGATTATGGCTTTGTGTGCTGCTCACACGCTCGGTATTTACGTTGATATTCCAACAGCTGTGATTTTGTCTGCGCTCTCTGCAGTTAGCGCTGCAGGCGCATCTGGAGTGGCTGGTGGCTCGCTTTTGCTTATACCTCTTGCGTGCTCGTCGTTTGGTATTTCAAACGATATTGCTATGCAAGTAGTTGCTATTGGCCTTATTATTGGCGTGATTCAAGATTCGTGCGAAACTGCGCTTAACTCTTCAACAGATGTTCTCTTTACGGCAGTTGGCGAATATCGCATGTGGCAGCGTGCAGGTCTTAAGTTTAAGATGGGCAAGGATCACGAGCCAGTGCAACTTAAAAAGTAGCTGTTGTAGCTGTTGTAGCGGTTGCATCTGTTATTAAGTATTATTATTAGTGCGCGTTCTTACGTTCTTACGTTTTAAATCGCGCACTTTTGCTATGTTTTGCGAGGTGTTATTGTAAATGAATCTAGCAGATGTTCAAATAAAAGAGTACGAAAAATATAATAGCAAAGATATTTTAAGACTATATGATTCTGTTGGTTGGTCTTCGTATACAGATGATTTAGTTGCTTTAGAAAATGGTTTTAACAATTCACTCAAGGTTTTAGCTGCGTATAAAAATGACGAGCTGGTTGGAATTGTTAGAGCTGTTGGTGATGGATATACGGTTGTTCTTATTCAGGATATTCTTGTTTTGCCAGAGTATCAAAGGCAGGGGATAGGGTCTGCTTTGTTAAAGGCGATTGTGGATTGTTATCCTAATGTTCGTCAAATTCAATTAACCACGGATTGTACTGAAAAAACTATTGCTTTTTATAAATCTGCTGGTTTTATTGAGTTGTCAGAAATCGAGTGCTGCGGTTTTATAAAAGACAGAGCATTATAGCGTATTAGGCTTTAGGGAAGTGGTAGGTTGTGTTTGCAGGAATGCTGCGATTTATCCACGCGTTTGCTGCGATTATACTTCCGCTTCCTATTGTGGTTTCTCCGCCTAAGATTGTTGCGTTTGCGTAAATTACAACATTATTTCCAATATTTGGATGCCGCTTTCCGCCTTTTACAGGATTCCCATCCTCGTCTAGCGCAAAACTTTTTGCACCCAGCGTTACGCCTTGGTAAAGCTTAACATGCTCGCCGATTACAGTTGTTTCGCCGATTACAATGCCAGTTCCGTGATCAATGCAAAAATATGCGCCAATTTTTGCTCCTGGATGAATGTCGATTCCAGTTTTTCTGTGCGCGTATTCGCTCATAAGTCTAGGAATTAGCGGTACGTTAAGTTCGTAGAGTGCGTGAGCTGTGCGGTGAATAAGCATTGCATAAAAACCAGGGTATGCGAGTGTGACTTCTACTTTGCTTGTGCAAGCAGGATCGCCTTCATATATGGCTTGAATATCTGTTAAAAGTAACTTTTTAATTGTAGGAAGAGTATTTATAAATTGATTGCAAGTTTCTCGAATTTTAACTGCGTCGTTTGTGTAGGATTGAAGTTCGTGGAATATAATGCGTTCTATAGTGTCCAAAGAGTTTGAAGTAACAGTATTCAAACTAGTATTGAGTTGCGTAGTATCGTTGCTTAAATTGCGCACATGCAACTCAGGCAAAAGTAGAGCCTGAGTCGCATGTATGAGTGCAATAATATTTCGGTAATTAGGTATGAATGTAGCTTGCCTTATGTCTGAATCGTGAATTGAGTTGAGTTTGCTTATAAGGTCAAGGTGATCATTCATACATTTCTCCTATTATTCTCTTGCTTGTTTTATTCGAGTGTTCGAAAGTGCGCTTGTAAATCTACTAAAAACGCACTTTCAAAACATCATTTATTATTATCATTATTGCATAGCATTATTCTGCAAACAAAGACGTTGACAAGTAGCGATCTCCGGAATCTGGAAGTATTGCAACAATGGTTTTGCCAGCGTTTTCTTCTCTTTTTGCTTCTTGAATTGCTGTCCAAACTGCTGCTCCGGAAGAAATACCTACGAGCACACCTTCTTTTTTGCTTATAAGCTTGCCGTTTTCGATTGCGTCTTCATTCGTTACGTGAACAATGCGATCATAAATATTCTGGTTGAGGACGTCCGGCACGAATCCTGCGCCGATTCCTTGAATCTTGTGTGCTCCTGGCTTGCCGCCTGCGAGCACAGGGGAGTCGGATGGTTCTACTGCGATTACTTCCAGATGCGGATTTTGTTCCTTTAAATATGTGCCAGTACCGGTGATTGTGCCACCTGTTCCAACGCCAGCAATGAGAATATCCACGTTTCCGTCAGTATCTTGCCAAATTTCTGGACCGGTTGTTTTGTAGTGCGCGTGCACGTTTGCTTGATTAGTAAACTGTCCTGGAGTCCACGCGTTCGTAGTGTTTTCAACGATTTCCTTTGCTTTGGCAATTGCGCCTTTCATTCCATCTTTAGCAGGTGTGAGCACGAGTTCGGAGCCGTATGCTTTCATAAGTTTTCGGCGTTCAATAGACATGCTTTCTGGCATAACAATAATGCTTTTGTATCCTTTTGTTTGAGCAATCATTGAAAGACCGATGCCAGTATTTCCAGAGGTTGGCTCAACGATTACTGAGCCTGGTTTAAGCGTGCCTGCGTTTTCTGCTTCTTCGATCATCTGCTTTGCAATGCGGTCTTTTACGGAGCCTGCTGGGTTGAAGTATTCGAGTTTTACAAGTATTTTTGCTGCTAGATTGTACTCTTTTTCAATGTGAGTAAGCTCCAGAAGTGGAGTGTGGCCTACGAGTTCTTGCACGGACTTGTAGATGTTAGACATAATATTTCCCCTTACTTGTTTGTTTGTTTTACTTGTTTTTTTGTTTTGTTTAATTTGATTTGTTTTTAATTTTTAAAAACAATTTTTATTAGTAAAGCGACTACCGTTTTATTAGTTGTTTCTAAAGATGCCATTTATCTGTTTAATATCTAATCCGTATTAGATTGTTATCTTTTTAAGATTTTATATTCGAATTTTGGCATAAAAAAAAAAGAAACAGCGCGCTGTTTCTTGAATCGTAATTTGCTGTGTTTTAACGTAAATGCTTTTAACACAGGCTAGATGATGCATACTTAGTGTTTGCAAACATCATTTCGATTAAGAAATGCGCAACAGCATACGTTACAACAACAATTTGTCATCATATTTGTATGATACATGTGCACTCCTTTACTCGTCGAAATGGTGATAAGTGAAGACTATAGCGAATGGATTTGTGTTTGTCAAACTTTGATTTGTACTACTTTTTCTGCGCGAGTGTCTCTGCTTGGCACTAATGGCCATTAGGTGCAAAATTGCAGAGATTGGCTACTTTAAGGCGGTGAAGAAAATTGCCGCAAACGGCAAAATCTTCACTGGTATTTATTAGATGCGTATCTCGATAGTAGGTATATACCAAAATAACAGGCTAGTATTCCAACAACTTTAATTACAGTATGTCAACCCAGTTTTGTCTAGCATGAAGTATTCTATGCACCATAACTGTTTTATTTTCTTCGCAAATTTTATAGAAGATTACATATTTTTTAACGAAACATCTTCTAAAGTTTTTGCTACTTAAGTAATCATCGTTCACCAGTCTGTATCGATAAGGCATTGTTGATAGGCTCGAAACAGTGGATTCTACATTATCGAGGAATTCGGATGCTGTAATTGGCGAGTCTAAGTTGTGCACAATGTAATGAACTATGTTTTGCAAATCTTTGTGATAACTTTGCGAAACGATTATTGCGTATTTTTGGTTATTTTGCGCCATTGTTGAGTTCTTCTCTTAAGTTTTGCATTGATTCTTCAAAAGATAATGTGCGATTATTGTTAAAATCAGACTCGCTTTGATCAAGTAAGCTGTATAGTTCATATTTGCTCATGAACTTGTTGAATAAGTCAATGCTCATTACTGCTAAGTCTCCGCGACCGTTTTTTGTAATGAAAACTGGCTCTTTTGTTTCGTGGCAGAATGTTGATATCTCGTTGTAGTTATTGCGTAAATCTGTGCTTGACTTAATAGTTGGCATTGTGTGAGTCCTTTGAGATGATTGTTATTTTATTACTTTGGCGTTTGGCTATTTTATTATTTTTTTGAATTAGCTTATTTAGTTTTGCTCTATGTACATAAATAAATTATTAAATTAGTTTAATGTACTCTAAAGATATTATATTATTATTTCTTTAGATTATTGACTTTATAGTTTCGATTTTCATGATTTTAGTAGCCATTAAGTGCGAATTTGCATTGATTGGCTACTTTTCAGCAATACGATTTGCTTTCGCGTTACATTTTAAGGAATTACGCTGTTACTTGCAGTGCTTTTTATTTTAAAATTTAGCAAAATAAATTTTATGCATAATCTGTTTTTATTTAATGATTTTGTGTAATTTAGATTGTATAGAGTTAGAGAAAAGGCATGTATGGAACAGTTTAATCAGTATGACTCGAATGAACAGAGTAACTATGATTCAAATAATCAAAATAACTATTACTCTAGTAGTCAGAATCAGCCAATCCCAAACAGCGATACTGTAAATTAAAATCCTACAACGTTGTACATAGTGATTCGCAAAATATGTCAAAAATGCCGAGTGATTTATAAAAGGGAGATGACATGAATGTAAAATATGGTAGCGTATTTACAAATCCAGAAGTTTTAAACAGACTCGCGCGAATAGAACAATCTCCCCAAATACAAGGAAAATTAAATGAGTTAAAAGAAGGCATAAAAAATAATTCTTTTGATCCAATTCGTTTAATTCCATTCATACCGGTAGTAATGGTTTTAGGCGTTTTGTATAACTACTTTCCAAATATTGATTACTCTCGTTACAAATATTATTTGCTAATAGTAGGTGTTTTTGTTGTTTGCTTTGCAGGTAAGTTTTTTGTAAATAATAAAGTTGATGTAGATTCTTTATATTCGGATAATGTTCTAATGCCGATTTTGAATGCGATTCTGCCAGGAACGGTATTAGAAAATTCTGAAGGAATTGATAGCAGCATTTTTAATAATCTTTTGCCAATATCTAGTAAGTATTATTCAAGTAAACACATAATTTTTGGCGATGAATTCAGAACAGAATTTTCAAATATGCAAGCAATACACTTTTCTAGAAGTGAAAGTGGAAAAAGTGTTAAAAAAACGGATTTTGTTGGGCAAGTCTTATTAATAAACACAAAAACCAATATAAATGGTCATATTAGAATCGTTCCCGTTACTGGAAAGAACTTTATGGGGAAAAAATTAAATGGATACTATGGTAGAAAAACAAAAGAGGAGAGCGAAGTCCAAACAGAATCCATTGAATTTAACAACTCGTATTCAATCTTTTCTACAGACGATTTTTATACAAAGCTTGTGTTAAATCCAAGTTTTATAGAAGCATTGAATAATTTGCAAAAAAGAATGAGAGTTTGCATATATCTAGATAGCGAGCATATTATTGCAGCTTTTGATTCTGGTAGGTATATATTAGGAAATCCTGGAAAATCTGGAATAGAAAACCTATCTTTAACAAGAGAATATGCAAGATTTAGAGATGTTTTGGCTGAGTATTACGAAATAATCAGCGTAATTAGAGAAAAATTGAAAAAGTAGAAATTGCAATACTAGCGAATTGCAAAATTAGAAAATACTAGAACTAAAGGAGACGTTATGAGTGACGTTATGGATAAGAACACTGTGCTAATTTGTGTTGCAATAGTGCTTATAGCGCTTATTGCTTGGTTTATTGGCACGTTAAATAGGCTAAGAAAATATAGGGTGATTATAGAAGAGTCGCGGAAAAACGTTGATATTGCGCTCGCTAAAAGATACGATACGATTTGCCAAATGCTTAAAGTTGCGCAGTCGTTTGCAAAGTACGAAAAAACAACCTTAGTGGATTTAGTGAGTTTAAGAGAAGGATTGGGATCAGCGGATTCTAGTTCGGTAATCAAAAATCAGAATCATGCAATAGGGAAGATTTTTGCTTTGGCGGAAGCTTATCCGGAATTAAAGTCTTCTGAACAGTTTTTGAATTTGCAAGAGGAAATAAACGATGAAAATGAGCAGCTTGCGGCAGCAAAAAGAATCGTAAATAGTAACATTAGTACTCTTAATCAAAATATCGTTACCTTCCCAGTGTCGCTTATTGCAAGCTTAAGCGGAATAAAGCAGATGGCTTTTCTTGACGAAGATGATCTAATCAATAAGAAGAATATTGATAGCATACTGAGCTAGTGAAAATGTTTAGCTAGTGAAAATGTTTAGCTAGTGAAAATGTTTAGCTAGTGAAAATGTTTAGCTAGACGGTATATCTAATGTAGCCAATCGCCCGCGAATTTGCAGCGATTGGCCACTTTCTCAGCAATGCGACCTGCTTTTGCGTTACATTTTAAGGAATTGCGTTGTTGCTTGTAGTGCTTTCTTTACTTTAAAATTTAGCAGAATAAATTTTAGTCAAAATCTGTTTTTATTTAATGATTTTGTGTAGTCTAGATTGTATAGAGTTAGAGAAAAGGCATATATGGAACAGTTTAATCAGTATGACTCGAATGACCAGAGTAACTATGATTCGAGTAATCAGAATCAGTCAATCTCGCACAATGATAATGGCTTATCTAATCAAGGTAAATCGTTTGCTGTAAATAATAGTGCGAATAATAACGTTAATAGTAGTAATGTCAATGACCAGTGTCAGCAGAATCAGCCATTGCAGAATCAGCAGTATCAACAGAACCAGTATCAGCAATCTCAGTATGCTCAGAATCAAAACTGGTATGGACAATATCCTAATCAATATCAAAATTCGCAATATTATAATAATCAAGAATATGTGAATAATCAGTATGATCAAAATGCCAATAATTTTTCGGCTCAATATCCAGACAATTATACTGTAAATTCGAATGGCACGGGTTCGTATTCTTCCGATTATGTAAAACAGTATGCTCCATATAATGCAATGAACGAGGACAGTTCATATTCGTCGGATTCGACTTCAGCTAAAGCAAATTCTTGGAATATTGATATTAAAAGTTTATTAACTAAACGAAACAAAATTATTGCAGCAGTAGTTTGTGTAGCAATATTATTGTGCGTAGTAGTGGCTTTATGTGTTCCTAAAAAACATGATAATGGTAAGCAATCTGCTACTGCCAGTTCGCAGTCCGACTCTCATAAGAGTTCAAGCACAGATGTGAATACGGAGCCAAAGCATCAAGCGAGCCCCGAAGCGGTCGACGCCGGCGGACCAGCTGATTACTCCGCCTTGCCACTTGACCAGATCTACGACCAGAACTGGTACAAGACGGGCAGTGAGTTGGTTGGTGATCCGGGGCATACTGCTGCTGCTGGTAAGCAAAATGATGTTGGAATGGACGCAAGTGCTCCAGTCAATGACCACGATAGATTTTATAACTTCAATAATGCGCGTTACCAAATCGATTCGGCTGCCAAGAAGGGCCAAATTGGCAAGGTGATTCGCGGTGAAGTTTCTAATAGTGCGACCGACGATGACAATATAGAAACCTACTACAATTTAAATCGTCAAGGTAATCCCAATAACATCAAACTACCTAAACTAACTGCCGCGCAGCAGCAGTATTTTGAACGGTTGAAGTCTGTTGTTGGTGGCGACCTTAAGACGAACACGCGCAACGCTATGTATACTGACCGCGTTAGCTTTATGCCGCATATTGGTTATTCCTTTAGTACCACGTATAACGACCGTCACCCGGGTTCTGTGGGGTATGCCGATATGTACCAAAGTAAGGCAGAAGAACTCAATGTGCCGTATGTAGACGAAAACGGCAACAGTATTGAGCTTGATAAATCTGCTCACTACGATAGTTTGCTGAGCGTAGCACGGTGGATGCTATATGACCAGGGATTTTACGATGTCGCCGTAAGTCCGGCTGGTGTTTGGGGTACCTGCCGTCTGGATGATCGTGGCTATGTAGAGGCCGTGCAAATCGTCTTGCCGTCACAAGACGACCAGGATAAGTTTGACGTGTTTGTTGGCGTGTTGGATGACATCTATTTCAATCGAGTATTGACAAGTGACTCAACTTATACTGTGGCGGACTTTAGTGGCACGAATGATTACGCGCTTTACGCCTCAGTGCTCCGCCAAAGCAACAAGGAGACCGGCATTCTGCCGTTCCGCGCTATTTTGCACAATGTCGACCGCCCGTTGCGCGCCAAGGATAATGAGCTAACGCGTGTCGTGCATAAGTTTGGTATTGACGACTATAGGATTAGTAAAATTGTTGGCACCAGCTTTAGTCTTATGGTAAGCAGCAACATGTTCGTTGACAATGAAATCAAGGGCGTGGGATATGGCCCATTTATACACCGTGGTGATGTGAGAATGTTGCCACACTACGATCAATACGTGGGAAGTGGAAGCTTGCCGGTTTATCTTAACGGTATTACTGCTCACGGAGAAAAAAACGGTGACGACGTGGCGCGGTATCGAGCATTTATGCTAAAGGCAGCGCCGACTAGTCGTAAGTGGTATTCTGACCCGAATAAAGGTATTTATTACAATAAAGGAATGTCTAATTACGACGAGTTTGTAAAATTAGACCGTGCAGCGTTTGGTAATTAGCAAAGAGGCTTTCGATGGAATATGCACCAAGTGACAATAATAATAATCCGCAAAACAAGAAGCAATTGCAAAAGCAGCAGGAATTGATTAATGCCTTAATTATGGTTGGCATTGTGTGTGTTGTGGTGATAGTTGGATTTACTAAGTTTAAGGGGCCGCGTGAGTTTGTTGGTGGTGTAGTAAATAATGTTAGCCATCTGATGCAGAATCACAACAAAAATAAGGCCGACAATAAGCCGCGTGGCGATTATTCTACTTGGTCGCGCAAAGATTTAGAAGGTAAGGGGCTTGGGCTGCGTCCATATGACCCAGAAACCGAAAAGGATGAGTTGGATCAAAACGGCTTTGAGCGAGACCTTAATATACCAGAAGAATATGACAGTATGCCTTCTGTGATAGAATCCGCAGAAGAAACGGGCGAGCAAGTTGGGCCAATTTTTAAGAACAGAGCTATTAATAATGAGGCTGACGAGCAAAAATTTGCTGAACTTCACTACTTCTATTGCAAAAAGCTGTCGGAAATCAGATCACAAGATGGCGATGGCAATGGCGATAAAATTTACGATGATATATTCACAAACCATAAATATAGTACGAAGGGACAGGCTGATTATTTTGATCTATTGCAAAGGCAGGAGGAAAGTTCCAATCCAGTATGTATTGCAAACGGTGATGGCACATTTAAGGTTTCGCCGTTTACCATATGGAAGCCTACTGCTATGCGATTCACGTATGTTGACAAAGAAGGCAAGGAGGTGCAATTTCGCGATGCTGCGCATCATGATAGCCTAATGAGCGTAGCGAGATATATGATGTATAATCAGGGTCTTCGGTTTGTAACAGTAGAGTCCGGTGGTGCTTCTGGCAGTGCGTATGCCTCAAGACCGGATGGCGCATTTCTAAATCTTACGCAAGTAGTTTTACCGTCAAAAGACAACCCGAATAAATTTGATTTATTTATTGACACGCTTAATTCTCCGGACTCTGGACACATCAATAAGGATGATAACACAATGGTTGATCCATACACCGCAGTTCGACATGCAGTTTTATTGCGTGACAACAACAAACGTATTTTGCCATTTCGTGTAGTAATTCATAATATCGATCGACCGCTCAGCGCTATGCCTGACGAGAGAACGGGTAAGGTTGAATTATTTGAAGTAGCAAAAAAGTTTGGCATAAAAATTGAATATTAGCGCCTTTGGCTTATAAATCACCGACACCAGGCGGTGATTTTGCTACATGCCTAAGTGTTGTTCTGTGATGTTTGGCTCAATTGTGAAGCACGGTGTGCTTCACATGCCAAATCAGCCGAGCGGCTAAGCCGTGAGGAAAAGCGCGAATCTGCTCTGCCTTCGTCTTTTCTGACGAAGGCAGACCTCGCTTGCGTTGAAAGCACACTGTGCTTTCAACCCTGAGCAAGCTCGGCGCTCCGAGTTGCCTTCGCACGCTAAATCGCAGTGCTCAGGCAGATCCTCGCGCTGCTTAGTTTCTCTGTTGGGCTATTTAGGGAGACTCGTTGCGAATTTGCATTGATCGGCTACTTTGGGGTACTGACGCAGATTGTAGACTGCGTTAGTTTCTCTGTTTGGCTACTTTGTGGTTTGGCTATTTGCACTTTACAATTTGTTTGCGTATTTGATACGTTTATGCTGATATAATGTGTGAAATCAGCGTGAATGTGTCATTAAGTATTGTTGCGCAGTAATCACAGAATCCTATTAGCGTAATCTTTATATTAAAATTTAATATAATTCATCCAATCGTGCTAATATAAGTTACAATATATGCACGAAAGGACGGTGAGTGTTATCGCTACATTATTAAATGCTAATAGCAGCAATATGATTACTTTAAAAGAAGCGAAATCTTGCGGACTGTCAAAATATAAGTTTTATAAATTTGTTAAAGATAATGAACTAGAACAGTTAAGCGGTGGAATATACGCGTCGAAAGACTCGTGGGTAGATGAGTTGCTTCTTATTCATAAGCGTTCACCATCCGCTGTTTTTTCTCACGACGAAGCCTTCTTTTATCATGGATTAGTTGATATGGAGCCAATTACTCACGCTATTACTGTTTATAGTGGTTTTAATGCTCACCGACTGAAAGCGTCGTGCAATGTAAAAGTTTATAGCGTAAAAAAGGAATTGCTTGAAGTTGGGAAGATTTTAGTCACGGATAATCTTGGCAATAAAGTACCAATGTATAATCTTGAAAGAAGTGTTTGCGACGCGTTTAGAAGCAGAAATTTAATTGAGATTCAGGAATTTAATACAATCTTGAAATCCTATATTGCTCGACCAGACAAAGATCTTAATTTGTTGATGGAATATGCGAAACTTTTTAGAGTAAACAATGTTGTTCGCAAGTATCTTGAGGTGTTACTATAAGTGAATTTAACTGATGCGCAAATAAGAGGTAGAATCAAAAACATCGCCGAATAAAATAGCGCAGATCCTCGTGTGCTGATGCGTCTAACGTAGTCATGCGCTAGTGTCCATTAACTGCAGATTTGCATTGATTGGCTACTTGTGGTTGATTGGTGCTTAAAAATAAACGCCAGGGAGTTTATTTCAACTCTACTGGCGTTTATTAGTTATTTACGTTATTTGCTAGTTGCAATTATTCGCTAGTTGCGTTTTTACTTGCCGTGTTCTCGGGAATAATTTGCTAAATAAACTGCGATATTACAATGCCGGCAGCCATAAGTGGAATATTAAAAATAAGGAACGTTGGAACGCAAGTATCCCAAATATGACTGTGTTGACCGTCCGCGTTTAAGCCGGCAGTAGGTCCGAGCGTGGTGTCGGAAGCAGGGGAGCCTGCGTCTCCAAGAGCTGCAGCAGAAGACATAAGAAGAATCGTTGCAGGAGTGCTAAAACCAATGCTCTGGCAAAGAGGCACGAACAAAACCGCAAGAATAGGAACCGTGCCAAACGAAGTGCCAATGCCCATAGTAACAAGCAAACCAATAATCGTAATCACAAACGCGGCAATAATTTTGTTCTGTCCCATAGCTGCAACACCCAAGTGCACAAGCTCATCAACTCCGCCTGTTGCTTGAATAACGTTAGCGTAGCCGCCAGCAATAAGCATAACGAAAGCAATAAGACCCATGAGTTTTACGCCGCCGGCAAGCTGCTTATCGATATCCTTCCATGCAACTGCTCCAAAAATAATCATAGTTGCAAGACCTGCAAGAGAAGAAAGCGAAAGATCCTTACTAATAACTTGCACTACTACAACAACAATAATTGCAAGAATGGTTACGTAGTGGCGTTTGTTAAGAGGTCCAACAACAGCGTCTGCGGCTTTAGTATCTGCCTCAGTAGTTTCATATTCGCGAGGCTTTCTGTATAGAACAAAAACTGCAAACAGTAGTGCTGCGAGCATTGCAGCGCCCAAATACCAGTTCACGGCGCTAACGTCTGCAACGCTAACTTTCATACCGTTTTTAGAAAGATTCGTAGCAATAACAGTTTGGAAAATTAAGCCAAATCCAAACGGAATGGCAATGTACGGAACTTCAAGACCAAAAGCAGTACAGCATGCAGCTGCTCGTCGGTCAATCTTAAGTTCGTTCATAATTCGTAAAATCGGCGGAATAAGAATAGGAATGTAAGCAATGTGAACTGGCACAATATTTTGAGACATGCACGCAATTAGAGTTAGTACTGCAAGTAGAGCGTACTTTTTCATGCCAATAATCTTGCTAATTTTTTTAGAAATAATTTGAGCCAAACCGGTTGCTGTAATTGCTTCCGCAAAAGTACCAAGCAAAATGTAGGCGAGCGCAGTTTGTGCGTTGGTGGAGAAACCGTCGCAAAGCAACGCCATAATTGTGTGATTTCCATCTCCAAAAAGCGGAAGATGGCCGGCAATGCCACCTGCAACGCAAGCTACTATCATTGATAGCAAAACATTAAGTTTTGCAAGACTAAGTGCGCATAGCACTACAACCGACACAATAACCGGATTAAATATAATATTTAAAATTTGCAAACTTAGCATGCCGTTCACCCCTTTAAATGCTTGAATTTAATATATTGTTTGAAGCAATACGTTTTATTTCGTATCGCCTACGTCTGTATTTTTTGCATACGTATTCTTACATATGTATTTCTTACATTTAGTAATTAAAGACAATATAGCATGGAAGTGTTTACAACTTGTTTCTTAAATAAATATAAAGTATAAACAATTAAATAAAAAAATTAGTGTAACTCAACAATTGTTTGCACAAAAGAGTATTCTAAGTGATTAGTGGTGAAGAATTGATAAATCACCAAATGTTCGGTTTTGCGCCGTTTTATTGCAGCATTGCAACGTGAGTTTACCGCTGAAAAATAGCGATAAAGCAATGTGAAAATTAAAAATTGTTTTGCTAATTGCGAAAATCCAAAAATAAACAATAAACAAAAAACTGAAAACTAAAAACTGAAAACTGCAAATAAGTTATTTAGAGTATTTAGAGTAAGGAGGAATGCCTGGCGCTCTAAGCAAAAAAGATACTACGCCATATCTTAATTGCAAGCGTCAAACATACAAATTATGAAAGATAGTAAAACGCTTTTAGAAGCTAAAGAATTAGGTTTACAAAGATTTAGAAGAACACCATTTTGGGATGTGTCATTAAAAGTAGAAGCTCATCAAATCGTTGCAATATCAGGCGAACACGGCTCTGGAAAATCAGCTTTGCTACTTGCACTGTCTGGTTATATGAAATTTACGAACGGAACTCTTACTATTGCGGACGCAACTCTTCCTAACGATTTTAAAGAATCTCGTCAATACGTGGGATTGGGATTATTCAACGGAATTAACGAATTCTACAAAACGCAAACAATAGAAGAAGTTTTGATGAGTGAGCTAAAACTCGCATCATCTTCGCCACTATTTCGCGAACAGTATAAAAATGATGTAAAAAATCGCGAAGCATTGCGCCAATACGCGTACAATCTTCTTGCGCAGTGGAAAGTATTTTCTCCTCACAAAACAGCAATAGGAGAGTTGACTCCGTGCGAGCGCATGCGCTTGGCAATTGCGTTGGCTTTGCTAAAAAAGCCGTGGTTGCTATTTGTTGATGGAATTGAAACGGAGCTTACTAGTGAGCAAAGCGAATGCTTACTTTCCGATATTCGCGAATACGTTAGCAAAAACTACTGCTCCTGCCTTGTTGGAGTTTTGCAAAGTGAGTTAGAAAAGCAAGCGGATCAAGTATTAAGACTTATGCCAAATAATGAGAAAACAGAAAATTCTCATACTGATTCTCAGCTTGGTGAACGTAAAGCAAATGGTGGTGAAAATAATGCGCGTTAATACTATTGCTCTTGCATTTCGTGAGCTTAACAACATGATGAAAGGAAAAGCTCGAAAGCTTGTTATTGGAGCCGTAGCTTTGATTCCACTTTTATACGGATCGCTTTACTTATGGGCATTTACAAATCCTTATAAGACTTTGGATACTGTGCCTGTAGCTGTTGTTGTTGAAGACAATGGCGCTATGATTAACGGCAAAATGCGAAACATTGGAAACGAAATCAAAACTCGTTTAAAGAATCAAAAAGACGGTAGTGAAGGTTTCCAATGGAATTTTGTAAATAGTGCCGAAGCGAATAAGGGTCTTAAAAACGGCAACTATTTTATGGTAGCAACTATTCCAGCTTCTTTCAGTAAGTGCATTGCTTCCGCGCAATACGATACTCCTACTAAAGCAAAACTTCACGTAAAGTACGATCAAGCAAGCAATATGCTGGCTTCACAAATTGGTAAAACTGCTTTCCGCACTATGCGTACTGAGATTAGCGAGGCGATTGCTCAAGAGTATTGGGAGCACATGTTTGCGAAAGTTAATTCAGCTTCCGATTCTCTTGGTGCTGCCGCAAACGGTGCTGGAGCATTGCATGAAGGTTCAAAGTCTTTGCAAGGCGGAATAAATAAGCTTGCAGATGGGTCGAATAAACTTTCGCAATCTTTGCAAAAACTTCAAGGCGGATTAGGGGAGCTTCAAAAAGGCGCGAATACGCTAACTGAAGCCAATACTCGCAGCAAAGAAGGAGCTCAATATCTTGCACAAAAAACGCAAGATTTAGCAAACGGAGCCCAACAGTTAAGCGAAGGAACGCAAAGGCTATCGGCTGCAACAGACGAATTCTATGAAGGAGCTCAAAAGCTTGCAGCTTCTAGCAACGAATTAGAAGAACATGTTAAAGCTGGAAACGCTGAAACAAAAGCACAAATTACTGGTCTTCTTATGCAAGCGCAAAACCCGGCAGTAACAAAGGAAGACGTGCTTGCTAATTTGCAAAGTTTGGCAGAAGGATTAGGTGAAAATTCTAATCTTCTAGAAACAAATCTTTCTGCTTTAAGCGCTGGAGCAGACAAGCTTTCTGCAGGAAGCTTGCAAATAAAGGGCGGTGCTGATGCAATATCTCAAGGTATTGAAGCTGTTAATACTGGCTCAAATAAGCTTGCTGCTGGAGCGAATAATCTTGCTGACGGTTTGGCTCAAGTAAGTAACGGTAGCGAGAAACTAAATAATGGCGTGAATGCAGCAGCTCAAGGTTCTGCGAAAATAGTGAACGGTTCTAATCAGCTTAATTCCGGTGTTAAGAAGCTATCTGATAACACTCCAAAGCTTGTTGATGGTGCTAAGAAATTGCATGACGGGCTTAAAGATGCTCAAAAGTCTGGAAAAGTAAACGGTATTGTTCAAAAAAGTAAGATGATGAGCGCACCAGTTTCCTTGGAAGAGCACGAGTATTCGCACGTTGAAAACTATGGAACTGGTTTTGCTCCTTACTTTATTTCCATCGCCCTTTGGGTTGGTGCTCTTATGGCAACATTCGTTTTGAGAGTTATGGATAGGCGAGCGATACTAAACGGCATGAATCCGCTTAAAAGCGCGCTTATTAGCTTGACGCCGTTTGTGCTTATGGGCGTTGTGCAAGCGATTATTCTTATGGGCGTTGTTCAAGGAGCGTTGAAGTTGCAAATCGATAATGTTGGTGCATTCTACGCGCTGGGGATTATAGCGTCAATAGTCTTTATGGCTATAATGCAAATGATTATGGTGGTGTTCCGCATACCAGGGCGAATAGTTGCGATTGTGCTACTTATGTTGCAAATCACAAGCTCTGCAGGAACGTTCCCAGTACAAATGACGCCGGCATTCTTTAGAGCTGTTCACCCTTACTTGCCAATGACGTACTCAATTATGGGGTTGCGTCAAGCAATGTCTGGAAAGAACAGTGGTGAAATAGTCTCTGGCATTGGAATGCTAGTGCTTTTCGGCGTGATTGCTATTGCTATAACAAGCATTGCCTTCCGCATGAAGCGTACTGTAACAATGTTTGATTTGCATCCTGTAATAACGCTTGAAGCATAAGCGTTAATGTAGGCGCGATAATTAAAATCCCCGCAGCTTTTGTTGGTTGCGGGGATTTTTTAGTGAATTTCGTTTAATTTAGTTACTTTATAAATACGTTATCTGACTTTAGAAAGTAGACGCGTAGACTTCGGCAATTGCAGATTCATCCATATGCATATAGGAGTTCTTCAAAAGTCGCTGCTGCTCTTTAACAACGCTTGCAGCCCAGCTTTGAATCATATCCTCGCTCATGCCATACTCGTGAAGCTTATGCTTAGGAAGAATCGTGTTAAGAACTTCGTCAAGCTTGTCTAGTACGTCTTCTTTCTGGCATTCAAGAATATTTGCCATAAAGTCAAAAAGCTCAGAAAGTTCAGTGTTTTCTGCGCTATTTTCGTCGTGCTTCGCATAGTATCGCAAAACGCTTGTAAGAAGAGCTGCATTCGTTTCGCCATGAGCCACATGGAAAGTTCCACCAAGCGGATAAGCCATCGCGTGAACGCAACCGCAGCCAGCGTTACCAAACGCAATACCAGCGTAAAGACTTGCCGAAACCAAGTCGCTTACAACTTGGCTTTTTGCGCTGCTGCCTTCTTTAACAACTCGCATATAACTTTGCAAAATAAGTCCGCAAGCCTTGTAACTAAACATTTTTGTAAGCTCGGTTGCAATAGGAGAAAGTGCGGACTCAATCGAGTGCGTAAGAGCGTCAATAGAGCTGGTTGCAAAAACGTAATCCGGCAGGCTCTTTAACAATTCTGGAATAAGAACAGCGTCCGTAGCATAGCAAGCATCGTTCGCCAAACCCTTCTTGGTATTGCGCTTAGTAAGCGAGAACACGGCAACGTTCGTAACTTCGGAGCCTGTGCCGCAAGTAGTCGGAACAAGAATAAGATCCGCGCCTTTTTGTGCAGGAATCTTGCCGTCAACCAAGTCTTCAAGCGGGCTTGTTTGCTTCAACGCACAAACCTTCGAAATATCCAAAACAGTGCCGCCACCAATTCCAATCACGCGCTTTGGAGTAGTGTGAATGTCACTAACGATTGCATCAACCATTGCATCGCTCGGCTCGCCTTTGCCGTATTTTTCTTGGAAAATCACGTCGCAATCAAGATTCAAATCGCCAAAATAAGGCTCCCAAATATACTGGTTTGTAATAACCAAATCACTTTTGCTGAGCTTGAATTCTTGCGCAAAGTCGCGTGCGTTCTCGAACTTATGAATAGTTGGTTTAATAGAAAGCTGCTTCATCCTAGACTCCTTTGTTTTAATCTGCATGTCTTACGCTAATATGCGCGTTTTGCGCGCGCTTTTGTGCGCGGATGATTAAAAAACCAAGCAACTGCTCCATTATAGAACAGATTGCTTGGTTTAATAAATGTGATTTAAGCTAATCAGAAAAAGTGATTCAGCCTAAGCTAATCAGCAAAGTCTAATCATCCCTTCAACAAAGCCGTGTAAGCAGCCATCGTAATGTAGTTGTATGGCTGGTTGAAGTGAGGCATGAAGAAGATGTCGCACAAAGCAAGTTCCTTAATCGTGACCTTCTTCTGAATAGCCAGCGAGAACAGGTGAATTGCGGCAGACATATCGTAGTTAGAAGCCAACTGGCAGCCAACAATAACCTTCGTATCCTTCTTGTAAACAATGCGAATCTTCACCTTTGGATTCTCAACTTCCATAAACGCAGGCTTTTGAGTATCCTCAAAATCAACGTAATCAACGTCCATGCCTTCTTTTTGAGCTGCAGTCAAGCTCAAGCCAGTGCAGACAAGCTTGTAATCGTAGATCATCATTGCACTAGAGCCTTGCACGCCCTCAGTTTCTACAGGAGTTCCGCAAACGTTGTGACCTGCAATCAAGCCGCTTCGAACGGCGTTAGTAGCGAGCGCAATGTAGTTTACGCGGTCTCGAGCATTGTCGTAGATCGTAGCGCAGTCGCCGATTGCGTACACGTCTGGATCGGAAGTTTGCTGCTTCTTATCAACAAGGAAAGCGCCGTTAGTATACTGCTTTAAGTGATCTTTGCCGAGCGCAACGTTTGGGTGGAAGCCAATAGCGCAAATCACCATGTCGGCTTCGTAAGTGCCTTTGCTTGTTTTAACAGCCTTGACTTCAGTGTCTCCAACAATTTCTTCAACAGTTTGACCAAGTTCAAACTTAATGCCTTTATTCTCCATAATTTGCTTCAAATTATCGGAAAACTCTGGGTCAAAGTAGCCGTTAAGAATATGGTCTTCCATGTCAATAAGGGTCACGTTTTTACCAAGACGCTCGAAGGCTTCAGCAAGTTCCACACCAATGTAGCCGCCGCCAAGAACCACAACATTACGGAAATCACGCTCTTGGAGCTTGGCAATAACAGTTTGCGCATTCTGGAAAAGCTTTACCATTTGCACGTTTTCCAAGTCGATGCCTTTAATACGCGGCTTGTTTGGAAGGCTGCCGGTAGCAAGAACCAGCTTGTCGTAAGAATCATGAACAACAGTGCCGTCTTTAAGCTCGACTGTTACTTCTTTCTTTGTGTAATCAATGTCTAAAACTTTACTTTCAAGATTTACCTTAGCGCCTTTTTTAACAAAATCTTCTGGCTTTTGGTAGAACAGTCCGTCGCTGCTTTGAATCTGCTTGCCAATCCACAAAGCCATGCCACAGCCAAGGAAGGAAATATTGCTATTCTGATCGTAAATTGTAAGCTCGTTTCCTGGGTAGCTCAAAATTGTGTTAGCGCAGGCAGTGCCGGCATGATTTGCGCCAATCTGAATGATCTTCGTCATCGGTAATCTCTTTTCGTCGTTGAATTCTGTTGAAATTATTGTATGTGCTTCAACTGCTTTGTTTAATTCACGCTGCTGCGCGAATGCACATCCAATGCACAATACTATTACACGAATGCGAGTCTTACCAATTTTGATTTTGTGCGTGTTGTGGTGGAGTTGTGTGGGGAGTTGTGTGGTTATTTCACAATCTGACTATCACTAATCTTTTTGCGAACATGAATTACGTAGTAGAATCCTGAAGTTTGTATACAGTTTATATACAGTGACATTCACATATGTACAGTTTTTTTGTGGTGCGTTTTAATGTTTTAATAAAGTGATATTCGTATGAAGGGGTATTGTGATGCGTATTTTGATTACTGGTTTTACGCCGTTTAATAATGAGTCTATAAATCCGTCGTGGGAGATTGCGCAATCAGTGCATGCGCCTGAGGGTGTGGAACTTGTTCGTTTGCAGATTCCTACGGAATTTAGCAAGGGCGCGCAAAAAGTTATTGAGAAAATAGAGGAAGTTCACCCTAATGCTGTGCTTTCATTAGGGCAATTTGGTGGTTCTGCTTGTTTTAACGTTGAGTATGTTGGAATTAACTGTAGAGCTGCGCGTATACCGGATAATAGTGGGTATAAGCCTTGGTATGAGCCTGTTGTGCAAGATGGCGATGTGGCGTATAAAGCGACTTTGCCAGTTGTGAACATAGTTGATGCTTTAAATAAAGCAAAATTGCCGGCTTCTGTGTCTTTTTCTGCTGGCGCGTACGTGTGTAATGATGTGCTTTACAATGTTTGTCATTATTGCCAGACTAAAAAATTGACGATTAAGAGTGGTTTTATTCACGTTCCATATTTGCCTGAGCAGATTCTTGATAAGCCGACTACGAGTTCTATGAGTTTAGCTGATATGCTTCGAGGTATTGAAGTTGCGCTGCAAGTAATTGCGGATGACTGCAAGTGATTGCAGATAAATCGCCAGCAAATCTTTAATTTGTCAAATTGCATAAAATAACTCAAAACAGCCACTTATGTTGAAGGTGTGGTATAAAAGTCTTATGTTTTCTAAACGCGCTATTACCATTTTTGCGGCTGCTGTCGTAACTGCTTTAGCGTTGGGTACGTTGAGTGCTTGCGAGCCGCAGGGTAAAGCCGTTGGTAGCACTGGTCGCGCTGGAGACATAATTCACGACGGTGTGGATATTAACGATATTCATCTGCTCGTAATTGGTTCTAAATCAGCAGCTCTCGATGCTGATATTATGCAGAAGTGCAAAATGGCAAATTTAAGTGCTTCTTACGTTTCTGTGTCAAATATAAATAATGCGAACGATGCGGCTCAGCAAGCTATTCGCACTTCAAGTGAGCAGCCTGTTTCATTAATACTTATTAACGCGCTAGACGTAACAAGCGTTGATGATTCGCATAATGCTAATGATCAACTAAATAAAAAAGAGAACAAACAGACCAATAAAATCGCACGCAATAAACAAAACGAAAGCAAAGAATGGATTTCTGCGTTGCAGTACGCGCGTTATGCTGGTGTGCCAGTTGCGTTAGTAAATCCTGTAAACGCACCGAAAGACGAAACTTTATACGCTGCAATATTGCGAGTTGGGGTTGGGGATATTTCGCATAATTTAGCGCCTGAGCGTTCATCTTTGCTAAGCATTGTTCGCGCAATAATTGACAATACGCCACACGGTAGGGAAGTGATTGTAAATGACAAGTAATAAACAAAAAACAATAGTTCCTACAGAAAACACTAATAATAAAGCTATTGCGGCGCTTCCTAAAGTAGAAGTTTCTGGTTTGAGCACCAATGAGGTTGTGCAGGCAGTTTCTCGCGGAGACGTGAATATTACTTCTAAGCAGACTTCTCGCTCTTTAATGGATATTGTGCGCGCGAACGTGTTTACATTGTTTAACGCGATTATTTTCACAGCAATGGTTGTTGTGCTTGCCACTGGTTCGTGGAAGGATGCTGTTTTTGGTGCGGTAATTCTGGTGAATACTGGAATTGGTATTGTGACTGAATTAAAAGCAAAGCGCACTTTGGATAGGCTTTCTATATTGATTGCTTCTCACGCAATGGTTCGTAGAGGCGGAGAAAATATTGAGATTGCGCACAAAGATATTGTGCTTGGAGATATTTTGTGGCTTAGGGCTGGCGAGCAGGTTCCAGCAGATGTAGAAGTGCTGGAATCGTGGGGCTTGGAAATGGACGAGTCCATGCTTACGGGCGAGTCTGCTACAGTTCGTAAAGCTAATGGTGACGACGTTTATTCCGGATCTACTGCAGTTTCTGGAATGGCTTTAACGCGTGTTACTGCCGTAGGAGAGCACAGTTATGCTGCAAAATTGGCGGCGCAAGCGAAAGTTTATAATAAAACAATTTCTGACTTAAGCCGTGGAATTAACACGATTTTGAAGTATATGACGATGGTTGTGGTGCCTTTGTGCGTGCTGCTTGTGTGGTCGCAAATGCACAAGGTTGGCGGATTTGTTGAAGCTTGGCAGACTGGAGCTTGGAGGGGAGCTGTTGTTTCTGCTGTTGCAGGCGTTGTTGGCATGATTCCAGAAGGATTGGTTCTTCTTACTTCGCTTAATTTTGCGGTGGCTGCTATGCGGCTTGCTCGTAAGCAAACGTTAGTTCAGGAGCTGGAATCTGTAGAAACTTTAGCGCGCGTAGACTGCTTGAACCTGGACAAAACTGGCACTATAACCGACGGTGGTATTGCATTTGTTGGCGTGGAAAATCTAGATAATAGTAGTGCGGAAATATCTTTGCAAACAAACTTGCAAACAAACTTGCAAACAAACTTACAAACTAACTCACAAACCAATCAAGCTTTATTCGACTTATCAAACGAAGAAAATCCTAACGCAACAGGCGTTGCAATTATGGAAGGGCTTGGCTCTCAAGGAGTTGCCGCTAGTGCGCATGTACATAACCGTCTTCCATTCTCGTCTTCTAGAAAGTGGAGTGCGGTGCAATATGCGAAAAGCAGTGGAGAATATGAAACTTGGTATATGGGTGCTCCGGAAGTATTGCTAAGCGCGATTAATTATGCAAATTCTAATGAACTTTTAGCGAAAGTTAATTCTTATGCGGAGCTTGGTGAGCGCGTACTTCTTCTTGCGAAAGTAAGTAGCGATAGTAGCATCGTAAGTGGAGTAACGGAAACAGATAAAACTTTTGGTGATTCTCCTACTATTTGTGCAAATGCTCAGCCTGTTGCTTTAGTTCGCTGCTCTGAGCGTATTCGTGAAGATGCGCGTAAAACGCTTGAATGGTTCCGTAAGCAGGGCGTGCGCTGCCGCGTAATTTCGGGAGATAATCCTACAACTGTTGCTGCTGTTGCTGCAAAAGTTGGTTTAACAGGGGATAGTAAGCCTGTTGCAATGGATGCTAGAAAATTACCGGAAGATATTAACGAATTGGCTAAAGTGCTTGAAAATGTGGATGTTCTTGGGCGTGTGCTTCCTCATCAAAAGAAGGCGATTGTTCAAGCGCTTCACGCTCAAGGTCATGTGGTTGCTATGACTGGTGACGGCGTGAATGATACTTTAGCTCTTAAAGAAGCTGATTTGGGCGTTGCTATGGGCAACGCTGCTCCTGCTGCAAAAGCTGTAGCTCAAGTGGTTCTTGTTGATTCGCGCTTCTCGCATTTGCCGGATGTTGTGGCTCGCGGTAGGCAAGTGATGGCAAATATGGAACGTGTGGCTGGCTTGTTCCTTGTAAAAACTGTTTATTCTGCACTTATTTCTGCAGGAGTTGTGCTTCTAGCACTTCACTTCCCGTATTTGCCTCGTCACATTACTTATATTGGTTCTTTAACTATTGGTATTCCAGCATTTTTGCTCGCTCTTGCGCCTAATACTCGTCGATACATTCCAGGTTTCTTGAAGCGCGTTGTGCGTTTTGCTGTTCCTAGCGGATTTGCTATAGCGCTTTCTGTGCTCGCTACTGCTGTTATAGCTCCTCGAGTTTTAGGGTTGAATCTTGACAAAACTGTAGAAAATAGTTTGAAAGCTTCCCGTTTTATTGTTTCAAACGTGCAAGCTTTGGCAACTACTCGTAGCATTTGTTCCGTAATTGTATTTGTTCTCGGCATACTAGTGCTCGCAAGCGTTGCTAAACCTTTGCGCTCGTGGAGAGGGATTATGGTTGCGCTATTTGCTGCAGCTGGAGTTGTTGGAGCTTTTATACCGTTTACTGCAAAGTTCTTTGAACTTCACGTGCCAACTTCAGGGAGCGCGTTTACTGTAATGCTTATAGCTGTTGTTTTAGCTGTAATACTATGGTTTGCGTGCGTGAGTTTAGCGAACTTGTTACCTAAACAAAGTAAGAAGTGAATAATCTAACATATTTCAACGCAATTAGTGTGTCGAAGCTAGCTTAAGGATGCTTACAATAGATACGTGTTTAGTATTTTAGAGATGTTTTCAGTAGGCGTTGGTCCTAGTTCTTCGCATACGGTAGGTCCTATGCGTGCAGCTTGTGCGTTTGTTACGTCACTTAAAAAAAGCGGCAATCTTAAAAACGTTGCGCACGTAAAGGTTACGCTTTATGGCTCGTTGTCTCTAACTGGTCTTGGTCACGGAACTGATCGCGCTTGTGTTGCAGGTCTTGAAGGAAATCTTCCAGATAATGTAGACACTGATCACATGCTTACCATTCGTCAGGAATGTAAAAAGACTGGAACTTTAACGCTTGCAGGGGAGCATACTATTTCTTTTGACTACGACAAGGACGTAATTTTTGAAAAATGGATGCGAATGGTTGTTCATCCTAACGGAATGCGTTTTGTGGCAGAAGATGCTAATGGAAACAATATAGATGAGCAAGTATGGTACTCAATTGGCGGCGGATTTGTGCGTCAAGGTCATGCTGATGATGCAATGGTTGGCTTGCATGAGCGCGTTACTGAGCAGGATGATAATAATAACGTAAGTAATAGTGATAGTAGCGAAAATAGTAGCGAAAATAATAGCGAAAATAGTAATGACAATACGGAAAAAGTTTCAAATCAAACAAAAGATTCCACTGTTCCGTATCCTTTTACTTCATGCGACGAGCTTATAAATATTTGCCTAGAAAAGCATATGTCAATCAGCGATGTTGTTTGGCAGAACGAATTAGCTTTGCATGAAGGCGATGCTGACTACGTGCGCAACTATTTGCTGCATGTTTGGAAAGTTATGAGCAAATGTGTAGAAAATGGCTGCAACTCAAAGCAACCGATTTTGCCAGGTGGTCTTGATGTTCCTCGCAGAGCGCCTCGAATGTATGAGCGTTTAGCTGCAAATTCAGACATGCTTCGCAATAATCGTCGTCGTTCAGATGCTGCTTTAGAAAGTTCAGACTCTGCGTGGGTTAATCTTTTTGCGCTCGCTGTTAGTGAAGAAAACGCTGGCGGCGGACGTATTGTTACTGCTCCAACGAATGGATCTGCTGGAATTATTCCTGCAGTATTACAGTATTATTGGCGATTTGTTGATTCTGCTAATGAAGATGGAGTTGTGCGATTTTTGCTTGCTGCAGGTGCAGTTGGTTACTTATTTAAGCGAAATGCTTCAATTTCTGGTGCTGAAGTTGGTTGCCAAGGGGAGGTTGGTTCTGCCTGTTCAATGGCTGCTGCAGGATTGTGCGAAGTGTTGGGAGGAACGCCGGAACAGGTTGAAAATGCTGCAGAAATTGGCATAGAGCATCATTTAGGATTGACTTGCGATCCGGTTGGTGGCTTAGTTCAAATTCCTTGTATTGAGCGCAATGCTATGGCTGCAAATACTGCAATTAATGCTGTTCGAATGGCAATGCTTGGAGATGGTTCGCATATGGTAAGTCTTGATCAGGCAATTAAGACTATGAAAGAAACTGGTCATGACATGATGTCTAAATATCGAGAAACTTCAAAAGGTGGACTAGCTGTAAACGTTGTTGAGTGCTAATCTAGGACGAGTTAATAAGAGTTAATCTAAATGCATTTAGTAATTCTATAGGGCTGTGAAATCAGTCTATGCGAATGTTATACTATTGCAGATTATACTAATTGGAGTTTTTAAAAAGGAGGCAATATGGCACAGGATATGCCGGCAGTAGCTGCAGAATTTGGTACTACGCCAACGGTGACGTTCCCTGAATCTGAACCGCCAGCTGGTCTTAAAGTTGTTGAATTGGTTGAAGGTAATGGCCCAGTTGTTCGCGCTGGTGATACTGTAACTGTGAATTATCATGGTGTTGTTTGGGGCAGTGAAAAGCCGTTTGATTCCAGCTTTGCCCGCCACACTCCAGCCAGCTTCGGTATTGGCGTTGGTCAAGTAATTCAGGGTTGGGATCGCACAGTTCCTGGACACAATGTTGGATCTCGTTTGCTTATTTCGATTCCACCTGAGTATGGTTATGGTTCTCGTGGTGTTCCACAAGCTGGTATTGACGGTGGAGCAACTTTAGTATTTGTTGTTGATATTATTTCAACTCGTTGAGTGAAAAACGTGTGCGCTGTTTTATTTAAGCGCGCAAAGTATTTGACTCTGTAAGAGATTGTTGGATAGGGAGGTAGCAATGGCTGAGGAAAAAACTATTTTGCTTACGCAGGAAGCGTATGACAAGTTGAAGGAAGAGTTAGCGCATCGCGAAGGTGAATATCGTGAAGAAATTACTGAACGTATTGCTGCAGCTCGAGCTGAAGGTGACTTGTCGGAAAACGGTGGTTATCAGGCTGCTCGAGAAGAGCAGGGCAAGAATGAGGGTCGTATTAACGAGCTTATTGTAAAGCTTCGTAATGCTAAGATTCTTGAAGCTCCGAAAGCTGGAACTGTTGGAAATGGTTCGTTGGTTGTTTTGGAACTTGCTGGTCGCGAAATGACTTATGTTCTTGGATCTCGAGATATTGCTGTAGCTACAGATTACGACGTTATTAGTCCTGAATCTCCGATTGGTGCAGCGATTATGGGTGCTCATGCGGGAGATACTGTTAGCTATGCAGCTCCTAATGGCCGTGAGATTTCTGTGACTATTAAGGAATCTAATCCTCTTGCATAAGTAGGTTGTTTTAATAAAATAATTCTCCCCATCTGGTTATTTATGTATCAGATGGGGAGATTTTTTTTGGGGGTTGGGTTTTAGGTTTAATTAAATTTTTCTTAGCACTGTAACAACTTTGCCCATAATAGTTGCGTGTGAGCCGTCTATAGGAGAGTATGCAGGATTGTGAGGAATAAGCCAAACGTGACCATTGTCATTTCTGAAAGTTTTAACTGTTGCCTCGCTATCAAGTAAAGCAGCAACAATATCTCCATTTACTGCTTCGTGTTGTTCGCGCACAACAACATAGTCTCCGTCACAAATGGCAGCATCAATCATAGAGTCGCCATGAACTTCAAGCATAAAAAGATTACCTGTGCCGGTTAAACGTTCTGGTAAGCGCATAACGTCTTCAACATGTTGTTCTGCTGTAATTGGTATTCCAGCAGCAATGCGTCCAACTAAAGGTACATCTCTAGAATTAATAACAGAATCTGAATCATAAGCAGCAATATCAACAGATTTTGAATAACCTTTGTTGATGCTGGTATTTATTTTGCTATCAGATACAGAATCGTCAAGAATTTCAATTGCGCGCCCTTTATTTGCGCTAATTCGCAAAACTCCTTTTTCTTCTAGAGCGCGTAGCTGGTGTTTTACAGAAGATGGGCTTCTAAGTCCAACGGCTTCGCCTATTTCTCTAAAGGAAGGTGGAAAACCATGAATTTTGAGACTGTTTTGAATAGCGTTAACAATTGCACGTTGACGTTCGGTAAGTGATAATTCGTCAACATTGCTGAGGTCAATGCTGTCATTATTGTTGACGGCATTGTTGTTTGCTCTCTCGTTATTCATGGTGCTCCTTTCGATGTATTAATAATAACTCACTTCTTCAAAAAAATCAAACATCTGTTCGACACGCCGTTGCAACTGTCGAACAAATGTGTCATTATTGATACACCTGTTCGATAGAACAAATGTTCAATTGATTGATGGCGAAGGAAAGGATAGTTATGAATACGGCATCGAGGAACAATAATCGCATTAGTACTCGTTCAAAAAGAATCGCAACTAAAGCTGTTTCAGGTAGTAAACGAGCTTCTGCAATGCGCATTAGAAGGAATAGAGTGTTAAGAATTATTGTGCTTCTTATGTCAATAGCTGTATTCTGTGCTGTGTTCATGCCAAAAACTGCTGTTTCGGCTGTTCCTGAAAAGTTTATTACATATACTGTGCGCCCAGGTGACACATTGTGGAGTTACGCTTCAACAATTACTCCAAAAAACGGCGATATTGCAGATAGTGTAGAACGACTTATTTCCTTAAATCATCTTTCATCAGCCGATTTGGAAGTTGGACAGTCTATTAATGTGCCAATTGTTAGTTCAAATCAGTGATATTAGAAAAATAAAGTGAATATTTTTATATCGTGTTTCCTTAATTTCTAGTATGCTGAATATATGCATTGTCCTTTTTGTAAAAATTCAGATACGAAAGTTATTGATACTCGTATTAGTGAAGATGGTTATTCTATTCGCCGTAGACGTGAATGTCAGGTGTGCGGAAATCGTTTTACAACAGTAGAAACGACTCAATTGCTTGTAATGAAGCGTTCAGGATCTGTTGAGCCTTTTGATCGTGCAAAAGTCGTAGCTGGTGTTGGTAAAGCATGCCAGGGTCGTCCTATTAACGCAGAAGCGTTAAAAACATTGGGTATGCGAGTAGAAGCTGATTTGCGTGCGCGTGGTTTAGCTCAGGTAACTTCTGAAGAAGTTGGTAAAGCTATTCTTAAGCCATTGCGTGAATTAGATGAGGTTGCGTATCTTCGTTTCGCAAGTGTATACCAAAACTTCACTGGTCTTGAAGATTTTGAGCGAGCTATTGAAGATTTAAAGCGTAGTAAAGAAGAAGAGTAGTACTTTTACTAATACCGTTACTAAGACTTTTATATAGAGCTTACTTACTTAACTACATAGCAGCTTATCTATTTAGCAAATTCTCCTGTTATTAAATTAATAACAGGAGAATTTTTAAGTTTTTCTGCGTTTTATATTTTATTATTCAAAATCTGCATCATTTCTGGTGCGAATAATATGCAATCTTTGAGTTGGTCTCGTCATAGCCACATACAGGTTTGCTGCTGCAGCCAACCTAGAAGCAGCTTCTTGCTCAATTTTAGAAGGCTGTAGCACAATTACAGCATCATATTCAAGACCTTTTACCTCTTCTGCGGTAGAAACACTGCATTGGCAATCGTCTGCACTCTGTTGACTAATGTTATTCCACATTTTTTCAGGTAAAGCATTCTTTAATGCTTGATTTACTATTTCCTGAGTATGCTTCACCATGTCACAAGGAGCAATAATAGCTATGCGACCGCTACCATCTTCAGATATAAACTTTTTGAACAATTGAACACATGAATTAGCAAGAGTTGTATCAAGCTCATCATTAGATTCAACAATATCTGACATTAGAGAATCTGGAACGGATCTTACAGCATTAACTGTGGAAATATATAATCCAGAATTGGTTGCAATTTTGCTTGCAGCTTCGGAAACTTCGCGAGGATTACGATAATTAATCGTAAGTTCATAAAGATCCCAATTTGATTCGCCAAACATTGGATTCATATTTTTCTGCCAACGGTGTGTGCCGCCTAAAGCAGAAGTTTGTGCAACATCTCCAACAATAGTAAATGAGCGCGAAGGGCAGCGTCGTATAAGCATACGCCAGTCCATTGCTGTAAGCTCTTGAGCTTCATCCACAACTATGTGACCATAAGTCCACTCGCGGTCGGATGCGGCTTTACGCGCAAGCATACCAGCGTCGTCGCCCTGCAAATTATCAAGAAGCATATCTGCAGTTACAATGCCATTTCCTATTCCTGCCTGAGCCAAAGTATCTGCAGCGAACTGCTGTTCCTCAAGCTTCTTAGCCTGTAACGCTGCTCGCTGAGCATCAAGTTTTGGATCTGCTCCAAGCAATTCCATTGCTTCATCCAAAAGTGGAATATCAGATTTAGTAAGAGGGCTGCCTTTTTTACGAGTAAGAGCATTAATATCTTCCTCGCTAAGCCATGGAGCATATTTGCGCAATTGATCAGGTTTTGAAAAAAGCTGATCAATAAGCCATTGTCCTGTCATTGGGAGCCAAGCAAGATTTAGCGTAATTCGAAGCTTATCGTCCAAACGAAGTTGAGAAGTTATATCGTTTAATTCCGTTTGATCAGGAGTGTAGTCTAGCTGCTGCAGATAACGGTTCTTCAGTATGCTAAGCACTGTTTTAACAAACGTAGTTCTCGCTTGATTGTGCGTCTGATGAGTATGTTTTGCGTCTGCTTGAGCAATTTCAATATCTTCTTTTAGAAGAGGTACGCTTAATCCTCCAATATGTAATGTTGGAAGATTTTTAGGTACTCGAATACGAGCTGCAATAGCGTTTGCAATAACCGTTCGCATACGGTACATGCCTTTTAATTTTGCAGCATACGCAGAATCTTCACAAGTTGCGTGAATTCCAGGAATTAAATCCGCAATAGTACGGCTTACTACGCCAGTTTCGCCAAGAGATGGAAGAACTTGATCAATATAGCGCAAAAATGCGGAGCTTGGTCCAACAATAAGAACTCCAGAACGTTCAAGTTTGCGTCTGTGAGTGTACAACAAGTACGCTGCTCGGTGCAAAGCAACGGCTGTTTTTCCTGTGCCAGGCCCTCCTTGAACAACAATCGTGCGATCCAGAGGAGCTCGAATAATCCTGTCTTGTTCAGCCTGAATAGTTGCAACAATATCAGTCATTTTTCCGGTTCTGCGAGAACCCAATGAAGCTAACAGTGCACCTTCGCCTGTTAAAGTTCCTTGTTCAGAAGCTTTTCCTACTTCTTCCGAATGAATATCTAAAATTTCATCCTCAACGCCAACAACGTCTCTAAAACGAAGTGTAATGTGACGACGCATAACAATGTCGCCGTGATGCGAAGGAGTCGCTTCATAGAATGGTCGTGCTGCTTCGGCTCGCCAATCTGTAAGAATAGGATCGTGGTTTTCGCTGAGCAAACCAATGCGTCCAATGTATCGTCTAATACCTTCTGTGTTATCAAGTCGTCCAAAAACAAGCCTATCTTCAACAGCGCGCAACTGTGTTAAGCGATCCTCGTACATGGTTGCGAAAGAATCACGCTCTGTGCGTTGAGTAGGAGATCCGTGCGAACCTGCTGCGCGTACAGCATCCAAGCGTGTACGAATAGTGTTACGCAAGTCATCAAGTCGACTATAAGCACTGTCAACAGCCTGCTGTTCTTCGCTAAGTTGTGAGGAATAGGTAGACATACGCTTCCATTCTTAGTAAAATCTGCAGCCAAATCAAAGCCAATTTTTAGGCATTTAAGTATATCTCGAGGCATAAACCACTGATTTATTTCGTGTTGTAATCTAAATTAAAACAAGCTAAAAGTTTAGCGAATAATTGCGTTTTATTTTGCCGCAAAAATATAATCTAAACATATGTTTATAAGGGTTGATTTTGAATTATAAAGAGATAGAATTTTTGAGTTGTGAAGCATAAAACGATGAGGTTGACGCCTACGAGTTTGTTGCAACTTAAAATAAACAGAATGGCTTACTGCATCACTGTTGATGTAGCGAGTTTGTGATCAGAAAGGTAGTTCACATGAAGAAGCTTATTCTTGATTTGGATACTGGTGTTGATGATACCTTAGCAATTTCTTATGCTCTTGGTAGCCCTGAGGTTGAGCTGATTGGTATTACTGGTACGTATGGCAACGTTTTAATGGAGCAGGGCGTTCGTAATGCTCTTGCTATAACAGATTTATTTGGACATCCAGAAGTTAAAGTGTATCTTGGTTTGCCGCATGCGAGCAAGAAAGATTCGTTTGAAGTTCTGCCTATTTCTGCATTCATTCACGGTGACAATGGTATTGGCGATGTTGTTATTCCAGATTCAAAGCGTGAAGCTGAGTCTGAGCCAGCTGTTGATTTTATAATTGATGCAGTTAAGACTTATGGCAAGGATCTTATTTATGTTCCGACTGGTCCTATGACAAATATTGCTGCTGCATTGCATAAGGCTCCAGAAATCAAAGATGAAATTGGCAAGATTGTTCTTATGGGCGGCGCTCTTACAATTCATGGAAATGTAACTCCTTGGATGGAAGCAAATATTTCCCAAGATCCAGATGCAGCAGACGTCCTATTCCGTTCTGGCGCCCCCGTAACAATGGTTGGTTTGGATGTGACTTTGCAAACCTTGCTTACCTATAAGGAAACGCAACAGTGGCGTGATCTTGGCACAAAAGCTGGTAAGTTCCTTGCGGATATGACCGACTTCTACATTAAGGCTTACGAAACTACTGCTCCTCACCTTGGTGGCTGCGGTTTGCACGATCCGTTGGCTGTTGCAGTTGCTGTTGACCCAACGCTTGTTACAACTCTACCAATCAACATGCAGGTAGATGTTGAAGGCCCAACTCGTGGACGCACTATTGGTGATGTAACACGTTTGAACGACCCTGTTAAAACAATGCAAGTAGCTTTGGGTGTAGATGTTAAGCGTTTCTTGAACGAATTCATGACGCGAATTTCTAACTTGGCAAAAATTGCTGGCTGATTAAAACTTAATAACAAAATTTATACGTAATAAATGATTGGATTATTATGAATGAAAATGCAGCTGCTATTGCAGCAGACCCATACGAGGATCCAAAAACCCGCGATAAAGTGGCAATTTATTCTCTTATTTTGCTGCTTATTACGTTTATTCTTGGCACTTTGTGTTTGCAAGGCTTCAACTTGGTATTTAACCAGATTGGTAAAGCTGTTGGAGCGCCTGATCAGGCATCTCTTATTACAAGCTTACCGATTATTGTGTTAGGTATAGTTTGCTTTATTTATGGATCTTTAGGTGACTTTGTGTCGCTTCGTAGGCTTATAACAATCGGTCTCGTAACACTGTTTGTTGGATCTTTATTTGGTTTTATTGCAAACTTCTATTTCACTCCAAACTTGTGGACCGTTATTATTGCACGTATTTTGCAAACCGCTGGTGAGCAGGTTGCAGGATCTTCCTTCCTGGTTATTGCAACTAAGTATTTGCGCAATGACTTGAAAGTTATTTTCTTCGGGCTCTTTACTGCTGCCTATCAGCTTTCTGCTTCTATTGGCGTATTTGCTGCTGGCGCTCTTAGCTCTATTGCTTGGCAGTATTTGTTCTTGATTCCTGCAATTACTATTTTGTTCTTGCCGGTTCTTGTTAAGTGCTTGCCTACTAAGAATGGTATTGGCGGGAAGATTGATAAGCTTGGCTTCACAGTATTTGGTATTGCTGTAACGCTTCTTACGCTCTTCTTCTCTTATAAAGCCTGGGGACTGTTGCTTGGTTCTATAGTGCTTTTTGTTCTGTTTGCTTTCTACATTATGAAGGCGAAGAACCCATTCGTAACGCCAGCATTCTTTAAGAATAAGCGTTGGCTTTCTGGCATCGTATTGATCTTCATCTTCTACTTCACCAACTATTGCATGCCTCCTATTTACAATGTGATTGGCAGCGCTTTGTATCACATGAACACTTCACAGGTTTCTTCCTACCTTGTGTGGGCTTTTGTGTGCGCAGCAGTATTTGGTGTGTTCTCCGGTACGATTATTAGTCATATCGGCCGTAAAGCAGGTATTATTACAGCAGCATTCTTGATGATTGTTGGCTGGGTTGGTGCAGCTTTGCTTATCAACACTGATTTTATGTCGCTTACTATTTGCGCATGCATTTACTATGCAGGATGCGGCTTGATGTATTCTCCAATTGTTTCAACAGTTCTTTCTGCTCTTCCAGTTGAAGAATCTGGCCGTGGCTGTGGCATGAATGATTTAATTATGAATGTTACTGCTTCCATTGGTATTTCTCTCTTTAGTGGTTTCTTTGGTGGAGATTTATTCAAGGGATTCTCCTTCAGTGGTCTTAGCGGAAAGTATGCAGGTTATTCCAATTTGCTTATGATGGGTGCAGCAGTAGCCGTCATTGGTTTAGTGGTTTACTTGGTTCGCAGCTGCTTTATTTCTGAAAAGAAGGAAATTGCTGAAGAATAGTCTAAATAGGCTAATAACTAAGCAAAAATAAGAGTAGGCGGTTGTACAAAATACGTGCGACCGCCTACTCTTTTGTTAATTATTTTATGCTTCCAGTTTTCGCATTCGCTGTATGCTAATTGGGTAGGCTGTGCCAAGCTCTTGCGCCCAAAGTGACACATAAAACTCTTCACACATCCAGCGCAATCTTTCCGCAATATTTTCTGCTTCATCATGCGATGGTCCTGCAGGTAAAGATTTTGCTTTATCTTTAGCTTTTTCAACAATCTTGTTTGCTTCTTCAGCTTCCCAAGCCCAACGAACATCACGGTTTTTATCTGACTTAGCTTTATTAAGACGAATCACGTCAGCATGCAAATATTTTTCTATTCTAGGAAGTGAATCCGATGGGGCTTTATCAATAAAACCTTCATAAACTAGGCTTGCAACATGCTCTCGAATGGACTGCAAAACTGATAGCATCGGCAAATCTGCTTTGCCAGAAACAGCTTTACTAACTTCCGCATCACGCTTTAATATAGCAATCACATCGTGAGCTACATCGTATACCGTATCCTCGTATATTTCGGAAATGTTGGCAACAGTTTCGCGTAATAAATTGTCATCAGTAATATTGTCTGTGTTTGGAATCAGTCGTTTTACTGCTGCCATTTGCAAGTCTTCTGCTAAATCTTTAGAAGTTGAGTAAGGTGCGGCTGCAAGAAGTAAAGCTTCTGAACCAAGCCATCTGGAAGTAATACGCTTGTTGTCTAAATGCAACATGTTTAGCGCACCCTGCCATACCATTTGCGAGCGAGAAATATTAGTAGCGCCTGATTTGTGCAATAAATCAGCTCTTTCTACAACGTTTCCAGCTTGAGCTGCTTTACTTGCTTTACGATTTACAACCGCTCTAGCAGATTCTTGAGCTTCTTTTGCAAAGCGTTTTTGCAATGCAATTAATGACTTATCTGTTCCAAGAATTGTAGGTTTTACGCGATTAGCATAATTGTTTTTTACGGCAGTTTTATTGCGATTTGAGTTAGTTTTTCTTTCTTCAACGCTAAAAGTTACGCGCAAATATGGTGAAAGCCTTTCTATTTGCTCATCGTTAAACACTTCCGGATGAATCTGCGCGCCAATAACAGCAATAGCAGCTTTGGTAAAAACTTCGCGAAAATCAGGCCAAGAAGGAGCATTTATATCTTTATTAGTTTCTTCAATTCCAGGAAGAGTATCGTAATGCTCGTCAATCCAAGAACGAATTTTTTGCGCAGTATTAGGTGCTGGAACAAATTGCACTCGTAAAGATTTTGGCAAAGACTTAATCATTCCAATAATAAGCTCGTCCAACAAACCTGGAACATTCCAAGTAAACTCTTCAGACGTTAACCTGGAAAGCGCGTAAAGCGGTACATGCACCGTTACGCCGTCCAAAGGATTGCTAGGATCATAAATATAGCTTAAGCGAAGTCTTATAGGCTCACCGTCAGTTCCAACAGTATTCCAATGGTCAGGATAATCCGCTAAATCAGTGCTTTGTGTAGTTTGCAAACGTTCAACTTCATCAGGATCAAAGTTGAGCATATTAGGATTTTCTTCCCAATTATCCTTCCACCATTTTGCAAGAGCTGCAATAGTGGTAGCTTCTTGAGGAATGCGAGTGTCGTAAAAAGTAAATAAATCTTCGTCGTTTACAGTTTCGCTTATTTGACGAGTGCGATTTGCTTGATTATCTGCATCGTCAAGCACATTGCGATTATTTAAAATAAACTCATCGTGCTGGAAACGCTGCTGAATATCGCCTTCAACTAATCCTTGACGAATCATAATCATACGAGCTTCGTAAGGATTAACTCTAGCCCATTGAACCGTGCGATCTTTAACAATAGGCAATCCGTATAGCAATACTTTAGATTTTGCTATGGCAGCGCCTTTAGAAGCGCTCCAATGGGCGTCAGAATATGTGACTCTCGTAAGATTTTTAGCAAGAGGCTCAGCCCAAGCAGGATCAATTTGTGCGCAGTATCTTGCCCAAAGTCTTGAAGTTTCAACTAATTCAGTGCAAATAATCCACGAAGGAGTTGTTTTAGAAACTGCAGAAGCTGGAAAGATTGCAAATCTTGTGCCTCGAGAGCCTTGATAATCGTTTTTAGACATTTTTTGAGCGCGTTTCATAGCTCGAATTTTTGCAGTTCCACTTAATCCCGCAAAATCAGAAGATTTAGGTTCACGCACTACTTGCATTCCCATCATAGAAAGCAATCCTGCAAGCATTGATGAGTGTATTCCTTGCGAATCCCAAGAACAGCATAAGCTGTGAGAAGCCTGCTGGTTATTAGGAAGTTGACGAATTTCCAAAGATGGTCTTCTAACTGGGGTAGGGTCGCCAACTTTATAATGCAACTCTTTACACAAGTCTTGAAGCTGATTAACTAAATCTTTCCACTGTTTTAAACGCAGAAAGTGGAAAAATTCCGCTTTGCAAATCTTACGAAGCGCATTGTTGCTCATATCTCCATCCGCTTGGAATAGGCGATCCCACATGTTAAGAGCAGTCAAAAAATCACTTGTTTCGTCTGCATAACGATTATGAAGCCTATCTGCTTCCTCGCGCTGTTCCTCAGGACGTTCGCGAGGATCTTGCAAACTTAAGAATGCAACAATTACAAGCACTGCAGCAAGAGTATTTGGAGTAGTTTTTCGCGCTGCTTCAACAATCATTCGTCCTAGTCGAATATCAATCGGCAGCTTAGAAAGCTCGCGTCCAACTTTAGTTAAAGTAATTACACCAGATTTTCTGCTTATTGCTCCAAGCTCGGTAAGTTCGTTAAAGCCATCGCTTACAGCTTTTATGTCTGGCGGATCAATAAAACCAAAATTAGTAATATCTTCGCCAGTTTTAGCAACACCAACCGAAAGCATATGCAAAACTACTGCACCAAGAGAAGTGCGCAAAATTTCAGGATCTGTAAAACGTGGGCGAGTTTCATAATCTTCGCGCGAATAAAGTCTAATAGCAATGCCGTCTGCGATTCGTCCGCATCGTCCAGAACGCTGATCTGCGCTCGCTTGAGAAATCGGTTCTATTGGAAGACGTTGCACTTTAGCAGACTTAGAATACCTGGAAATTCTCGCAAAACCGGGGTCAACAACGTATCGAATACCAGGCACAGTAAGAGAAGTTTCAGCAACATTCGTAGCAATAACAATGCGCTGATGAGAGTGTGATTCAAAAACTCTGTGCTGATCTTTTGAAGAAAGACGGGCAAAAAGAGGAACAATTTCAATAGCATCCGCTCGCTTCATATCACTTGCTCGCGTGCCAAAATATGAACGTAAGCCATCTTCAAACTCTCGAATATCGCGCTCGCCGGAAGCAAAAACCATAATGTCACGCGCGCCTCGATCGTGACTTGAATGAATTACCAACTGTGCGCATGCGCGAGTTACTGCAGAAGTCATATCTTCATCCGCAATATCATCGCGATTGCTTTCGCTGGATTGACTTTCTGCAACAGTTTCCTCATCCATTGTTATATCTGCAAAGCCAGGAACATGTTTCATAAGTGAAGGAGCGGATCCAAGAGGTTCGTAAAGTACTTTCACAGGATACGTGCGTCCCGAAACTTCAATAACAGGAACTTTTATATGTAGAGCTTCTTCAAAATGATCGCGGAATTTAGCTGAATCAATAGTTGCAGACGTAATAATCAGTTTTAAATCTTGACGCTTTGGGAGCAAAGTCGTTAAGTATCCTAGAAGAAAATCAATATTAAGACTGCGTTCGTGAGCTTCGTCAATAATAATCGTGTCGTATCTAGTAAGAAGAGGATCGCGCTGAATTTGCGCAAGTAAAATACCGTCAGTAACAATTCGAAGCTTTGTCTTAGTTGAGCTTTCGTCGGTAAAACGCACCTGGTAGCCGATTTCTTCGCCCAGTTTTACTCCCATTTCGCTGGCAATACGCTCGGCTACGGTTCGTGCAGCTAAACGGCGAGGCTGAGTGTGTACGATTTGCTTACCTCTGCCGCCTCTTCCAAGCTCAAGCGCCATTTTTGGTATTTGCGTAGTCTTACCAGAGCCGGTTTGTCCGGAAACAATCACAACTTGTGAAGACTTAATTGCTTCTACAATTTCGTCGTGTACTGCGCAAATAGGAAGTTCAGCAGGGTAGTCAAATTTCATAATATGTTTATTTCTTTTCGTAGATATTTACTTTTTTAGTACTTCAATAACACGGTACCCTTTGGAACTAGCGTATTTTTCAACGCTATAACTTTCACCCAGATTCTCAGCAAGCCAAGTAATAAGTGAATCTGATCCAAGATTTTTTTGCACAACCAAGTATGCTGCTCCTCCTACTTTCAAACGCGGAATCCAAGTTAGCAAAATATTGTGCAATATTTCTTTTCCAACGCGAATTGGGGGATTAGACCATATAATATCAAAATTATTAAATTCTAAAGTATTGTTTTCTTTTAAAGCGTCATCTACTAAAGAAGTGTGAATATGCTTTAAGCCAGCGTTTTTTGCGTTTAATTCAGTAAGTTCCAGAGCTCTCTCGTTAACATCCACAGCAAAAATTTCCGCATTTGGAGACTCCAACCCTAAAGCGATGCTAATAGGGCCCCAGCCGCAGCCAATATCGAGGAATTTTCCTAACTCCGGGAGTTTTGGAGCATGTTTTAAAAGTACAGATGTGCCTAAATCAAGTCTTGAAGTGCTAAAAACTCCGTTAGAAACTTGCACGGTTACGTCATTGTCTCGTAAAGTTACGTGTAATGTGCGACGCTCGTCAATCGATGAAGGCTCGGCTGAAAAGTATTGTTCACCACTTATTTTTTGTTGTTTTTGTTTATTTTTTTGCTTTTGCGTATTTTGTGGTTGTGCTTTTTTATATTGGTTTGATTCTTGTAACTGCTTTGCTTTTTTCGATTGCTGCTTACTCATAATTCGCTATTTATTTGCTTTCGCATCGTTTTGTATTGTCGGCTCAATTCACCATAATAAAACAAACGTTGTAAAACGTTATTCACAATGGAATACAGGAGGACATAATGGTAGATAGCGAGGGGACTGCTACTCATGATGTGCTTTTGAGTCATTCCGACGTGCTTCTTGACAACACGTCATCAAGAGAACAGCACGATGAGACTTGGCAGGAGCGCGAATCACGAAACGCTTTAAAGCGTGTTGCAGGTCTTGGCGAATTACAAGATGTTACTGAAGTTGAATACAGAAAGCTTCGCCTTGAACGCGTTGTTTTAGTAGGCGTATGGTCGAGTGCAAAAGGAACTCTTACACAAGCGGAAGAATCTTTGCGAGAGCTTGCAGCATTAGCTCAAACAGCTGGCGCTGTTGTGTGCGACGGAATATTGCAACAGCGTTATAGACCAGATGCTGCAACTTATGTTGGTTCTGGAAAAGCTCGTGAGATTGCAGCAGTTGTTGCGCAACATGATGCAGACACGATTATTGTTGACGACGATTTACCTCCAAGCCAAAGACGCGCTTTAGAAGATGTAACTAAAGTTAAGGTTGTTGATAGAACTGCTGTGATTCTAGACATTTTCGCTCAGCATGCTACGAGCCGCGAAGGTAAAGCTCAAGTGGAGCTTGCACAATTGCAATACATGCTTCCTAGACTTAGAGGCTGGGGTGCGGCTCTTTCTAGGCAGGCTGGCGGACGAGCTGCAGGAGAAGCTGGTATTGGTTCTAGAGGGCCTGGCGAAACAAAAATAGAAATGGATCGTCGAGCTATTCGCAATCGTATTTCTAAACTTCGCCACGATATTGCACATATGGCACCTGCACGTGACGTAAAACGTGAATCTCGCAGACGTAAAGATATTCCAACAGTTGCAGTAGTTGGCTATACGAACGCTGGTAAATCTTCCATTATTAATTGCTTAACTGGTTCGCAAGAATTAGTAGAAAATGCGTTATTTGCAACTCTTGATACAGCAGTTCGTCGAGCGCAAACTCAAGACGGCAGAAACTATACTTTAGTTGACACTGTTGGTTTTGTGCGCAGGCTACCAACTCAACTTGTGGAAGCTTTTAAATCTACTTTGGAAGAAGTTAGCCAAGCTGATGTTATTTTGCACGTAGTTGACGGTTCGCACCCGGATCCTATTTCGCAAATTGATGCAGTAAACGAGGTTCTTTCAAAAATTGATGGCGTAGAAGATATTCCACAAATTATTGCATTTAATAAGTCAGATATGATGAGCGATGCTACGCGAGAACATTTTAACGCTATTTACTCGAATGCAATTATTGTTTCGGCAGCAAGTGGCGAAAATGTGCAAATACTTCGCGATTCTATAGAAGAATTGTTGCCATCTCCACGCGTTCATATAGATGCGATTATTCCGTATAGTGAAGGTTCGCTTCTTTCAAAAATTCGCGAAAATGGCATAGTTGAAAAGGTTGATTACTTAGATACCGGTATTAGTATTACAGCTTTAGTTGGTCCTTCTTTAGCTGCAAAACTAAAGCAAGTCGCATTGCAATAAAAAATTCCGGTGGTGCGATTAGAGTAAAGGTGTTCATACCAATAAGCTCTTAATGTGAGAGCAGCCCTTAATAATGCATAAATTAAGTATTTTTATGCGAGTAGGGTTTAATAGGTTGCCGAAAAGAGGTTTTTGCTCATGGTGAGTTCGCAGGTTAAGCCAACGAAGCTTGCAATTATTGGTGCTGGTGCAGTCGGTTCTACTCTCGCTTTCGCTGCTGCGCAGCGCGGTGTTGCTCGTGAGATTGTGCTTGAAGATATTGCTAAGGAACGTGTTGAAGCTGAAGTTTTGGATATGCAGCATGGTTCTAGCTTCTATCCTGCAGTTTCTATCGCCGGTTCTGATGATGTTGAGATTTGCCGTGACGCTGACATGGTTGTTATTACCGCTGGCGCTCGCCAGAAGCCAGGTCAAACTCGTTTGGAGCTTGCAGGCGCAACTATCAACATCATGAAGTCAATCATTCCAAACGTGGTCAAGGTTGCTCCTAACGCAATCTACATGTTAATCACCAACCCTGTTGATGTTGTAACCCACGTTTCTATGAAGCTTTCTGGTCTTCCAGCAAACCAAATGTTCGGTTCTGGAACCAACCTTGATTCTGCTCGTCTTCGCTTCCTTATTGCTCAGCACACTGGCGTAAACGTTAAGAATGTTCACGCTTATATTGCTGGCGAGCACGGTGATTCTGAAGTTCCACTGTGGGCTTCTGCAACCATCGGTGGTGTTCCAATGTGCGATTGGAACGCTCTTCCAGGCCACGAGCCATTGGATGCTGCTAAGCGCGAGGAGATTCACCAGGAAGTTGTTAACGCTGCTTACAAGATTATCAACGGTAAGGGTGCTACAAACTACGCTATTGCAATGTCTGGCGTAGATATTGTTGAGGCTGTTCTTCGTGACACCAACCGCATTTTGCCAGTATCTTCTTTGCTTGATGACTTCCACGGCATTTCCGACGTGTGCATGTCTGTGCCAACCTTGCTTAATCGCAATGGTGTAAACTCTCGTCTAAACACTCCAGTTTCTGATCGTGAGTTGGCTGCCTTGAAGCGTTCTGCAGAGACCTTGCGCGAAACAGCTGCTAAGTTTGGCTTCTAGTTTTTAGAATCTTAAAACTAATATCTAATAAATAAACCGCTTCTTTGCTTAAACTGTGAAGAAGCGGTTTTTGTATTGCTTCTATCAACATACCGAGCAATATTTTCTGTGAGTACGATATATGATTATCTCATGGCTGATTTTTCTCATATTCTCGCTACTCGTCCTGATTTTAACGACAGTGATCGCGAATGGTTACATCATTTAGTTGCTGATTGGCAAGTTATAGCTGACTTAAGTTTTGCTGATTTACTGCTTATTATTCAAAATGGAGACGGAGAATATGTTGTTGCTGAGCAATGCCGACCTTCAACAGCTATTACATTGCGAACGGATGATTTACTTGGCAAAAAAATGGACGATTCGCTTGTTCCGGAACTTGATGAAGCAATGAAATCAGAAACAAGCTTCCATTCGTCAACATTGCGTTCGATTGGTCGAGCAACAGTATGCTACGTTTATGCTCCTGTTCGTCACCGTGGAAAAACTCTTGGATTAGTTATGCGCGAAACTAATTTAGCAACTAGAGAATCTAATGGTCGCTACGAAATGGAAAGTATTAATGCTGGTAAAACTTTATTCGATATGATTGCACGCGAACAATTCCCATATCATGAATCTGTTCTAAATCAACGTCATAATGCTCGTGTTTCTGACGGCTTTATTGTTTTAGAGGCCGATGGTGTGGTCCGTTACGCTTCTCCTAATGCTATTAGCTGCTTCCGTAGGCTTGGTGGCTTGGATACAATGCAAGGTGAGTTTTTGAGCGAATTTGGCACGCGTCTGCTGCATACAAACGATAATGTTCCTGAAAGCTTGCCTCTTGTTTTAAGTGGTAAAGCAGATGTTGATTGTGAGCTTGAAGCTAACCGTTCTATAGTTTCTATGCGCTCTTTGCCTTTATTTGGGCCGAATAATCGCGTGGGTGCGGTTGTTTTGTGCCGCGATGTTACGGAAGTTTTGCGCCGTGAACAAGAGTTGCGTACTAAAAACGCTACTATTTCGGAAATTCATCATCGTGTGAAAAATAATTTGCAGGCTGTTTCTGCTTTGCTTCGTTTGCAAGCTCGTAAAACAAAATCTGCTGAAGTAAGAAAAGAGCTTGAGGAAGCTCAAAGACGAGTTCAGACTATAGCTTTAGTGCATGAAGGCTTAAGTCAGACTGCTGACGAAATTGTTGACTTTGATAAAGTTATTTCAAGCTTGCTAAAGATGTCTATTGAACTTGCATCGCAGAATCAAAATATTGATATTGATTTTGTTGGTAAGTTTGGGCGTCTTGCAGCACAGGATGCAACTCCATTATCTCTTGTGCTTACTGAGCTTGTGACGAATGCTGTTGAACACGGTTTTGAAGGCCGCGAAAATGGTCATATTCGTATTGCTGTTGGCCGCGGAGGAGACAATCTTAATATTGTTGTTGAAGATGATGGTGACGGTATTGACAGTGAAGCATCTCACGGAATGGCGAAACCTTCAGGATCTGGATTGGGAACTCAGCTTATAAATACTTTTGTTACCAATGATTTTGGCGGTACTGTGCGCTGGTCTGCTAGAAGAGAAGGCGGCACTCGCGTAGTGTTGGATATTAAATTGCGCGTATCTGGTATTGAGTAGAAAAACTACAACTCTGAGTCTTGATGCCTGCGTGCTCTCAAAGCGCGACGTTTTAGCGTTCTGCGCTCGTCTTCGCTTAAGCCGCCCCAAACGCCGTAATCTTGGTTCGTTTCCAACGCGCATTTTAAGCATTCTGTTGCAACATTGCACGAACGGCATACAGCTTTTGCTTCTTCGAGCTGCTGTAATGCCATGCCAGCATTGCCAAGAGGGAAGAACAGTTCAGGATCTTTATCACGGCATGCAGCTGCCAAACGCCAATCAAACACATTGCTCATGACTAATCCTCATTTCTTAACCAAAGCGGTGAGTCTTAGAAGTACCCCTGAATGTAAGGAAATCATGAATAAGAAGTTTTTTCAAGGTATTTTGCATCTTTATTAAAAATTTTTATTTTTTCTTTTAGTTGGGGAGTGCTATTTGGGTCAAATTTGCGGTTCCTGGAGTAACAAGAACGCATCTTCCGGGAAGCTGATAATCTTCAATGCTAAAGGTTTTAGACAATGCAGAAGGTATGCCAAGCAATGCATCCGTACCAATATCTCCAGTTGGGAAAATTATTCTAACTGGAGCCTGTTCTGGCAATCGCAAATAGCGTGCGCTTTGAGCGCTTAGAATTACAGGCGCACCTAAGCTGTGCAATCTGTTTTGCAATGAAATAGCCGCTACTTTAGTATTAAGCGGATCAAGTAGTTCATCTGCATCATCTATTAGCACAGGCTTAGTAGTGTCTCGAATATAATCAGCTTCTTGAGCTGTTATTTCGTTTGCTGAATATACTTGCGTTTGTAATTTTTGCGATATTATGCGCAATATTGTGCTTTTGCCCTGCTGTCTGCCGCCAATAATAGCAATATTTCCAAGGTTCAAAGGTATTTTTGCTTCAAATAGGTTAATACTGTCATCCTGCAATCCAATAACAACTGATTCTTCGCTTGCTGAAGAATCTACGCTTTCTTGATTAATTTTTTTAGCAAAATATTTATTTTCGTAATTTTCATACTTGTAGTTTTCCAGTTGTTTTGAAGAAAGTATCGACGGTAGAGGAGCGCTAAATAATGTTTTAGAGTGTTCTAAATAGCAGAATTTACCGGCAAATTGTATTGCTTTAACTAAACGTTTTGCGTTACGACTTTGTGCGCATCGTAAAGCTTCTACTCCTTCTCCAATATTGTAATATGCGCTTCCAGGAGTATTTGGGCTAATTTTTGCAGCATGAGAAGTTCCTAATAATTCTTGAGATTGAATAGCGTCTCTAACTCTTAAACAAATATTAATAGAAATATTAGCTTTCATATCTGCGCTTACTTGTCCAAGAGGATTTTGAGTTCCGGCAATAATATGCATTCCAAGAGACCTGCCTACTGATGCTATGCGAATAAGTCGTGGCATGTAGTCTGGAAGCTGATCTTTTAATGCGTGAAATTCGTCGATAACAATAAGTAGTGAAGGTTCAGAGGGAGTAACTTGCGAAATATTATGGCATCCTTGCATGGACACAAGACGTTCTCGACGGTCTAATTCCAACTCAAGACCTCGTAAAGCTCTTGTTGCGTGGCGCAAATTTAAGTCACCAACATTTCCCATAGCGTGAGGAAGTTTAGATAGTATGTCGAAAGTTGCTCCTCCTTTGAAATCCAGGAAAACGAAACGTAATTGTTGTGGAGAATACTGAAACGCTAAAGCTAAGCACCATGTTGTTAGCAATACGGATTTTCCGGATCCCGTAGTTCCTGCTACTAAAGCGTGCGGGCCGTTGCTTATTAAATCTATGTAGCAGTAGCCGTTGTAGCCAACTCCTAATGGAGCAATAAGCTGGTTTTTTGCTGATTTAGCTTGTGTAAGTTTTGGCACCGAAGAGTTTGATTTATAATCAAAATTTAATAAATCAGTATGTAATAAATCAGTATTTGAATGTTTTAACCATTCGTGCAAAACGGTTTTCCATGGCAGTTGCGTGCTTGAGCTATCTGATCTCGTCATAAGAAGCGTTTCCAAGCTAACTGGCGTAAGCGTATCTGGCAAGTTTTCTACATATTTTTGCCCGTAAAGAACATTACTGTCAGGAATGTTAGAAAGTTGTGATTCGCTATTAGATTGTTGAACATTCTGAATTTTCTGCTCGTATTGTTTCTGATTTATGTATTGCAATATTTGCGGAACTAGGCTTGCAATATACATCATTATGCTAGGTATAATCATCGCTAGCATCATCCAATTATTCTGAATCCAAGCCATTATTAGTAATGCAATATGAGCGAATATTGGTACTATGCTTGCTGCCATTTGCACATACAGCAGAACTTTGCTTGTAGTCATTGTTGTGTTAGTTTCGCTAATCATAAAAGTATGATGTCAGCGTTTAGTAACAGACTTCAAGACTTGTTTAAGATTGTGGTTAAAAGCTTTGTAACTAAATTATGCAAATTTTACTGCTGTAATTCTGCAAGAGGTCCAACAGCTCCCGGTTTATGCGTGCCTTCTGCAAGCTGATTAAATAATTCAAGATTTTTAGCATCATCTAGCAGAACGCAAGATCCGACTCCTGGAACTTGATAATCAGGATTAGTCCAATAAACTGTGCCGGTTACGCCTTTTGCACTTGTGGCTTCTTTAAAAGCTTGAGCCATCTGCCATAGGCTACCAGGGTTTGATTTTTCGTCAAAAAGAACGGATGAAAGACCAGTTTCTGCGAGCTTTTTTACCTTACCAAAATTAGTGATGGTCTTTTTGTCTAAAGCTTTTTTCATGATAGCGGCAATAACCATGCGCTGGCGGGCGGCGCGACCAAAATCAGACTCAGGGTCAGCGTATCGCATACGCGAAAAAGCAAGAGCTGTTTTTCCATCAGCATGATGGCATCCAGCAGTCCAATTTAATCCGCTAAATCTATCGTTTACAGTTCTGTTGTAGCATAAGTCAATGCCGTCAATGGCGTCAACAACATTAGTTAAGCCTCCAAAACGTACTTCTGCAACATGGTCAATACGGTGTCCTGTAATCTTTTCAACAATCGAAGTAAGCGCTTTATTTCCAGCAAACTGTGCAACGCTATTTATCTTAACTTTTTCTCCATTAACAGACACTAATGAATCTCTAGGAATAGAAATTAGTGAGCTGTTTCCATTAGATGGTTTAGTTAATACAAGAATAGTGTCGGTTCTAAAACCGGTTATTTCTTTAGCTTCTTCGCCTTCTCGCTGATCCGAGCCAAGTATAAGCCATGAAGTTCCTTGAGTGCTTGGAGTGTTGGTAAGCCAAGTAGTGCGATTTATGTGAGAATCAACCCAATTCCATGAGTATGCTCCTAAGCCGACACAAGATATTGCAATAATCGCAATAAGTGAAATAAATACTTTCAAAAAGATGTGTGGCCTGTGTTTTATGGCTGTTGATGCTGCAGAAATATTTTCGTTAACGTTTTGAGCGGACTCAAATTTTGCACGTTGATATGAATATTGGCTTATTTTCTGCGGACGAATTTCGTTTTTAGATTGTGCATATGCTGTTGTTCTGTTTGCTCGCCTAGTTGAAGCTTGTGCTACGCGCTTCCTAGAACCTGCTGGTGTAAAAGATGGTGCAAATGATGGGGCAGATTCTGGTTTAAACGATGGTGCAAAAGATTGTGCAGATGACTTAGATCTAGCTATTGTTGCATCTGGAGATTGTTTTGCTTTTCTTCCTCGTTTTGGCGTAAAACTTGGTGGAATATTCGCATGCGATGAGTCGTTATTGTGCGAAGGGGTGAAGCTAGGCGGATTATCTCCGCTTTCCGGATAATCCCTGTGCAGTTGCGAATCCATGCATCCTCCAAATGCTTTAATCTATTTTATTAAAACTATATTGTGAAGCCAACATGTGCTTTCAGAAATATTTATTTTCTGAAAAATCACTTATTTCCACGAGGAACAGCGCATAGAACGTTATTAACATACTTGTCTGCAATGCCAACATACTGTCCGGTTTGAGCATCGTGAATAGTACCATTTTCAGGATTTACTATTCCTCCAGTATTTGGATCTATAAGCTGTCCTTGCTCGTTCTTTACTAATCCAGTTTTTGGATTAATTTTTCCATAAGGCTTCTTATGTTCAGGAGAGTTATTTAACTTATCGTTTTCGCTTATATCTTCGTTGCTATTAGAATCCTTTGACGAATTCTTAGTATGCTTTTTATCATTTTTTGTATACTGCTGTTTTAGTGTCAAAGGCTTATTTTCTCGCATCTTTTCCCAAATATCATCTGCTTCGTCAGACCACACAACTCTATTCGGGTCGTAAGGATCAGGAACAACAGGAGTAGTTCGAGCATAAATATGAGAAGTATCTAATTTACGCATACTTAAAGCAAGCCCAACAAGCGTGCTTGGATTAGCTAATCCTTCGCTAATATTTAATGCACCTAAAGCGGATTTAGCTAGCTGATACAATTCGCCACTTTGAGTTAATAGATTCTTAGATAAAGCTTGATGCATAAGCTGCTTGATTAAATACTGCTGCCTTGTTGTACGCATAATATCCGAACCGTCGCTTGCAGTATCGTGCCTCATTCGAGCATATTGTGTAGCAAGTCTGCCGTTTAAATGCTGCATACCCTGCTTAAAGTTCACTCCCGTATAAGCGTCACGAGTGTCGCTTGGAATGCACAATGAAACACCGCCAATAGCGTCAATCATATTACTTAATCCGCTAAAGTCAGCAACAATAAAGTGATGAATATTTAGGCCAGTTAAAGAATTTACTGCTTTTAGTGAGCAGGATGCTGCTGAAGCTAAATCTCCACCCTGCGCGTATCCAATAGCAAAAATAGAGTTGAACATTACGTGCTTGCGTGCAGGAATTTTTCCATTAGTAGTATCGCAAGCAGGAGCGTTTACCATAGAATCGCGCGGAATGGAAACAATATTCATATAGGATCTATCTGCACTAATCTGAACTACCATTGTTGTGTCAGATTGATGATCGCCTGTTTCACCATCGTGCGTAAAACTTTGATTATTTCCATCTCGTGAATCTTGGCCAAGAACTAGGAATGTTACAGGCTTTCCAGCATTTGCGTCAATAACTTGGTGTGCTTGACTATCTTCGCTAATGATGTTTATAACTCGATTGCTAACAGTTGAAGAAAAATCTAACCATGTAGCTGCAAGAATAGTTGAGAAGAAAGTAAGTATAAAAACAATAATCATGCACAGTATTGTGCGAGCGTGGTTTACAACTTTGTAGCCAAGACTATGATGTGGAACTGCGCAATTCCAATCATAGTTGCGCTGGTACCGCATGCCTTCAGTGTATCGTGAAGTCACCATGGTACCTTCTTTCACAATAATAAAGCCTTTTATATTACGTAATTTTTAGCTGTGTTCACTCAGAAATAAAGTTGTACATGAAAGAACACATATAGAGTCTAACTATAGTACAAAGCATTGAGATTTAACCTGCATATTGTGTCTATATATTTATGGCGTGTTTTGCTGGATACCTACCCCTTGCGTAAACTGGTAACTATGGATTTACTAACCGCTCATACATGTACATTTGAAGATGAAGTTTTGCGAGTTCTTTCTGCAGCAAAATCATCGCGTACTACTGATGTGGATTCTTCAATAATGGCGATGATGTGTGTTGAGCGTGACACAAGATTTTATGAAGATACTTTAAAAGCTGTATTAAATCAGTCAGTTCTTCCAGGAACTCTTGTTATTGTTGATTGCGCTAGTAGAGTTAAGCAGGTTATGCAAACAACAATGGAAGTACAAATTGACTCAAACGTGCTTTCAGGAAATGTGCTTCCAAGTTCTAATAAATCTAATAGATATTTACTTGATCCTAATAGTAAATTCAAAGCCAATAATAGAGACGCTAAATATAGGGCAAATATTCAACATAATAACGATTTAGAATTAAAAACAGTTCGAGTAGTTATTATTCCTGTTTCCTCTGCCCACTCTTTTGGTGATGCTATTGAGAAATCATTGCGTAAGCTTATGCCATGCAAAGGAATTTCTGCATTGTGGCTTCTTCATGACGATTCTCGCCCGGCTGATTCGCACTGTTTGGAAGTGTTAAGAGAAACTTGGAGAAATAATCCTACTGCTTCTGTATTAGGTGCAAAACAGATTGATTGGCAAGGAAATATTCTTCACAATGTTGGAATGTATGCTTGGCATCACAGCGTTCACACTCTTACCGTTGACGGTGAGCCGGATCAAGAACAGTATGACGGTCGTGGAGATGTATACGCAGTATCTTTAGCTGGAGCTTTAGTTACATTGGCAGCGTGGCAGACTTTGCGTGGCACGCAACCATGGATGACAACTTTTGGTGAATCTAGAGATTTTTGCCGTCGAGTATCTTTATCTGGTGGGCGAGTAGTTGTAGTTCCTTCTGCTCGTATTGCTCACAGACGAGCTCGTTTAGAGGGTTTGCGTACTCGCGGCGGCGAGGCTAGGACGGAAGAAAAATCCGGACTTAGACATGGTGTAGCTCCTTCTCTTATTGCCAAGCAGCGTTACAAATACACTGATGTCCGTATGATTTTATGGCCATTTATGTGGATTTTTAGCTTACCGGTGGCGTTAGTCGGTGCTTTACGCTCCTTGCTTGCTAAACATCCTTATGCTGCTTGGGTGCGTCTTATTTTGCCATGGCTTGCTCTTATTCAGTTCCCGCGTGCCATGTTTGCTCGTAGGAGAGTAGCTCGAAACACTCGTGTTCCTCTTAAAAAACTTACACAACTAATCGCAGACCGGCGTCAAGTTGCACGATGGAAAGATCGTAGTGCAGCGTTCAAAGCGCAGCAGCATTGTGTGTTATTAAGTCCTTTAGCAAGACGTCATTTGCATGATCGTGTATTAAGACGTTGGAGTGCCGTCATTCTTGCGTCGCTTTTGCTTTTTGCAGTTATATTGCATTTATATGGTTCTCCTTGGCGTGAGATTCTAGGTGGAGCATCCTGGTATTCTCAGCAATGGCTTCCTACAGGCGCTGATTTTAATCAATTATGGAATGCTGCAATTGGATCATGGGTTCCTGATGATGGCTTTGGTCCTGCTATTCCTCCTTCTCCGTGGCTTAGTATTTGGCTATTCTCTTCAGTATTAGTTGGTGCAAACCCGCTACTTGCTATTACACTAATGTTCTTCTTAGCTGCTCCAGCGATGTGTTTGAGCTTCTGGGCATTAGCAGGCGTGTTTACGCGTTCCGACACTGTGCGTGTTTGTGCTGGAATTTGCTGGACTATGATTGCAATGGCCTTTGGTTTATTTGCTCGCGGCGATTTGCCAATGCTAATGACTATGGTATTTTTGCCTGCAGCATTTGCGTTTGCTTTCCATGCTGTTGGAATGTACGTAACAGAAGATCCTGTTCGCCCTGTGCCTTCTGTTCAATGCGCTGCATTTGCTGCACTAAGCTTTATGATTCCTGTTGCTGCAGAACCTCAACTTGTTTTGCCTCTTGTCGTTATTTTCATTGCGTCATTTATTATGGTGCGCTCGCATAGGATTATGTTTTTACTTATGCCAATTCCGTCGATTATGATACTGCTTCCAACAATAGGCAGTGCTATTCGATACGGAGAATCTGGCATGTGGCGTCAATTGTTCTCTAGCATGTCTGTTCCGTTAAGGAGCGTACAGGGTGCTCCTCGCGCTCAAGGCTATGTTGATGTTCTTCTTCAAGCTTTCAATATGACTTCTGCGCATTTTGCTATTAACACTCCATTGCTTAGCTTGAGAACAATAATTATGTTGATTTTTGCTGTTCTTGCAGTATTTATGGCTGTGGCATCTTTGGTTCTTCCGTTTGCTTTGCGTGTTTCTAGAATGATGTGGGTTGTGATTATTAGCGGAATGGCGTTGGCTCTAGTTGCTGAGCGTATTGCTGTTGCGTCTGATATTAATGGTCCTGTTGCTGCAAGTGTTTTGCCAGGAGTTGCATTATCTACTATTGGCGTTTTGGCATGCATGTGTATGGTTGCTGGCCAAGCTGTTAGACGTTTTGAGCCTTTGCGTGCTTCTAAGAATAAAGATTATAAATCTACTGAAAAATATAAGACTCGTACGGATAGGCGCGCCGCAATGCGTAGATCTGCACAGCGTTTTATACGTCACGTAATTCGTATTGCTCGTGCTGCTCTGGCAAGTGGAATGTTAGCTATGGCTGTTCTTTTGGGTCTTTTTACGGTATTAAGCGGTCCTGCAACATCAATCTCTGCAAGTAGTAATGGCCTACCTATGGTTGTAACTGATTACTTGCGTAAGGATGATACTCATCGCATACTTGCTTTGCGTGCACAAGATAATCATGAGCTATCTATTGCTGTTATGCGCACTTCTAAGGGAGATTCTATTGATCAATCTCCAGCTCTTCGTGTACGACAAGTAATTTTTGGTAATTCTCAAAGCAACAAAGCAATATCTCGTGCTGCGGCTCAACTGTTATCTCATGCAGATAATAGCGCAATTGAAACGCTAAAGCAGTTAGGTATTGGCGGTATTTATATTGTTGGAGATTCTGGTAATCATAAAGTAATTTCAGAATCAAAAATGTCAATACAGCAGTTGCTTCAGCCTTCTTCCAAGCCTCAGCCAAGCAAGGTAAATAAAGAAGCTACGGATAGTCTTATTGCGCATGTAAACGCATCTGAAAGCACGCAATTAGTAGTATCTATGCCTCAAGGAACTTATTGCAGGTTTGATGGCATGCCAGATTCTAAGTCGCTTTCAGAAACATCACCATATTATCGTTCTAGGCCATTAACTTGGAGAATACCTTGGGTAGTGTCCACTGCAATCGTATTGCTAGTATACTGCTTGGTAGCTGTTCCTCGTTTTGGACGACATAATATGATTGAGCGCTCTGACGATTTGCATGAGGAGGAATTAGATGAGTTGGCGTAAAAATCCTCATGATAGTTCAAAGCATGGTGAAGTGCCTGCACAATCAGAAATTAAGCAGCATAATAAAATGATTGGCGTTGTTGCTCTTGCAACATTTAGCGCAATATTTCTTCTAGTAGTTGCTTGTGTTGTGGCATTGTGTTGTACTATGCCTAATTTTGTAGATAATGCTAATGCTCCAACTAGTAGTGTTTCTCACAGTGTTGGTGTTAGCCGCTTGCAATCTGTATGTCCTATTAGATTATCTCTACCTGATTTGGCGCAATACGGAGATAGCCAATACAACGAATCAGAAGGAGACTTGCAATCTTCTGCTAGATACTCGACTTTTGGTGACGTGTATCGTGCTAGTGTGCACAATATTCGTGATACTAATGACGAATCGACTTTGTTAAGTAAAAAATTAAATAATGATGGAACTTCATCTCTTACTTATGATGGAGATGTAAATCACGATGCGCAAGTTTTAGAAGGGCGTTTATCTAACATTGCTTCTGGCACAGGAATAGCGGCATCAATGGCATCTTGGGCAACTAAAGGTGATGTTCGCGGATTGTCCGCAACAACTTGCTCTATTCCTACCATGAAACAGACTTTCTTGGTTCCAGAGTCAGGTGAAGGTGTTTCTATTCGTTTAGAGGCTTTTAATCCTGCTTCAAAACCAACAGTAGTGCGTGTGCGAGCTTGGTCTGCTAAGCGTGGAAGTAATCCTATTAATTTATCTACTGGAAGTGCTTTTACTGTTCCAGCTCACTCTCACGCGTATTTTGATCTTTCTGCTGCAGCGCCTAAATCTTCTGGATTGTACGTTCAAGTAGAAAGTGAGCAAACACCTATTGCTGCTTTTGTAAAAGTCGTTCATATGAGCGGACTGACAGTGAAAGGTGTTGATATTATTCGAGCTTTAAGCGCTATGTCTTACGAAACTGTTTTGTCTGGAATTAATGAGTCAGAACAAGCAAAAGCATATGTGTGGCCAGATAAAGACGGTAAAGTGACTATTTCCTGGATGAATGATTCTGGAGCTCAAACAGTAAAAGATTTATCTGTAAAATCTCATAATTTGCAAGTTATTGATCTTGGAAAAGTTCCAGAAAAAGTTCATGCTTTAAGTATTACCGGCTCTGTTAAAACGTCTGCAATGATGTCTGTTTCTCGAGATGGTAAAGATGGCCAATCAGATATTGCTTTTATTAGCGCATCTCGTTCTCAAGGAATTAGCGCAATTGTTTCTCCTGTAAGCGCGGAAGAAACGACTTTATATATTGCTTCAACAAGTGATTCTGATTCTTCAGTATTCTTACAAGCAGTTGGCGCATCTGGAATGAAACGTGTTAGCGTTCCTGCACATTCTGTAGTTACTGTTCCAGCATCAGACATATCTCATAATGCCGTAATGTTTACTGTTAAATCAAGCAAAAATATTTCTCTGTCTGCAAGAATTCGTAAAGATGATTTAGACAAAGCTAATGTTGCTGGTATTGCTTGGCTTGCTTCTCAATCATTGGAGCCGCAACAAGCTCAGGTGCATGTTAATAGCGACAATCACATTGTGCAATAAGCTATAATTATATTCCCCAATCAGGGTCAATTTCTTCTGGCCTGCGCCCATATAATTCAGCTAAACGTTGCACAAGCTCATCTCTAATAGCGTATTGAAGCTCTAGTCTGCTTGTTACATGAGTGCATAGGGGAAGACGATACAATACAATTCGAGCTTGCATTCCTCTACTTGCAGGGAATGCTTGAGACATAATGCGCCTATTATGTTCCCACAGTATTGGTTGAGATGGTGGAACATCTTCTACAGCAAATTGAACATCTTTTGTAAGAGCCTTCCAAGCTCCATTAAGGCGTCGAATTTGTGCAGCTACCATGGAATCAAACATTGCGCTAGCAGTACGGTATTGTGGAAGCCTAGTGCCAAATATTGGTGCGCGTAAGCCTCGCCCGTGGCGGTTTCTATAGCGACGTTCCTCCCAAATTACACCTGTCATACTTACACTGTAGGTGAAGGCTAGGGCAATCTTAATTATTAATTTGATTTTTACGGTGTGTGCAATATAAGCACAATATGGAATACTGTTATATAGTCTTAAAAGTTAGGAGTAATCTGAATGCTTAAGCCAATAGTGCATGATTGCAATGAGTTAAATCTTGGCTTAAGTATTGCCCAATCTTCGCTTATTGGTTTTGATTTAGATAACACATTGGCTTGTTCTAAGAAACCTATGCTTGCTCCAATGGCAGAAACTTTTAGCAAAATTGTTGATTTAATTCCTGTTGCTATTATTACAGGCGGAAGATTATCTTTAGTTAAAAGTCAAATACTAGACATGCTTACTGAAGGAACTAATCTCGAAAATCTTCATATTATGCCTACTAATGGCACTAGCTATTACAGAATCGACAATAAACAGTCTTTGAAATGTGTTTATGAGCATAAAATTGATCCAAATCAAGCGGAACATGTTATTTCTGTAATACGGGAGTGTGCTGAAAGCATGGGGTTGTTGAAGGCTTCTGGAGATTCAATGCTTTGGGGAGAGCAAATTGAAAATCGTGGTAGTCAAATAACTTTTTCTGCATTGGGTCAGCTTGCTCCAGTCGAATATAAGAAAGCGTGGGATCCAGAAGGAAAACTAAAAGCTCAGCTTGCTAAAAGAATTTCTCAATCGCTTCCAAATTTTGCGGTTCGTCAAGGAGGAGATACTAGCGTAGACGTGTATAGGCGAGGCGATGATAAAGCTCAAGCGTTACTAACATTAGCTAAATATTGTGATTTTTCTATTAAAAAAATTACTTTTATTGGAGATCATATGGAACCAGGCGGTAACGATTATCCAACCGCTTTTACTGGAGCTTTAGCCGTGCGCGTTAAAAATCCTGAAGATACTTTAACTCTTTGCACTAAAGTTCTTAATTACTTAAATGCTTAGCTTTAAATATTTAATAAATAGCTTTTAACCACAATGGCATTTTTTATTTTTATAGTTAAATAATTCTATTTTATGCTTACATTATGGCTGGGAGACGCAATGAAATAAGCCACAATAAGATGCAGGCTAAAAGCGTGGCATGCAATAGGGGAGTTGCATGTCACGCATCTGCATCTTTGTGCAAATATTGCAATAGCACATCTTGCAATAATAATGCTGACGAAAAAGGGTATTCTTCAATCGGCTGGCTAAATTTAATAATTATTTTGTATAATATGATACTTCCAAGAGGCTGTGCTGGTTGTAATACTCCTGATTTAGTATTGTGCGAAAATTGCGTTGACGCTTTTCAACATAACAAGCGTGCTCAATTTAATTCCATGACTTTTGGTTATCGTTATTCTTGCGGAGATTATTCGGGTGTTGTTAGACACGCAATATTGCAGTGGAAAGATCATGCAGATACAGCATGTGACAAAATATTTGGCTTACTTATTGCAAATCTTGTATTAAAAGTTTTTAGAAATAATATTAAAGACAACTCTTCAAAAAATAGTTTTAATAGTAATGGGCCAATATTGGTAGTTCCTATGCCGTCTTCATCTTCGTCTACAAGGCGTCGCGGACGTCGTCACATTATTCCAATTGCTAATATTGTTGCTGAAAAATTGTGTAACGAAGGTATTGAAGCTGAGGTTGCGAATATTGTTCGCATGGATTCAAGTATTAGTTCAAAATCAGTTCAAACTAGTGGATCTAGAGGTAGGTCTAAAAGAGCTTCGCATGCCTTTTGTGTTAATTATCGCAAGCTAAAAAAACAATCAAATAATCGCAATTTAAAGCATGAGGCGATTATTATAGACGATATTGTTACAACGGGTTCTACAATGAGCAGCTGCGTTTATGCATTGCAGAAAGCTAAAGTAAGCGTTATATCTGGATTTTCCTTAGCGTGCGTTAGTAGCTCTGGTGATGGCACAGAAGACTATAAATAGCTGATTTCTTTGAATTATTGCGCTTTATTGTAGTTTAGAGGAAGTGTTATTTCGAAATTAGGACCGCGCTTGTCGTCTACTACCTTAACAGTGCCATTATGTAGTCCTGCTGCCCAACGAGCAATTGACAAACCTAATCCAGTTCCGCCAGACTCAGTACCAATTCTTTTATTTCCCTTAACAAATCTACGGAAAATATCAGCTCGATCTTCTACAGGAATTTGATTACCAAAATTAACTACGTTGCTTACAACAGTATTCTGCAGATGATTAATATGAGCGCTGATTAACACACGAGTTCCGTCGTTTGAATGTTTAAGCGCGTTGGAAATAACGTTAGTAAACAATTGTGAAAGACGGTCTTGGTCTCCTGTTAATTCAATACCATTTTCGATCTGAACGCTAATTTCATGATTATGACCAGCGTCAGCTATTTCAAGAGGCTCAATAATTTCATCAATAAAATCCGCAAAATTAAATGACGTAATATTAAGGCTTTCAGCCCCTGCTTCAACCCTAGATAGGTCAAGAAGAAAAGCAATAAGATCCGCTAATCTGTGTGTTTGGTTCAAAATAGCTTCCATATTAGACTCAGTAGGCTCAACAACCCCATCTGCAAGATTTTCAAGCATCGCTTGCAAAGCAGATACTGGAGTGCGCAACTCATGGCTTACGTTTGCTATAAGTTCGCGTCTCATTTGATCAGCATGCTCAAGTTCCTCTGCCATTTCGTTAAAAGCAAGCGTAAGTTTACCAACTTCGTCGCGTCGATTTTCTACAGCAACTCTTACGGAATAATCACCGTCTGCCATTGCTTCTGAAGCGTCTTTCATTTGGCGGAGAGGGGCAGTAAGTCCTCTTGAAAAAACGTAAGTGATTCCTAATGCAACAACCAATGTTAATGGCATAGCAATCCAGCCGTTTAATCCTGTTTTTAGCAAAAACCATGCCATTACGAATGCAATAGCAGTTGCGAACACAATAATCGCAGAAAGTTCAATTTTTAGAGATGAAAAAAATCCAACTGGGCGATTTGGGTAACGGTGTTCTTGCTTATTTTGATTCGATATATTGTTAGATTTTTCTTTGTTAGAAGTATTTTTCTTAAATAAAAGTTTTTTCATAATAGTTAATTAGTTTTAGATTTGCACTAATGATTTATATATAAAATTACATAATAATTATGTAAAAAGTGGTGTTAAATTAGGGTAATTTTTATGAAGCTTGTGATTGAAGTACCTGCTCATAATCATTCATAGGTGGTTCAAAAGCGTAACCTATACCGTGAACTGTGCGAATCCACTCTGAACCAATCTTATGGCGAAGTGACTTAATGTGAGAATCAACAGTTCTTGTGCCGGAAGCGTCTGGCCAATCCCATACTTGTTCTAGTAGCTCTTCGCGCTTAAAAACATTATGTGGATGTCTTGCAAAAGTCGCAAGTAAATCGAATTCAGTAGGAGTAAAATGCACTTCCTCATCGTTTAGCATTACTTGGCGTTGACGAGGTTTAATAACAAGCGCTCCAAAATTAAGAGTTCGCTCATTCTCCATGGTTTTTGCTATTTGAGCAGCTCTTTCTACTCGGCGAAGCAATGCTGCGCAACGAGCAATTAATTCGCGAGGAGAAAAAGGCTTAGTCATATAATCATCAGCGCCAGCGCTTAATCCGACTATTTTATCTGCTTCCGCATCTCTAGCAGTAAGCATAAGAATAGGGACGGGTCTTTTTGCAATAATCCTACGCGTAGCCTCAATGCCATCCATTATTGGAAGCATAATATCCATGATTATAAGATCAGGTTTAAGCTGTTCTGCCGCTCTAACAGCAGATGCTCCATCAGCAGCAACTCTAGCTCTCCAGCCTTGAGCAGTAATGCGTTGTGCAATTGCTGTAGCAAGATCTGGCTCATCTTCAACCACAAGAATGGTACGAAGCGTGTTGCTAACCGATGGAGCATTTAGCATATTTTTTAATAAACCTTTCAGTGTTGTACTGGCTTTAAGAATACCGCACCTAACGCTGGAACGGTAATTCTTGCTGAGTACGGGCGAGAATGATACTCTTCAGCAGCTGCAGTAAATGTGCCATTGTGAATATCAGAACCGCAATACTTTGCGTCATCGGTTGTGAGTATCTCTTCCCACTGGCCACCCTTTGGCAACGCAACCTGGTAGTCTTGCCAAGCTTGACCTGAGAAGTTTACTACTACAACAATTTCTTCGCCGTCATCGCCAATACGCATGTAGCTTAATGTGTTGTGGTCTGAATCATCACTTGTAAGCCACTGGAAACCATCAGGCGTAAAGTCTTGACTCCAGAAAGCTCTAGAGCTCTTGTACAAGGCGTTCAAATCTGCAACAAGCTTTTGCACTCCTTGATGGAATGGCCACTGCAATTCATTCCAGTTAAGAGAAGTATTGAAGTTCCATTCGCTGGACTGTCCAATTTCTCCGCCCATAAACAGCAAGTTCTTGCCTGGGTGAGACCACTGGTATGCAAGCAAAGCACGCAAGCCTGCGAACTGTTGCCATTCATCGCCTGGCATCTTTCCAAGCAACGAACCTTTGCCATATACGACTTCATCGTGGCTTAATGGCAACACGTAATGCTCAGAATACGCGTAAACCATAGAGAATGTAATCTCATTGTGATGCCAACGACGGTTAATTGGCTCTTCCTTAAGGTATTGCAAAGTGTCATGCATCCAGCCCATGTTCCACTTCAAGCCGAAGCCTAAGCCGCCCATATCGGTTGGTGCTGTTACGCCCTGATAAGCGGTAGATTCCTCAGCAATCATCATGATGCCAGGATTATTCTTGTAAGCAGTAGCGTTTGCTTCCTTAATGAAATCAATAGCTTCAAGGTTTTCTCGTCCGCCGTAAATATTTGGTCTCCACTGACCATTTTCGCGGCTGTAATCCAAGTAAAGCATGGAAGACACTGCATCGACGCGCAGTGCGTCAACGTGGTACTCATCCAACCAGAAGCAAGCATTGGCAACAAGGAAGTTACGAACCTCGTGGCGACCAAAGTTGAAGATATAAGTACCCCAATCAGGATGTTCGCCGCGCATAGGATCAGGATCTTCGTAAAGTGCTGTGCCATCGAAGCGTCCAAGAGCGAAGTCATCCTTAGGGAAGTGGGCAGGAACCCAATCCATAATGACACCAATTCCTGCTTTGTGGAGCTTATCTACAAGGTACTTAAAGTCATCAGGGGAGCCGAGTCGAGAATCTACAGCATAGTAGCCTGTAACCTGATAGCCCCAAGATCCAGAGAATGGGTACTGTGTAAGAGGCATAAACTCAACGTGAGTAAAGCCTTCTTTTTGCACGTAGTCAACCAAGTGGTCAGCAAGCTCGCGATAATTGCCTAAATCACGATTCCAGCTGTTAGCTTGTACTTCGTAAATACTTATTGGACCATTGTGTGCGTCAGTTTTTGCGCGCTTATCCATCCAATCGGTATCATGCCACTTAAATTCAGAATCGACAACAACGGATCCAGTATTTGGTGGAACTTCGTGAGAACGTTCCATTGGATCGGCTTTCATGATCCAGTTGCCAGACTGCGTAAGAATCTCATACTTGTATACTTCGCCAGCAGTGACACCTGGAATGAAAAGTTCCCAAATTCCGGAAGATCCGAGCGAGCGCATTGCGTGACGTCGACCATTCCAGTAATTAAAGTTTCCAACAACTCGAACTGCGCGAGCATTTGGAGCCCACACGGAAAAAGCGGTGCCGGTTACTTTCTTTACCATCTTGCCTGTCTCAGGAGAAACTAGACCCCAAGAGTCGGTAATAGTCTTAACATGCGCGCCTAAGGCTTCCCAAAGACGTTCATGACGACCTTCGCCGAACAGGTACATATCAAGATCGCCAACTTGAGGCAAATAGCGATACGGGTCATCGTCTGTTGATTCAGAGCCGTCAATTTCTACAGTATGAATGCGGTAGCTTGGCACAGACCAAGTTTTACTTTTCGTATGCTTTACTGCAGGAATGACAGCGGTAAAAATGCCATTATATTCATGCTTAGCTTCGTATTCTCCGCTCTTGGTGAGAATTACTACTTTCTTTGCCATTGGGCGTAAAACGCGGACGGTTACAGTGTCAGCACCCTTGTCAGTTCCAAGGTGGCCGCCGAGAACCTCATGTGGATTGTAATACTCTGCATTGCTCACCGCAGCTAATACGTCCTGACGGACTGGGACTGCGACTGCATCTTCATTGATGTTAGTAACTGTACTCATGTTGACTATCATACATGGTTTATTGCTATAAGTCGCGTGTGTTTCGCAGTATTGTGAAAAATTTATGAAAGTTTTTTCAAGTCTTGCCCTTATGGGAAACTGTTATGAGTTTTTCTGTGCGTACGGAGGGTTCTGTTGGAATATCAAGTCGGCGATATGGTCGTCTATCCTCGTCACGGTGCAGCTCGTGTTGAAGAAATAAGTGAGCGCACTGTAAAAGGTGTAACTCGTCAATATCTGCGCTTAGTAGTGTTGTCGTCAGATGGTTTGGAAATTAATGTACCAGTAGACAATGTTAAAAAAGTAGGCGTACGTGACATTGTTGGGGCTCAAGAAGTAGCAAAAGTTTTTGAAATTTTGCGCACTCCAATTATTGAAAAAGAAATGAATTGGTCTAGGCGGTACAAGCTTAATGTTGAGAAGATTGCCACCGGCGATGTGAACAATATTGCTGAAGTTGTGCGTGATTTATCTCAACGCTATGTAGACGAGCATGGTCTTTCTGCTGGCGAAAAGCGTATGCTTTCACGCGCTCGCAGTATTCTAATTTCTGAAATTGCTTTGTCTGAAAAGATTGATGAATTTGAAGCTGAGCGTCTTCTTGATGTAAATCTTGGCTACAAAGACCCTCAGGAAGGTGATGATAAGCATCATACTTGCGCGCCTGATGAGCCTGCATCTCAGACTTTATTTCTTTTAGAAGAGCGTAATAAAAAAGCAAAAAAGAAGTAAGTCTAAATTTTTAATTAGTTAATTTAGTTAATTTAGTTAATTTAATAATGTAACTATTTTACAAATTAAATTAATTATTAGATTTCAGCAATAAAAAATCTCTTGCACCGTCTGATGCAAGAGATTTTTATTATAGCTATCGAAGCTTTGTACTATTTACTTGCCTGGATCTTGCTGACCCTGATTTGAATTCTTAGGATCAGTATTCTTGGCTATAGTTGGCTTCTTAGTAATAGGTTTCTTTGGCGAATCTTGATCATCAATATTCTTACGCATATCTTTTGTTGCGTTAATAGCGTTTTGAAGATCATCGCAAATTTTCAAAATCCATTGATCTAGCTGATTTGCATACTTAGGCATAAGCTCACTTACGCGTACTGTCGACGTGTAGCTTCTACCAGCAATACCATTTAGAAGATTAAGAACATCATTGCCTTGCTGACTATCACTAATAAGAACATCAATCTTACGATCTTCAATGAGCTTTTGGAATTCTTCTACACTTGAACGTTGTGGTTCAGTGTTATTGCTTATAGCGTCAGAATATTCCTTAGGAGCTGCATCCTTTACGTTCATGTCTGCCATAAGCCAGAACAGAATTGGAGAGGTTGAAGCATATTTTGCATCACTATGATTTTTAGCAAAATCACTAATAGAACTTGCTAATTTCTTTTCGCTATTTTGCCATTCAGATAGTCGCTGAGCAAAATCATGCTTCTTAGCCGGAAGAACCTTTGAGAAAGTATCAGCCATTGATGAAGCCATAGCTTCTCTTGCATCGTGAGAGAACCACAAGTACGGATTATCTCCATTTAATGCACCAACTGTTGCGGCTGCACTAATAGTTTCAGCCTTTTTTGGATGCACTTTAGAAGCCCAATCGTCGTATCCTGCGCCGTTTGTAATTAATACTTGTGCATCCTGCATATTTTCCAAGTCTTTTGGTTTAGGCTTAAAAGATGAAATATCAGTATTTGCACCAGCCATTATCGATTCGACTTTAACGTCTTTACCGCCGATTTCTTTAGCCAAGCTGCCCCAAGTATCTACAGTAGATACAACAGTTATTTGTGTTGCTGCTTTAGGTTTTTCTTTTGGCTTTTCTACCTGCTGACCGCAAGCCGAAAATCCAAGAAGTACTGCAGATGCAATAAGACATGTTGAAACGGTTTTGCCAAATTTTTTTGCCGCGCAAATAATGGTACGCATCACTGTGGCTCCTTCTTTGATAATAGTGCGTCGGCGCACATTAGTTTTGCTTGTCGACTAATACACTTCTATACCTCACGATAGCCTATCCTTACGAATTGTGCGAGTTGGGAGGCATATTTATGGTTATTGTTCTTGATGGTAAAGCACTTGCTGGCAAAATTAAGGAAGATTTGTCTGCACGCGTTGCGCTATTGCGTAAAAATGGTATTGAACCGGGATTGGGTACTCTACTTGTTGGGAATGATCCTGGATCATTAAAGTATGTTGCTGGAAAACACAAAGATTGCGAAGAAGTTGGGATTCGTTCAATCAGATGTGATTTGCCAGAAGATGCTAGTGAAGATGACATTCTTAAAGCAGTTGAGCAATTGAACAATGATCCGCTTTGTACAGGTTTTATTGTGCAATTGCCTCTTCCTAAGGGCGTTGATTCTAAAAAAATTATTTCCGCAATCAATCCTAAAAAAGATTGTGATGGAATGCATCCTTATAATCTAGGCGAACTTGTGATGCATATTTTTGGAGATATTACAACGCCTTTGCCGTGTACTCCTCGTGGAATTTTAGCTTTGTTAGACGAGTATGGAATTAATCTTTCTGGTAAAAACGTTTGTGTTCTCGGTCGAGGAATCACAGTTGGTCGAACGATTGGTCTGCTTCTTACACGCAGGGGAGTAGATGCAACTGTTACGCTATGCCACACTCATACTAAAAATTTGCAGGAAATTATGCGTGAATCTGACGTTATTATTGCTGCAATGGGCTGTGCTGGTTTTGTTAAGCCGGAAGATATTAAACCTGGTGCAGTTCTAGTTGACGTTGGCGTATCTCGCATATTTGATGAGGAAGCGGGAAGATATCGTATAAAAGGCGATGTGGATGCTGCTTGCCGTGAGATTGCTGGAGCATATTCTCCAAATCCTGGTGGAGTAGGCCCTATGACACGCGCTATGCTTCTTGCGAATGTTGTTGATATGGCTGAAAGAAAGCTTCAAAATTAATATTTCGACACTCCCGGACTAAAACGGCAATTTTGGCTAGGCCTGCCTATAAACTAGCTCTTTGTGTGCGTAGTATCGCGCATAACTATAACTAAATATCGAGTAATATCCACCCCAAGAAGAAACCACTAATAAATAATGGCAGAGAATAATAACGAAGTCGCCAAGGTTGCGATTAATGATATTGGCACCGAAGAAGACTTCATCAAGGCAGTCGATTCAACCATCAAGAATTTTGATGATGGTGATTTAGTTGAAGGTACCGTCGTAAAGATTGATCACGACGAAGTATTGTTGGATATCGGCTACAAGACTGAAGGTGTAATTCCTTCCCGTGAACTTTCCATCAAGAAAGACGTTGATCCAGATGATGTCGTTGAAGTTGGCGACACCATTGAAGCCCTTGTTGTTACTAAGGAAGACAAGGAAGGACGTCTTATTCTCTCCAAGAAGCGTGCACAGTATGAGCGTGCTTGGGGTGACATCGAGAAGATTAAGGATGCAGACGGCATCGTTGAAGGTACCGTTATTGAAGCTGTTAAGGGCGGCTTGATTGTAGACATCGGTTTGCGTGGCTTCTTGCCAGCTTCCCTCGTTGAAATGCGTCGCGTTCGCGATCTTTCCCCATACATTGGCCAGAAGATTAAGGCTAAGATTCTCGAGCTCGATAAGAACCGCAACAACGTTGTGCTTTCTCGTCGTCAGTTCCTTGAGGAAACCCAGTCCGAAGTTCGCGAGACCTTCCTCTCGCAGCTTAAGAAGGGTCAGATTCGCGAAGGCGTTGTGTCTTCTATCGTAAACTTCGGCGCATTTGTTGACCTCGGCGGCGTTGACGGCCTCATTCACGTGTCTGAGCTTTCTTGGAAGCACATCGATCACCCATCTGAGGTTGTTAAGGTTGGCGATAAGGTTACCGTTGAAGTTCTCGACGTTGATCTCGATCGCGAACGTATTTCCCTTTCCCTTAAGGCAACTCAGGAAGATCCATGGCAGCGCTTCGCTCGCACCCATGTTCCTGGACAGGTTGTTAAGGGCAAGGTCACCAAGATCGTTCAGTTCGGTGTGTTCATCTCCGTTGAAGATGGTATTGAGGGCTTGGTTCACATTTCTGAGCTTGCAAACCGTCACGTAGAGAACCCAGAAACTGTTGTTAAGGCTAACGAAGAAGTATTCGTGAAGGTTATCGACGTTGATCTTGATCGTCGTCGTATCTCCCTCTCCTTGAAGCAAGCTACTGAAGCTGTCGATCCAAATTCTGAAGATTTCGATCCAGCTCTCTACGGCATGCCAGCTGAGTACGATGCTGAGGGTAACTACAAGTACCCAGAAGGCTTCGATCCAAACACTAATGAGTGGATGGCTGGCTACGAGCAGCAGCGCGAAGAGTGGGAAGCTCAGTATGCTGCAGCTCACGAGCTTTGGGAAGAACACAAGGCATTCGCTGCTAAGGAACTCGCAGCTGCAGCTGAATCTGCTGCCGCTGACGGCCAGAGCGAAGAAGCTGAAAAGAAGCCAGCTAAGGAAGAGAAGAAGGAAGAAGTTGCTTCCAACTATTCTTCTGAGGCTTCTAACGAAGGTGCTTTAGCTGATTCCGACCAGCTCGCAGCTTTGCGCGAACAGCTTTTGAGCGAAAAGAAGTAGTTTTCTACTTTCTACTAGAAGCTTATTAACAATTGCCCTGGTGAGTGATCATCGGGGCAATTTTGTTTATGTTTTACTACTATTTTGAGTATGTTTTGCGAGTATTTTTGTGACTCAAGTTTTGTAATTAAATATAGGTACAATTAATTTTCTTTTAAGAATCATGATTATATGATGCTTTTAAGCATTAATCATAATTATTAAAAGGATTGGTGAAGATTATGAGCACGTTTGACAACAATCAGAAAAATGCTCAGTCCCCTTCGTATGATGGGAATAGTGAGGAGAGCGCTAAAGCAACTTTAGTAAGCTCTCGCAATAAAATTGTTGCAGGTTTGCTAGCGATTTTCTTAGGCACATTAGGTATTCACAATTTTTATCTTGGTTTTAAAGGAAGGGCGATTGCACAGCTGCTTATTTCTGTTCTTTCCTTTGGTTTCCTGTTGATCATTACAGCAATATGGGCATTGGTTGAGGGTATTTTGATTCTTTGCTCAAAGCCTGGAACTAAGTGGCATCAAGATGCTGATGGTGCTGAGTTAAAGGATTAGTGTTTTATAATTATTGTTAATAAACAAGATGCCCTGGTGAGTAATCATCGGGGCATCTTTTAATATCTTTAGTAATAACGCTTTTATTTATTAATTTTTTATTATATAGTTTTTAAGAAAATAAATTTCTTACGAGAGAAAGTGTAATTATTGTGAGTGATTTAGATAATCAAACTGGAGATTACGCCGGCTCTGACGGACAGCCACAGTACGGACAGCCACAGTACAATGATCAGTCTCAGCAGTACAACCAGGCTCAGCCACAATATAACGACCAATCCCAGTATGGTGCTCAGCCTCAGTACAATGCTCAGCCACAGTATGGTCAGCCTCAGTATGGCCAGAATTCGTATTCTCAGCCACAATATGGTCAGTACTCTCAGTCTGCTCCTCAGTACAATCAAGCGTCTTCCTACTCTAACTATGGGTCTAATAATTATTCATCAAACACATACAGAAGCTCTCGTAACAAGATTGCTGCAGGCCTGTTAGCGATTTTCTTGGGCGCTTTGGGTGTGCACAATTTCTATCTTGGGTTTAAAGGCAAGGCTATTGCCCAGCTTCTTATTTCTATTCTTTCTTTCGGCTTGCTGGCTTTTGTTTCTGGAATTTGGGCATTTATTGAAGGAATTTGCATTCTTTGCTCTCAGCCTGGTTCTAAGTGGCATAAGGATGCCGATGGTGCTGAACTTCAAGACTAATTTTACAATTACTATTTAGCATATAATGCCCCGGTAATTATTTACTGGGGCATTACTTATAATTTATATATGACAATAATGCGTATTGCGATAACGGGCGGAATTGCGGCTGGAAAATCTACAGTAGTAAACCATTTGCATTCGCTTGGCGCTTTTGTTATAGATTACGACGTTTTAGCGCGTAGAGTGGTGGAACCAGGAAGCGCAGTATTGCAGCGAATCGTAGGAATTTTTGGGGAAAATGCCGTTTTGGAAGACGGTTCTTTAAATCGTGCGTTTATTGCAGAGCATATTTTTGGAGATGACGATGAACGTAAGCAAGCGTTAAGTAAGCTTGAGGATGTAATTCATCCTGCTATTTATGATTGTGCGAAGATTTTAGAAAGCGAATATAAAATCGAATATTCTAGTAAAATTTCTAAAGAAAGTTGCAATGAAATAAGCAGTATAAGCTCGGTTATTGTGCACGATATTCCACTTCTTGCGCAAGTAATTGATAGCATTCCATTCAGTTTTGACCATATTATTACTGTTGAAGCGCCTAAAGAAATTCGCGTTAAGCGAATGATAAGAGAGCGAAATATGACGGAGAGCCAGGCTTTGGCGCGCATAAATAGTCAGCTTCCAAGTAAAGCTCGAAAAGATATGGCAGATTTTGTGGTAGATTCAACGAAACCGATGGAATCTATGCTTAAAAGTGTTGACGATATGCTGAAAACATGGCTGCAAGAAATAAACAATAAACAATCAAAGCGCTGAAATGGTAAAATTGGGGAAGTAAAAGATTATGTCGAATAAAATTCAGCGCACAAACAAGCCGTTTGTTGTAAAAGCTCCGTACAAGCCTTCGGGTGATCAGCCGCAAGCAATAGAAGCGTTGGCGAATCGCATTGAAAACGGCGAAAACGACGTTGTTTTAATGGGTGCTACGGGAACTGGTAAAACTGCTACAACTGCTTGGCTTATTGAGCGTTTGCAGCGTCCTACTCTTATTATTGAGCCGAATAAAACTTTAGCGGCTCAGCTTTGCGCGGAGTTTCGTGAGCTTATGCCAGATAATGCCGTGAGCTATTTTGTGTCTTACTACGATTACTATCAGCCAGAAGCGTACATTCCGCAAACAGACACGTATATTGAAAAAGATTCCAATATTAACGACGATGTTGAGCGGCTTCGTCATGCTGCTACAGCGAATTTGCTTACTAGACGCGATTGCGTTGTTGTGGCAACTGTTTCTTGCATTTACGGCCTTGGTACTCCGGAGGAGTATGCAGAGCGAATGCTTATGTTAAACGTTGGCCAGCAGCTTGAGCGAGATACGCTTCTTCGCCAGTTTGTGAGCATGCAATATAAGCGCAACGATATTGCTTTTACGCGCGGAACTTTTAGAGTGCGCGGAGACACTGTTGAGATTATTCCAGTGTACGAAGAATTAGCTGTGCGAATTGAGTTCTTTGGTGACGAAATCGACAGAATTACAATGTTGCATCCTCTTACAGGAGAAGTGATTCGCCAGGAGAGTAGCGTTCATATTTTCCCAGCGTCTCACTACATTGCAGGGCCAGAGCGCATGGAACGCGCGCTAGAGGCTATTGAAAAAGAGCGTGACGAACGCGTTGCGCAGCTTAAAAAGCAGAACAAATTGCTGGAAGCTCAGCGTTTAGAAATGCGAACTACGTATGATTTGGAGATGCTGCGTCAGGTTGGTGTGTGCCCAGGAGTGGAGAATTATTCGAGGCATTTTGACGGACGTGATGCAGGCACGCCTCCGCATACGCTGCTTGATTTTTTCCCAGACGACTTTTTGCTAGTTTTAGACGAGTCGCATGTAACTGTGCCGCAAATTGGAGCCATGTATGAGGGTGATGCTTCGCGCAAAAGAACGCTTGTGGAGCATGGATTTAGGCTGCCTTCTGCAATGGATAATCGCCCGTTAAAATGGAAAGAATTTTTGGAGCATGTTGGTCAAACTGTGTATCTTTCTGCAACGCCTGGAGATTACGAGTTGGGGCTTTCTGACGGCGTAGTTGAGCAGATTATTCGCCCAACTGGTTTGCTTGACCCTAAGATTGAGGTTCGACCTGTGGAAGGTCAGGTTGACGATTTGCTTGCGGAAATCAAGGAGCGAGTGGCAAAAGATGAGCGCGTGCTTGTTACTACGCTTACGAAGAAAATGGCGGAAGACTTAACCGAGTACTTTTTGGAGCTTGGAATTAAAGTTGAGTACTTGCATTCAGATGTTGATACTTTGCGCAGAGTGGAGCTTTTGCGCGAGCTTCGCGAAGGCAAAATTGATGTGATTGTTGGCATTAATTTGCTTCGTGAGGGTTTGGATTTGCCAGAAGTTTCGCTGGTTGCAATTTTGGATGCAGATAAGGAAGGCTTCTTAAGATCTTACCGCTCGCTTATTCAGACGATTGGCCGCGCTGCTCGTAACGTTTCTGGAACTGTGCTTATGTATGCAGATACCGTTACGGATGCTATGAGCAAGGCGATTAGCGAGACGGAGCGCCGCCGCGAAAAGCAAATCGCGTATAACAAGGCTCATGGAATTGATCCTAAGCCTTTGCGAAAGAAGATTAGTGACGTTAACGACATGCTTGCTAAAGAAGATGTTGATACGCAGACTTTGCTAGCAGGCGGTTATAGGAATGCTAATAAGGCTGGGAATTCGCATTATGGTGTGCCAAAAGAGACGAATCTTGGGCAGCAAAGCAAAGAAAAGCGTATGGCAAATGTTTCTGCGTTGCCACAAGACGATATTATGTCGCTGATTAAAAATTTGAGCGAGCAAATGCATGTTGCTGCGCAGCAGTTGCAATTCGAGTTGGCTGCTCGTTTGCGCGACGAAATACGCGATTTAAAGAAAGAGTTGCGGCAAATGGATGAGGCTAATAAGTAAGGGTAATGAGTGAGCGCAGCTAGTCGTGGTTAATTGTAATGAATAAATAGGCGCGAGTTTTGCCTATAGGTCACAATTTGCTGGTACACTATTACTCGGAAAGTGGGTATTTTCCCATTTAAAAATAAACAAAGGAAATAGGTAGGCATTATGCGTAAAGCCAAAATTGTTGATACCATTGGTCCAGCTACAGAATCGTTGGAAGGTATTACCAAGCTTGTTGAAGCTGGTATGGATGTTGCTCGTTTGAACCGTTCTCACGGCACTCCTGAAGATCATTTGCGCGTTTACAACAATGTTCGTGCAGCTTCCAAGTCCACTGGCCGCAATGTTGCTGCTCTTGTTGATTTGCAGGGTCCAAAGATTCGCTGTGGTTGGTTTAAGAAGAACGCTGATGGTGAAGATAAGGTTTATTTGGAAGAAGGCCAAGAGTTCATCATTACTACTGATGATGTTGAAGGTGACGAGCATCGCACTTCTACAACCTTCAAGGGTTTGCCAGGAGATTGCCATGCAGGCGATCCAATCCTTATTGATGATGGTAAGGTTCGCCTTGAGGTAACTAAGGTAGAAGGTAACGACGTTCACACTAAGGTTATTGTTGCTGGCCCAGTTTCCAGCCACAAGGGCATTAATCTTCCAGGCGTTGCAGTTTCTCTTCCAGCTTTGACTGAAAAAGATGAGTCTGATCTTCGTTGGGCTATTCGCACTGGCGCTGACATTATTGCTATGTCCTTCGTGCGTTTTGCTACCGATATTGATCGCGCTCACGAAATCATGGACGAAGAAGGTCGTCGTATTCCAATCGTTGCTAAGATTGAAAAGCCACAGGCTGTTGAAAACTTGGAAGAGATTGTTAAGACCTTCGACGGCATTATGGTAGCTCGTGGCGATATGGCTGTGGAAATGCCTCTTGAAGAGGTTCCACTCGTTACCAAGCGCTGCATTGAGCTTTCTCGCCGTTACGCAAAGCCAGTTATCGTTGCTACTGAAGTTCTTGGCACAATGGTTAACTCTCCAGTACCAACTCGTGCAGAAGCTTCTGATTGCGCTAACGCTGTTCTCGATGGTGCTGACGCAACAATGACTTCTAACGAAACTGCTGTCGGCAAGTATCCAGATGTTACCGTAAAGACTATGTCTCGCATTTCTCAGTATGCTACCGAGAATGGCTATGATCGTATTCCTGCTGTTGAGCTTGATATGTCTAGCACCGGCGCAGTTTCTTCTGCAGCTGTTGATTTGGCAGATAAGCTTAACGCTAAGGCTATTGTTGCCTACACTCAGACTGGTCGCACGGTTCATCGTATTTCCCGCGAACGCCCAACCGCTCCAATCTACGGCTTGACCAACAATGAGCACACTTATCACTGGTTGGCTTTGAGCTGGGGTACTGAAGGATTCTTGATTAGTGAAGATTATCACGATATGAATCGTCGCGATTTGATGATTTTCACCGACAAGGTTCTTCGTGAGGCTGGTAAGGTTTCAGATGGTGACCAGATTGTTATCTTGAGCACTGCTCAGGGTGAGCGTCAGGCTGGCCGTACTGACTCCATCTACGTTCACACAGTTGGTGCTTGCGACTAATATTATGCGGTTTTACACATGCGTTTAGTATGATTTAATTTTTAATTATTTACTTGCGTATGTGTAAGACATATAACGTGTAACGTATAAGTTGTGACTTGTAATGCGCGCTTCCTATCTGTAGGTTGCGCGCATTGCTTGTATTTAATCGCAATTATTCAATATTGCGACACGCGCAAAACGCCTTAACTATTTGCATGCAGCTTAAAGTGTGCTATAGTCAACAAGTCGCAAAAAATTGCGAAAAATTGAAGATGCCCCTGTATCCCAATTGGTAGAGGAAACAGCCTCAAAATCTGTGCAGTGTGAGTTCGAGTCTCACCGGGGGCACGTGCACAACGTCACTTAGCTTGCTGAGTGACGTTTTTTATTTCGTTTTAATATTTAGACATAAGTAATAAAGCGTATAATAATAAAAGCATTTTCGCACAATAAAACAATGAATGTGCTGTACGTGATGTGAAAGGAACAAAGATGATCCGCAGTGCAAAATTGCAACTAGGCAAGCGTAAAAAAAGTAATTATTCTGGCGAATTAATCAATAATTGCAAGCGCAATTTAATGTTTGTATTTGCGTCATTCGCTGCTGTAGCAACAATATTAATGTGTGTGTTTACCATTGTTCCAAACTCTTCGGCATTTGCTTCAACTAAATCAACAAACGGCCTTCCACAAAAAGGCGTTATTGTTACCGCTTTTCAGCAAAACTGGAGGAGTATTGCCAAGGAGTGCAAAGAAACGTACGGTCCTGAAGGTGTTAAGTACGTTCAAGTGTCTCCTCCGGAGGATCATATTAAAGGCAAAGCGTGGTGGACTTCTTACCAGCCTGTTAGTTACAATCTAAATTCTAAGCTTGGTACTGAAGCTGAGTTTAAGAATATGATTACTACGTGTAAAGCTGCGAAGGTTGGAATTATTGTTGACGCTGTTATTAACCACATGACTGGTGCTGACAATAAAGATACTGTGGGAGTTGGCGGCAGTAAGTATGATGCGGCGAATCAGAGTTATCCAGATGCTGGTTACACGAAAGATGATTTTCACCAAATAGATAAAGATATTTACACATATAAGGATGCGCAAGTAGTTTGGAATTATCGTTTAGTTGGTTTGCTTGATTTGGATACTTCTAAGCCTCATGTGCAGCAAACTCTTGGTAATTATTTTGCAAAATTGCTAAAAATGGGTGTATCTGGCTTCCGTGTGGACGCTGTAAAGCATATTGCTCCAAACGAGATGAAAGCTATTAAGAAGGCTGCATCTGAGGCTAGTGGTGTTAAGCCTGAAAACATTTGGTGGATGCAGGAAACAATTGGGGATAGCAATGGTGCGAAAGAAAATCAGCCAGATAAGTATGTTGGAACTGGTGAAGTAGACGAGTTTGAGTACTCGTACCGTTTGCGAAATTATTTCTCTGGTTCAATCGACAATTTGAAGCATATTACAGATGGTCTTATTCCTAATAAGAGTGCTGCTATTTTTGTTACAAATTGGGATACTGAGCGAGATAATGCCACAAGCGTTCTTACTTACAAAGATGGCAAATTATATGAGCTTGCGAACGCTTTTATGCTTAGCTATCCGTATGGTACGCCAAATATTTATTCCGGATACAAGTTTAGTGAGCGTGACGAAGGTGCGCCTTTTGCAACTGAAACGTCTGTTCCAGATGCAAGCTGTGGCAAGGATTCAAAGTGGCAGTGCACTCAACGCTGGACTTCAATTCGAGGCATGATTGGTTTCTATAATGCTGTTAAAGGCACGAAAGTAACTAAGTGGCAGGATGATGAAAGCAATAATATTGCTTTTAGCCGCGGAAATAAGGGTTTCTTCGCTATTAATAATGACGATAAGCAAAATAATGTTAGTTACAATACTGATTTGCCAGATGGCGAGTATTGCAATGTTTATGCATCAAAGAATTGCGAAAAAACTGTAACTGTTAGTGGAGGAAAGGTTGAAACAACTATTCCTTCTCATTCTGCTGTAGCTTTGCATATTAAGGCTGTGAAGCACTTTGGTAGCAATTCTGCAATTAATAAAATACTTCTGGTATTTGTTGCTATTTTTGTAGCTTTGGTTGTTACTTTGGTTTTGCGATTTAAAAAAGACAAAGCTGATGTTGAAAGTGCAGCTAAGTAGTACCAACACAACTGCAGTTTTTAATTGTTTATTGCAATATTGTCAATATGTCGGTGATATAATTGCCTCCGCTTATATGCGCATTTATGCGTGGCTAGCAACATAGCCGTACTAGCCACCGTTTGCGTATTTAAGCTATTAGTGCGTCCAAAGAAGAAACGCGCTAATGCCAACGGAGGAAAGGAAACTGATGAGTCATCGTCGACACTTTGCATCGAAGATGGTTGCTGTTGTTGCGTCTGTTGCAATGCTTGTAACTGGTTTTGCTGTTACAATTAGCGCAAACGCTGCGACTAGCGGGGAGTCTAGCAATAGCAAAGAAACTTCTTCGAATGTAACTCTTAAAGGTAAAGGTGTTATTGTTACTGCATTCCAGCAGAATTGGAAGAGTATTGCTCAAGAATGCGAACAAACGTATGGTCCTGAAGGTGTGAAGTATGTGCAAATTTCGCCTTCTCAGGATCATATTAAAGGTAAAGCTTGGTGGACTTCGTATCAGCCTGTGAGCTATAAGCTTGATTCTAAACTTGGCACTGAAGCTGAGTTTAAAGATATGATTAAAACTTGCAAGGCAAAGGGCGTGGGGATTATTGCAGATGCTGTAATTAATCACATGGCTGGCGCTGATAATAAAGATAAAGTCGGTGTTGGTGGAAGTAAGTATGATGTGTCTACTCAGACTTTTGAAGATGCTGGATATAAAAAGGATGATTTCCATCAAGATAATAGGAATATTGAGCATTATAACAATGCGGAGGAAGTGTGGAATCGCAGGCTTGTAGGCTTACTTGATTTGGATACTTCTAAGCCGCATGTTCAGCAAGTTTTAGGTAAGTATTTTGCAGATTTGTTGAAGCTTGGTGTTGCTGGTTTTCGTGTGGATGCTGTAAAACATATTTCTACAGAAGATATGAGGGGCATTAAAGCTTCTGCTATAAAGCAATACAACGAAAGTGTTGAAGATAGCAAAAAGATTAATGACATCTGGTGGATGCAGGAAACTATTGGCAATCCTTCAGAAGCTCAACAAATTCAGCCAGCTGCGCATTTGAATGAAGGCGAAGTTAACGAGTTTGGCTACTCTTACCAGCTTATGCAAAGTTTCAAAGGCTCGCTGATGAAGGCAAGCAAGCCTCTGAACAAAATTCAAGACGGAATGGTTAAGAGCGATAAAGCTGCTATTTTCGTTACGAACTGGGATACAGAGCGCGGTAACAGCGTGCTTACGTATAAGGACGGTCGTCGTTACACTTTAGCAAACGCTTTCATGCTCGCGTGGCCATACGGCACTCCAAACGTGTATTCCGGATACAAGTTCGATAAGAATGATGATGGTGCTCCTGGTGCAACTGAAACGTCTATTCCGGAAGTAACTTGTGGTGCTAATTCAAAGTGGCAGTGCACTCAGCGTTGGACTTCTATTCGCGGAATGATTGGATTCTACAATGCTGTTCAAGGTGCGAAAGTCACAAATTGGCAGGATGATGGCGATAACAACATTGCTTTTAGCCGCGAAAAGAAGGGCTTCTTAGCAATCAACAATTCGCTTGACGAAAAAGAAGTTTCTTATAAGACTGATTTGCCTGATGGTGAGTACTGCAATGTGTATGCTGCAGGTGACTGCTCTAAGACTGTTAAAGTTGAAAAAGGTGAAGTTAAAACCAAGATTGGCGCTCGCGAAGCAGTAGTATTGCACGTTGATGCAACAAAAGCTAATCATCCAAAAGGCTCTGCCACTGATCCATCTGATCCTAAATATGGTGAAGAAAAGCCTGATGCAGGTATGCCAGAAGATCCTACAACAACTATTTACTTTAAGCCAGATGAAAAGTTTAAAGATAAAAAAGTATATGTTCATTACGGCATAGGCTCAAGCTGGACTCAAGCTCCTGGCGATGAGATGAAGAAGGCTTGCGATGGTTGGTATAAGAAGACAATTAGAACCAATGGCAAAGCTTATGAAGCAGTGTTTAACGATGGCAATGGTTACTGGTATCACGAAGGAGATAATAATAACTTTAAGATTCCAGCTCACACTGATTCGTATGTAGCTCAAGATCACAAGGGTAGCGTTGGAGTAAATCCTTGCCCAGTAGCATATAATCCAAAGACCACTGTTCGCATCCACTACGCACAAAAAGTGAGTGATACTCGCAATATTGGCGTTTATTTGTGGGGCAAAGACAAGGATGGTAAAGATTTACCTGGAGCTTGGCATGAGTTCAATGGCAGTGATAAATTCGGCAAAGTTTTTGAAACTACGGTTGATGGTTCTTTTGAAAACAAGTCACTTTCCTTTATTACTACTACAAAAGATTGGAATAAAGACGGTGGCGATCGTGCTATTGAAAACTGCGCAAGTGGTCTTGCTGAAGCTTGGGTAACAGGCGGAACGGGTACTACGCAGTTTGCTGCTCCAGACAATCTTAAGAAGAAGCCAAAAGAGCTAAAGGTAACAGTTCATTATCGCAGGAATGCTGGCGATTATGAAGGCTGGAACATGTGGACTTGGAATGACGGAACCGGTGGTACTGCTCGTTACTTCACTTCGCATGACGATTATGGCAAAGTTGCAACCTTCACTGCTAAGAATGATGCTGGTATTGACAGTGTTGGTTTCAAAGTTAGAAAGTCTACGCCAAATAATGCTTGGGATAAACAAGATCCTAGCGATCGCAGTATTCCAAACAACGCGATTAAGCTAGATCCAAATGATCCAAACAAGGGTAGCGTTGAAGTCTGGTTAATGCAAGATGACATGACAGTATACTTAAACGCTACTATGCCACAACTTACAGCTCACGTAATGTCTGCTGATATTGCTGGCTTAAAGAAGTTAGCTGTAAAAGTATCTGGTGACGTGTCTTCTGTAAAAGACTCTGACGTAACGCTTTTGGATGCTAGTGAAAATCCTGCCAAGACTGTTGAGCTTAATTCTGTTAAAGCTAATGGTTCAGAGATTACTATTGAAACCAAGAATGAACTTAATATTAAACATAAGTATGAGTTGAGTATTAAGGGATTAGCTAAAGATATTAAGCTTTCTGCTTCCTCAAAAACTGGTGCTAGTGTAATTCGTACCGATGAATTCGATAAGAAATATGCTTATACTGGCGATGATTTAGGTGCTGTGTATTCTGCTTCTTCAACTACTTTCAAGCTTTGGGCTCCAACAGCAACTGAAGTAAAGCTGATTACTTATAAGTCGACTGCTGAAAAAGCTGAAAAAGACAAAGAAACAGCTATGAAAGCAGAAGATCATGGTGTATGGTCTGTAAAGCTCGATGGTGATAAAGCTAATACAGCTTACGCATATGAAGTTCATTTTGCTGATGGCACAGTGAATGTTTCTGCTGATCCTTATGCGAAAGCTTCAGTAGTAAACGGTGAACGTTCTGTTGTATTAGCAGATAAAGACGCTGGTAGCGCTGGAAATCGTATGCCAAGCTTTACGAATCCAAGTGACGCAACAATTGCAGAAATGGATGTTCGTGACTTCTCAATCAATCCAAACTCTGGTATTAGCGATGCTCATCGTGGTAAGTATCTTGGCGTAATAGAAGCAGGTACGAAAACTACAGATAAGCATAATGTTTCTGGGTTGGATTATTTGAAGTCTCTTGGTGTCACTCACGTGCAAATCATGCCAATGTATGATTTTGGTTCTGTGAATGAAACTGGTGACTTGAGCTATGGAAAGCAAGGTGCTCAAAACTGGGGGTATGATCCGCAAAACTACAATGTTCCTGAAGGGTCTTACTCTACGAATCCTGCTAATCCAACAGCGCGAGTTAAGGAAGCTAAGCAAATGATTGCTGGTCTTCATAAAGCTGGTTTGCGTGTGATTATGGATGTTGTTTACAACCATGTTTATAGCGCACAAAATCATTCGTTTAACAAGACGGTTCCTGGATACTACTTCCGTTATAAGGATGGCGCTCTGAATGGTAATTCTGGATGCGGTAACGATACTGCTTCTGAGCGTCAAATGATGCGCAAGTATATTTTAGATTCTGTAAAGTATTGGGCTACGCATTACAACCTTGACGGCTTCCGATTTGATTTGATGGGCTTAATTGACCTGAAGACTATGCAGGAAGTGCGTGCTGAGCTTAATAAGATTGATCCTTCAATTATTGTGCTCGGTGAAGGCTGGGATATGAATGAACTGCTTCCTAAGAGTGATTCTACTATTCAGCCAAATGGCTATAAGATTCCAGGAGTAGCGTTCTTTAACGATTCCTTCCGTGATTCTGTAAAAGGTTCTGTGTTTGGTGATGCGTCTACTGGTTTTGTAAATGGCAATACAGATAAAGGTGTTAAGGCTTTGCTTGAGCATAATTTGCTTGGTTGCCAATTTGGCACGAGTACTGTTAAGTGCTCGAATAGTAATGCTGAAACGCACTTTGCTGATGCAGGACAAGTAGTTCAGTATGTTGAAGCTCACGATAACTTGTCGTTGTACGATAAGCTAAAGGTTTCTGCGCCTAAAGACACTGAAGACGTACGATTGAGGCGAGTAAAGCTTGCAAATTCAATGATTTTGCTTTCTCGTGGCATGCCGTTTATTCAGCTTGGTCAGGAATTCTTAAGAAGCAAGAACGGTAATTCTAATAGCTACAATGCTGGCGATAAAGACAATGCTCTTGATTGGAATCGTGCTGCTGACAAATCTGATTCCGTGAACTATTTCAAGGGATTGTTGAAGCTACGCAAGAGCATTAAATCTCTTCGTGATTTTGATTATGCAACAATTAACAAGAACATGAAGATGATTGATGGCACTCCTGATGGTGTAATTGCTTACACGCTTAAAGATGCAGATAAGCAGTACGTTGTAGTGTTCAATGCTAATAATGCTGAAACTCAAGTAAAGATTCCAGCAGGAAAGTATTCTGCTCTTGTTGCTAATGGCAAAGTTAATGATGGTGCTCAAGAGGCTAATGTTTCTGCTGACGGAACATATAAGGTTGCTGCTCTTTCGACTGCTGTGTTGCTTAATGCTGAAAAGAAGAGTGAGCCTGTGACTCCTGTAACTCCTACACCTCAACCGCCTGCTCCAGGCCCACAGCCTCAGCCTCAGCCAGCTCCTGGTCCTGTAAATCCTCAGCCGGCGCCTCAGCCAGCTCCTGTAAATCCTCAGCCTGCTCCGGTGAATCCTCAGTCTGGTTCTGGAACTCAACATGGATCGCAGCAACCTTCTGTAGAAACTCATAATACTCAGCAAGGTAATCCTCAGACGGAGAATACTCAGCAAGGAAATACGCAGCCTTCAGTTAAAAATAAGCATGAGTCTGCTCCTGCTAATAAGACTCCAGAGCATGTTAATTCTGAAGATACTGCTAAATCCGAAAACACTGGAAAGACTGGAAAAACTGAGAAGCCTGCTCAGGTTGAGAATCATGCTCAAAAGGCTGAGACTTCCACTTCAGCACCAGATCCATCTGCTCCAGCTCCTGAAGCTCCTGTAACTGTTAAGCAGCTTAAGCCAGAATTAAAGGGCACGCTTACTGTAGGTAGCAATGATGTTGCAACAGCCGGTGTTGTGAACAATGTGAGTATTCATGTTGTAAACAGTGAATTTACCGAACGATTGAAGAAAGACGGTGTAGTTTATGCATACGCATACATTTACTCCTCTCCTCGCTTACTTAAGAGCGCAAATGGTTCTAAGTATGTAACTGTTCGAATGGTAAATGGTGTTCCTCAGTTTGACGCAATCTTCCCAGCAGGATATTCCGGAAAGCATACAGTTGTGTTGATTGATGATCATGGTAATCAAGTTGCATGGACGTACATAACCGTTCTAAATAACGATATTGTTAAAAAATCGCAAGAATTAAGCGCTACAGGTAGCAGCATAATTCAGATTGTATTTATTTGTGCAATATTGTTGGTCGTGGCTAGTGCGTCCTTTATTAAAGTAAAGCGAAATAAGAATATATAAAAGAAGGTATAGAATCAAAAAGTATATTAAGCTTGAGCTAATTATGCAAGTACTTGCATAATGCTGTGAGAAAGAAGAACGTATGTTTTGCATCAACTGTGGAGCTTTAATTAAGGATAATACACGGTTCTGTTCTCGTTGTGGAGCAGCTGTTAATGCTTCTGCAGAAAATGATCAGCAGAACAATACGCAGAATCAGCAGAGTTCTCAGAATCAGCAGAGTTCTCAGAATCAGCAAAGTATGCGTAACAACATGCCTCAAGCTTACAAAGCTGAGCCGTATAATGCTAATGCTGCAGCATCAGCCACTTATACGGCATCAGCTATTCCTTCGTCTTCTCGCGGTGGCGGCCTATTTTCTGGATTTGATGTTTTTTCAAATGAGGAATTAAAGGATAAAAGAAATATAGTTCTTTCTATTACAATAGTTATATCTTTTATTCTTTCTTGTATTTTTGGCTGCTTAATTTGGGATTTTATTCATCCGGGTCAAATTCCTTATTCAAAGCTTCGCAGTGAGCTTACTCAATCGCACAAGTATGAAGATTATACGCTAAAAATTGTTAATTCCGACGTTTCTCAATATCCGCACGTTAAATTGTACTTTTCTCTTACGGATAGCAGTGGAAAAGCGCTTGAAATTGACTCTCCAACTGCTGCAATTCGCGAAAAAATTGGTGGCGGCAAAGAAGTAGAACGCCTTATTCATAAGGTTGAGCGAATTAAAGACAATCAAGGTGTTAATTACGAGATTCTTCTTGATAAATCTGGCTCAATGGATTCTTCAATCGACACTATGAAGAAAACAATGAGTGATTTTGTGCGCAATCTCAACTATAAGGTTGGAGATAAAGGAGAGCTTATATCTTTCGATAGCTACCTCATGTATATGGCAACATACACAAACGATAAAAATCGACTTCTTACAGGTATCGATAATATGACACCTTACGGAATGACTGCCTTGTATGATGCTCTATACACTGGTGTTACTAATGCTTCAAACCATCCAGGCTTTAACTGTGTTATTGCTTTTACAGACGGTTTGGATAATGAAAGCACTCATACTGCGGATGAGGTTATTGCGCTCGCAAAAGAAAAGGGAATACCAGTTTATTTGATTGGTACAACTGATGCTGATTCTAGCGTATTGCAAAATATTGCAAACGAAACAAACGGCTACTTCTGGGATATTAATTCTATTTCAGATATGAAAGATGTAATGAATAGAATTAGAGTTAATCAAGATAATGTTTATTGCCTTGAATACGATTCTGATTCCTCAACAAATCCTTATGTTGATCGTGTAGTTTCTGCTTTGCTTGCAGATTCGAAGAATCATAAGTCTGGTGGAATTGGTGACGATTTAGCGTTTAAGCCAGTGAAGAGGAAGACTTATAAGAAGAGTGGTTCTCGTTTTGTTCTTCATAAGGGAGATGTAACTTGGACCGAAGCTAATAGTGCATGCATGCAAGATGGCGGATACTTAGTAACTCTTACAGACAAGAGTAAGGAAACTAAGGTTATAAATATGGCTAAGAAGGAAGGTGTCAAGTATGTGTGGATTGGCGGTTACACCTCTCAGCGCGAAAATGGTGACGTGTATGCACACTGGGTTACTGGTGAAAAAGTAAAGTATCAAAATTGGTTGCCGGGTGAGCCAAGTCGAAATGATAAAGATGGTGAACCTGAGTTTTATCTTATGCTTTGGAGATTAAATGACGAATGGTCTTGGAACGATCAGCGCGACAACCTATTTACAAATCCTACACTGCGCAAAACATTTAGCGGTAAGACAGGCTACGTGTGCGAAGTGAATAAATACTAATAAATAATTTCAATAGTATTTTTATTATTAGTGAATTAGGGGAAAGCTTATGCGTAAGCAACAGCCGCGTAAATTGCAAAGCGTGCCGCATACTGTAACTGGTCGCACAGTACAGTATAGGGGTGCATTGCATAATCAGCGAGTAGAAAAAGTTGCGTCGAGGAATCATTTCGCTTCTATTTTTGCGATTATTATTGCGGTTGCTTTAATAGCAGTGTCTATGTGTGCTGCAGTACATGTTATGCGCTCGCAATTCTTTAGCCATTCTAATAGAACTGCTATTAAGAGTCCTAAAGAGTTAGCAATAGAAGCAGAAAAGCGCGAGGCTTTAATTAAAGCTCATAAAAAGCTGGCTCGTAGGGGAGTTGATTCCAATAGCGCAGAAGTTAGAAGCGTGCTTTCAAAAATGTCTCTTGAAGATAAAGTTGCGCAAATGTTTGTTGTAAAACCTGAGGAATTAGTTGGCATAAACTGGACTGTAACTTCTTCTGGAGCACAAATGCAGCAGACTTTTAACTCCTTGCCTGTTGGCGGAATAATGTATACGAGAGAAAATATTCAAAGTCCTGAACAGACTAAAAGTATGATTTCTAAATTGCAAGAAATGAGTAATGCTCGTGTATCATTGCCTGCAATTGTCAGCGTTGATGAAGAGGGTGGAACTGTTGCAAGAGTTAGTTCTAATCCTCAAATGGGAGTGAATACTTCTCCTAATATGAGAGATATTGGCGTTACTAAGAAAATGCGTAAAGCTTATAAAGCTGGAGCATATATTGGTAAATATCTCCATGATTTTGGCTTTAATGTTGATTTTGCCCCTGTTGCAGATGTGCTAACTAATCCAGATAATAATCTTATGAAAAAGCGCTCATTTGGTTCTAGCCCAAAGCTTGTGGCTAGTATGACTGACGCGTTTACGGATGGTTTGCAAGAAAATCATGTTTTTGCTACGTATAAGCATTTTCCTGGTCATGGCTCAACTTTTGAAGATTCTCACAAAGGTACTACAGTTTCGAATCAAACTCCATTTTCTTTAAGAAAAGTAGATTTAGTTCCATTCAAAGATGCTGTAGATACTGGCGTTAAGTTTATTATGGTTAGTCATGTGTCGTATCCGAAGATTACGGGAGATGATACTCCAGCTAGTATGTCGGAAATGATTGTTACAGGTTTAGCTCGTAAAAAGCTTGGCTATAACGGTATTCTGATTTCTGATTCTTTAGGAATGGGAGCAATATCTTTACGTTATGCTCCTTCAAGCGCTGCAATTACTGGGATTAAAGCAGGTCTTGATATGTTACTTTCTCCTGCAAATTTGCGTCAGGCTTACTATTCTGTTGTTAATGCTGTTCGTAGAGGAGAAATCCCTGAGTCTAGAATTGATGATTCTGTAAAACGAATTATTGCTGTAAAATTGCAGATTGCTAAATATCAAAAACTTTCTAAATAGCAAACGAATTACTGATAATTACCGATAATTACTAAGAATAACTAAGAATTCTAATAATATTTTCCGTTTGTGCGCGTGTTGTGTTTGCATTTGTACTTTCATGGTGTTAGCATCATTTCAACACAAACGAATATCGAATATTTCGGTTGAGGTTTGTGCGTTAACCACAGCTAGTTAATGAGTTTAGGAGGCAGTCATCATGCGTAACATGAACATGAATGCTGAATCTATGAATACTCTTAACGCTGCTCGTATGTGGTGGTGGCAGTCTTCTCTTTGGCGTGAGTTTACTCTGAAGTTTTAGAAGCTGCATATAAAAGCTTGTAGAAGACCTCCGGGGTAAGCCCGGGGGTCTTTTTGTATACAAGCTTAAATTTAAAAAATAACCAAGTCACAAATCACAAACCACAACAAAATATTCGATAGCTTTATATGAATAATATAAAGCCCAAATAAGGAGAGAAATCATGGCTCAAGAAATTAACGAAACCGTTAAGGAAGCTTATAACAATGGTGCAAACGCAACTACAGATGCTGCAGCTGTAATGATGCAAAATGTAAAAGTTAAGAATCACGCATTAGATATTACTTCGTTAGTTTTAGTTGCAGTACTTTTTGCAGCAGGATGTATTCTTGACTTTACTGTTGCAAAATCTCTTTCTATTGGAAATATTCAGCCTGAGTTTGTTATTGCTTCGTTCTGCTTGTCAATTTTGCTCGTTAGGCCGAAGATTTACCAGGGAGCTATTATTGGTGCTCTTGCAGCAACATTAATTCAATTTAATACTTCAATTCCATTCCTTGAGTATGCTTGCGATATTCCAGCTGCAATCATTATGACTGCAATATTAATTGGTTATATTCGCGTGTTCCCAAAGGATGCAGCTCGTAAAGTAAGCGTATTCCCATTCATCTCTACTTTTATTACGACTGTAATTTCTGGTTGCATTTTTGCTCTTATTGCTGCTTTCTTCATTCTTCACTCTCCAAATATGGTAATGGTGATGCTTCCAATTATTTTGGGTACAGCAGTATTTAATGCGATTGTTGTTGAAGTACTTTACACTCCGTTGAAGATTGTATTGCATAAGTAAATCAATTTTTATACAAATTATTTTGCATAAAATGTGTTTTTATTGCACTTAGTATGCATGAATGATTGCAGTGTATAGAAAAATAAAGGTATAAAAGTAAGTTGATGCCAGTCGTATTGCGATTGGCATCAACTTGCATGTTGGTAAATAGTTTGAGTTTGATTGGTGTGTTACAGTTATGGATGGTACGCATCAGCAAAACGAACTTATTGCTGGCAGAAAATTAGTTGAACAAGCCCAACAACGAAACATAAAGAGCCTTATGAAAAAACCTAATGATTCCCACTTAGAAGAGCCGCTACTTGAATTGAAGAATGTGTCTTTTCAATACGGTACAAATCGTAGTGAAAATACTTCAAGCGTTGAAGATAATACGTATGCGCTTAATCGAGTAAATCTTAAAATTTACCCTGGTGAATTTGTTGGAATTATTGGACCTTCTGGCTCTGGTAAAACAACTCTTGCTTCGCTTTTTTCTGGTGCTATTCCTCACCATTATTCGGGAAACTTTTGTGGAACTGTAAGTATTGCTGGTCATGACACTACAACTCTTGAACTAACTAATATTGCTTGCTTAATAGGTTCAGTTATTCAAGATATTGATGCTCAAATGGTTGCTGCGAACGTGGAAGATGAGCTGCTTTTTGGATTGGAAAATTTTGGTGTTCCTCACGATGAAATCCCTAATCGTATAGTTAGCTCTTTAGAAACTGTTGGCATTAGCGATTTGCGCAATCGAGATCTAGATACACTGTCTGGCGGTCAGAAGCAGAAAGTTGCTATTGCTGCAATTTTGGCGCTGAAACCTAAAGTTTTAGTGCTGGATGAACCAACATGTGCGTTGGATCCTGTATCTTCCCGCATGATTTTTTCTATTCTTCAAAATCTTAATAAAAAATTTGGTATTACTATTGTTGTTATTGAGCAAAAAGTTGCTTTATTAAGCGAATATTGTAAACGTCTTATAGTGCTTTCTAAAGGTGAGCTCGTTCTTGATGCTCCTGTTTCTTTAGCTCTTAAAGACATTGATTTACTTCGTAAAGTTGGTATTAACTATCCTCGTACTACTCACTTAATTAAGCAGTTGCAAGATGAGCAAATTTGTAATCCTTCTGAACTTACTGTTGGCGTGGAAGAAACTGTAAATACTATTGTTAAAACATTACGTACGGATTATTCTAAACTTTCTAATTCAAATAACTCGAATAATGCAGAATCTTCTTTAGAGTCCAGTAAAGAAACTTTTATAAAAGCTAATAATTTAGATAATTCTAACAAGCCATGCCTTTCAATAAATAATGTGAGTTTTGCTTATGCGAATGGCGTTAAAGCTCTAAAAGATGTTTCATTTAATGCAAATAGCGGTGAATTAATTGCTTTAATTGGAAGAAACGGTGCTGGAAAAACAACAATTACAAAGATTATTAATGGCTTATTAAGACCTACAGAAGGTAGTGTGGAAATAGATGGTATCGATACTAAGTCGCTTCGCATTAGTCAAATAGCAAAATATGTATCTACCTTATTCCAAAATCCTGATCGTCAACTTTGTAAAAGAACTGTTCTTGAAGAAGTAGCTTTTAGCTGTGAATTAATCGGTGAAGATTCTAGCCAAGCTCAAGAGCATGCAATGCAGATTATTGAAAAGCTTAATCTTAACCCGAAAGATATTCCATTTATGCTTTCTAGAGGTCAGCGTCAAATGGTTGCTTTGGCTGCAACTGTTGTAACGCGTCCTAAAATTCTTGTTCTTGATGAGCCTACATGCGGACTTGACTACAATGAGTGCATGAAAATTATGCAAGTAGTTGAAGATTTGAGAGATCACGGTTGCTGCGTGATTATGGTTTGTCACGATATGGAAGTTGTTCTTGACTATGCAACACGATTGATAGTTATTAATGACGGAAAGCTTATTATTGACGGATTGGCAAAAGATGTGTTTGAAAAACCAGAAGTTTGCGATGCCGCTGCATTGTATCCGCCATTATTGTGTTCTGTTTCTCAAGGCTTAGTTGCGAATGGTTTTGAAAATTGTAGGGGATTGTACATTAGATCTCTATTAGTGCAAGCGTTGAGTGGTAAAAATAGTACGCAAAATGAGCAGAAACAAAGGTAAAGGTAGGTTGGCATGCAAACAAAACTTTTAACTTATCAACATGGCAATACCATATTTCATAAAGCTAATCCTATTGCAAAGCTTATTCTTGCTGCCAGTGTTGTAATAAGCGTTTTTATTGCAAAACAGTACACTGTGCTTATTGCTCTTGCTGTACTTATTCTTATTGCAATGGCTTGTGCTCATGTTGTAAAAGCTTTATTAAACCTTATTAAAGCAATGATAATAATTGCTTGTGTTATGTTTGTTATGCAAACAGTTATTGCTCAAAAAGGTCATTATATTTTCCTGTGGTTTACTCAAAACGGTATGGATATTGGTGCAAAAGCAGCTTTGCGACTCTTCTGTTTTGCTCTTCCGCTAGTAAGCGTGCTAATGGTTACTAAATTAAACGATCTTGCAAACGCAGTAGTTCAATATTTGCATGTGCCATACTGCTACGCTTTTACTATTACTACTGCAGTCCGTTTTGTGCCTATTTTTTCTTACGAAATGACACAAATTACAGAAGCGCAAATGGCGCGTGGTGTTGAGTACGATACTAAAAATCCTTTTAAGAAATTACAGTTGATGATGCCACTTATTGTGCCACTTCTAGTAACTTCAGTTCGTAAGGCGGACAGTTGTGCGCTCGCTGCTGAAGAACGTGGTTTTTATTTACGCACCCGCAAATCTTCTTACTATAGTTATCCTTTTGGGTGGAGAGGATTTGTTTTTATAGTTATTTCCGCACTTATTATTGCTTTGCCAATAGTTACTTCAATCTTTTTGCCTAATCTTGTATGAAGCATTTATGTAATTAGCAAATAGTTTAAGAGGCTAATAATGAAAAGTGTAAAAGTTTGGATTAAAGGTGCAAGAATTTACACTCTGCCAATAGGCTTAGTTCCTGTTGTTATGGCATTCGCGATTTCTCTTAGAATGATGCGTTTTTCGCATTTTGAGAAACCAATTATTAGTTTTGTGCAATGTTTTATACAATTTTTTCTATGCTGTGCGGTTGCAGTATTTATGCAGATTGCTGTTAATTATGCGAACGATTATTGTGACGGCTTGAATGGCTTAGACGAGAATCGTAAGTTTCGCCCTGTGAGTAAAAGTAAAAATTCTAAGCCATTATGTGATGTATCGTGGCGTCTTGCGGATGCTGGTATTAAGTCAGAATCTGTGCTTAAAGCGGTAATAGTTTCTGCTTTGATTTCTTGCATTGCGGGCTTGCTTATTGTTTTTAGCACGGGAATATTGTGGTTTATTCCACTTGGAATTGCCTGCATTGCTGCAGCATGGTTTTATGCAGGAGGAAAGCATCCTTATGGTTATAAAGGTTTTGGAGAAGTAAGCGCTTTTGTGTTTTTTGGCCCTGTTCCTTTTATTGGATCTTTATGTGCAATAACGCATGGCATAGGTGTTCAAGCCAACAATATTTTTATTAATAGTCCATTAATGATTTTGGCTTGTGTTTTAATGTCATTTATTCCTGGAGCTTATTCTGCATGCTTAATGATGGTGAACAATCTTCGAGATATTGCAAGTGATAAAGAGCATGGAAAAATAACTGCGATGATAAGGCTTGGAGAGCAAAGCGGTAGACGTTTATGTGCTGCAGCGAGTATTGTTGCGGCTCTTTTGTTGTTAGCGTATTCGGTTTCAATTATTGTTTTTCCTTTTGAAGTTCCTTCAATATGGAGCTTTTATAGTTCTGAGGTTTTCTTCAGTTTTAGTGAGTTTATACGCAATATTTCATGGCACCTATTTTTTGCTATTTTTCAGTGGTTTATATTGGTAGCTCTTGTAATAAAAGCGTATAAATTTGCCAAATGTATACTTAAAGGTGACTATAAGAATTCTTTTGCGCTTTGCGTTGCGCAAGCCATTTTTGCAGCTGCAGTAGTACTGTTGTCTGCGATTATATAAATAAGCAAAATAGCGCGAATTTGTGCATTCTTTCGCGAGTCTCGTGAATCTTATGGTATCATTGATTGACACAAACATTGGGTGCGTGCGGTTTTAGTGACATGCAAATTGCGTTATGATGCGTGATTCTACTGGTGTTTGTGAACGTGCTGTTGCGTAGTCGCCATGTTAAAGATGCATGGCGGTGTTGCCCTGTTTATGCGGCAATGAAATGAGGTTGTGAATATGCCAGTTACGAAAAGGAATGAAGGGACAGAGCAAACAATGCCTGAAATACTTACTGATGATGAGCTTCGTAAGGCTGCTGATGCAGAAGCTGTGAAGAACGAGTCTGAAGATAAGAAATCTAACAATATTCGCACTGTTGTTGTTGCAGAAGATGAATCTGTTAATCGCATGGATTTAGTAGCTATGCTTGAAGATAACGGTTATCAGGTTGTAGGTCAGGCAGCTAATGGTCAGGAAGCTATTGAGTTGACTCGCGAGCATCATCCGGATGTTGTGTGCATGGACGTTAAGATGCCTGTTATGGATGGTATTACTGCTGCAGCAACTATTTGTGATGAAAACATTGCGCCAGTTGTTATGCTCACTGCTTTTTCGCAGGCAGATTTAGTAAAACAAGCAACAGGCGCCGGTGCAATGGCATACGTAACTAAGCCGTATGAAGAATCTAAGCTTCTTCCAGCTTTGGAAGTTGCTATGGGTCGTTTTAGCGAGATCAACGATTTATTAGATAGCGTTGAGCGCACAGAAAATAGATTGCACGATACGGAAGATCAGCTAAAAAAGGCGGAAGAAAAGCTTAAGAAAGCTGAAGATACATTAGAAGAACGCAAGCTGGTAGATCGAGCTAAGGGTCTTCTTATGGATAAGGCCGGATTCTCAGAGCAGGGTGCATTCCGTTGGATTCAAAAAACTTCTATGGATCAGCGTATTCCTAAGAAGCGTCTTGCTTTGGCTATTATTTCAAAGTATAGCGATGATAAAATAGACTCAGATTCTGAGGATTAATAGTATTAATCTTAAAAATCTTAAATTTATTAAATCATAACGCTTGTTGTGCTGAATACTATTAGCATAATTTGTAATAATTACGGAACGTGGGTGAGTAGTCAACAGTGGATACCAGCATCGTCGAAGAACATTCTTCTGATTTTAAGAATGAGAAAGGAACGTTGTTGGTCGTTGATGGCCATTCTCTTGCGTTCCGTGCTTTTTTTGCAGTTTCTGCGGATAATTTTTCTACTCGCTATGGTCAGGCAACCAATTCTGTTTGGGGCTTTATCACTATGCTTTCGCAAGTGGTAAGAAAAGAAAATCCTGACCGTTTAGCTATTGCTTTTGACGTTAAAGGTGGCACTTTTAGAAATAAGATGCTTCCTCAGTATAAGGGTACGCGTGAAGCTGCTCCTCAAGAGCTTCTTTCTCAGTTGCCTCTTATTCAGCAGATGCTCCGTTTTCTAGATATTACTTATATTGAAAAACCCGGTTATGAAGGTGATGACGTTATTGGAACACTTGCAACAATGGGCGCTGATTCAGGGTATAGAACTTTAGTTCTTTCTGGAGATCGAGACGCCTTCCAGCTTATTGACGACAATATTACAGTTCTTTATCCGGGGCAGCATTTCAAAGATTTGAAACAAATGGATTCTGCTGCCGTTTTAGAAAAATATAATGTTACTCCTAAGCAATATCCTGATTTAGCTGCTTTAAGAGGCGAAACTGCAGATAATATTCCTGGTGTTCCTGGTGTTGGAGATGGCTATGCCGCCAAATGGATTAACCAGTTCGGCAGCTTGGAAGATATTATTTCTCATGCAGGTGAGATTACAGGTAAAAAGGGTGAAGCTTTACGAGAAAATATTGATCAGGTTCGTTTGAACCGTCGAGTTAATGCTTTGGTTCGTGACTTAGATCTTGGTATTAGTGTTGATAATTTGCGTTTTGGTGAAGATATTAATGCTAAGAAATTGGGAGAGTTGTTATCTCAACTTGAGTTTGGTGAATTAAAAAAGCGTAAGATTCTTAAAGCTTTTAGCCGCACAAATCAGCAATTGCTTGATAACAATATGCGAATTATGCTTTCTTCAACATATGAAGGAAATGTCGAAATAGAGCATTTAAACAGCGGCGAGCAATCAACTTCTGATTCTGAAGATCTTCAAGATGTACTAGAAAATACTAAAGTAAGTCATATTAAATCTTTAGAAGATTTACGCGAGTGGGAAACTAGCGTATCTACCTTCCTAGAAGAAGACAATACGAAAGATTCTTCGCGAGATGATTCTTCTTTAGATGCAGAAAAACTTATTGATAATGAGCAAAAATGTGCAGATTTAATATTAAATAATCGCGAATTAGTCGTATATGCTCATGAAAGTAGCACCCAGTCAAAGCATCGTTTTGGTTTAAAAGCAGACTGTTTATTGCTGCTTGTTAAGGGTAGTGCAGCGCTAATTTATGCTTCAGACTTGCATGTAGAGACAAATTCCTTACTCGAAGCTTTAAGAGAATTTTTGCAAAAATATGCTTCTTCAATAGTTTTGCACGATTATAAAAAGCATTTAGGATTGTTGTCATCTTTGAAATTAGTCGATTGCGAAGATCCTAGTATTACGCCTCTTCTTGACACAAGATTGGCTTCATATTTGCTTGAGCCTGATTTTCGCGCTGAAACGCTTGAAAATATGGCAGAACATTATTTAGATATTTCAAGCGATGATGAAGATTTGGATAATCAGGAAGCTAAGCAGGGTGAGCTTGATCTTTTACTTGATGATTCGTCAGCTTTAGATGAAGCTAAAACAAGCGAAGAAGAAACGCAAAAATTTGAAGGTAAAATTTTAAGAACTGCTGTTCTTACGCGTCTTTTAGCTATTCAATTTGCGCCAAAATTGGATTCTAGAAAACAAACAGGTTTGATGTCGAACTTGGAAATGCCTATTTCAAGAGTTTTGCGAGGATTAGAAGATGTTGGTGCTGCTGTAGATATGCAGCGTTTAAGTAGCATGTTCCAGCAATTTTCTTCCGATGCTGAATTTGCTCAGAATATGGCTTGGCAGGCTGCGGGAAATCGTGTGAATTTGCAAAGTCCTAAGCAATTGCAGCAAATACTGTTTGATCATTTTGCTCTTAAACCAACTAGGCGCACAAAAAACGGTTCTTACACTACTAATGCTGAAGCTTTGCAAGCAATGTATGCGAAACTTGATCCTGAAGAACCTGCAAGCCAATTTTTGGGGGCTCTGCTTAGTCATCGTGAGAAAAATAAGTTAAAGCAAATAGTGCAAAGCTTAATTGATGCTGCTCATTATGACGATAAACGTATTCATACAAGATTTGAGCAGACTATTGCTGCAACAGGAAGATTAAGTTCTGCAGATCCGAATTTGCAAAATATTCCTAATCGTAATGCTGCTGGTCGTGAAATCCGTGCAGCGTTTGTTCCAGGTGAAGATTTTGAATATTTAATGAGCTGTGATTATTCTCAAGTTGAGTTGCGTATTATGGCTCATGCTTCTCATGATGAAACTCTTATTAAAGCGTTCTGCTCTGGTGCGGATTTTCATAAATATGTAGCAAGCCTGGTTTATCAAATACCTGTAGATCAAGTTAGTGGTGATCAGCGTTCTCACGTAAAAGCTATGAGCTACGGTTTGGCGTACGGATTGAGCACTTATGGTTTGGCAAAACAACTTTCTATTACGCCGTCTGCTGCCGAAGTATTGAAAAATAAGTATTTTGATACTTTTGGAAAAGTTCATGATTACTTGGAGTCTTTGGTTTTAAAAGCTAAAGAACTTGGGTATACAGAAACAATGTTTGGTAGGCGTAGGTATTTCCCACAGTTGTCATCAAATAATCGTGCAGCTCGCGAAGCTGCCGAGCGTGGGGCTTTAAATGCTCCAATTCAAGGAACTGCAGCCGATATTATGAAGCTTGCAATGATACGTGTTGATAAAGGTTTGCGAAATTCTAAATTGGCAAGTCGCGTAATTTTACAAATTCACGATGAATTAATTTTGGAAATTGCGCACGGAGAAAAAGATAGCGTAGAAAATATTGTGCGAGAAGCTATGGAACATGCAGTTAATTTAGATGTTCCGCTTAACGTATCAACTGGCGTTGGTGTTGATTGGCAATTAGCAGCTCATTAAATTTTGCATACATTTGAATAAATTTGTATAAATTTTCATCTTTTTTCAAATAAAAGCAACATAGCGTGAAAAGTGCGCAAATATATGAGATACTTATATTATGCATATAAGACCAGGTTCCATGTATCCGCTTGGTGCCAATTATGATGGCGCCGGCGTTAATTTTGCGCTGTTTTCCGAAGTCGCAAAGCGCGTTGAATTATGCTTGTTTGACGAGAATGATAATGAAACACGTATTGATATGACCGAACAGAACTCATACGTTTGGCATAACTATGTATCAGGTATTCAGCCTGGCCAACGTTATGGGTATCGTGTTCATGGTCCTTACGATCCTTCGCACGGATTGTGGTGCAATCCGCATAAGCTTCTTTTAGACCCATATGCAAAAGCAATTGAAGGCAATATTGACGGTGATGAGAGCCTGTTTTCTTACTGGTTTGATAATCCGGATGATATTTCTGCAATGAATACTTTGGATTCTGCATCTCACACAATGAAAGCTGCTGTTATTAACCCATATTTTGATTGGGGTAATGATCAGCATCCTATGATTCCATACCATGATTCTGTTATTTATGAAGCTCATGTTCGTGGTATGACTAATCTTGATAGCCGTGTTCCTGCAGATATTCGCGGAACTTATGCAGGTCTTGCGCATCCAAGCGTTATTTCTTATTTGAAGAAGCTTGGTGTTACGGCGATTGAGCTTATGCCAATTCATCAGTTTGTAAATGATTCATTCTTACAAAATAAGGGATTGAGCAACTATTGGGGTTACAATACCATTGGTTTCTTCGCTCCGCAAAATTCTTACTCAAGTTCTGGTCAGCGCGGTGAGCAGGTTAATGAGTTTAAGTCAATGGTTAAGGCTTATCATGCTGCTGGCATGGAAGTTATTCTTGACGTAGTTTATAACCACACTGCTGAAGGAAACGATAGAGGCCCAACTTTAAGCTTCCGTGGAATTGATAATCGTGCATACTATCGTCTTGTAGACAACGATCAGCGTCATTATTTTGATACTACTGGTACTGGTAATTCTTTGCTTATGCGATCGCCGAAAGCATTGCGCTTGATTACGGACAGCTTGCGTTATTGGGTGACTGAAATGCACGTTGATGGCTTCCGCTTCGACTTAGCTGCAACGCTTGCTCGCCAGTTCCAAGAAGTAGATAAACTTTCTGCATTCTTTGACATTATTGAGCAAGACCCTATTATCTCTAGCGTAAAGCTTATTGCAGAGCCTTGGGATATTGGTGTTGGTGGCTACCAGGTTGGTGGATTCCCTCCAAGCTGGTCCGAATGGAATGGTCGCTACCGTGATTGTGTGCGAGATTTTTGGCGCTCGCAGCCTTCTACTTTGCCTGAGTTTGCAAGTAGGCTTATGGGAAGTTCTGATTTGTATGAGCAAAATGGACGTAAGCCTGTTGCTTCTGTGAACTTCATTACAGCTCATGACGGCTTTACTATGAACGATTTAGTAAGCTATAACGAAAAGCATAATGAGGCGAATAAAGAAGGGAATAACGACGGCGCAAACGACAATCGTTCTTGGAATTGCGGTGTAGAAGGTCCTACTAGTATTCACGATGTTAATGAGCTGCGCGAGAGACAAATACGTAACCTGTTCTCAACATTGCTTATGAGTCAGGGTATTCCTATGATTTGCGCAGGCGACGAAGTGATGCGTACACAGCACGGCAATAATAATGCTTACTGTCAAGATAACGCTATTTCTTGGATGAGCTGGGATTATAACGAAACTCAACGTGATATGTTTGATTTCGTTTCCAAGCTTATTCATTTGCGTCTTCATCACCCTGTTTTGCATCGTCGTCGCTTCTTTACTGGGCGTTCAAGCGATGATGACGTTTGCGATATTCCACAGGTTGAATGGCTTGATCATAACGGAACTGTTATGGACATGGAAGATTGGTCAAATACTCACGCGCTTTCCGTGATGATTTATTTGAATGGATCCGACATTCCAGAAACAGACTGGTATGGAACAAGAATGGTCGATAACGACTTTATTCTTATATTTAATGCTCATTATGAACCTATTACTTTTACATTGCCAGACAAGCGTTATGGTGAAAAGTGGAAGCTTATTGTAGACACTTACAATCCAAAAGGCCCTGAGCTTTTATATGAGGCAGGATTTAATATTGTGGCTCAATCTCGCAGCTTCTTGCTACTTATGAGCGAGCATAAGCCAGAACATTAAATAAGATTCGAATAAAAATAATTTAATCGCAAATAATTTTATAATTTCATAAGATTGAAGCAGCGTAGGGAATTTAGTTTCCTGCGCTGCTATTTGCTATAATAGCCTGATTAATTTTTGATTGAAGACGGTCAGTTTGCATAGCTGCAACCTGCCTTGAAAAAACAATAATCCATCCTAGAAATAGCAGGCAAGATAATGCTTCAACATTAGTAAGAGTATTGTGACCGTGCATCCACTGATTTCCAGCCCAAGCTGTAAGAACAACAGCTAAATCAGAAGCTACATAAAATGTGCGAGAAAGGCGAGGAGCTAACCAAGGCAAGCATACAAGCATTGTGCAAATTAATCCAGTTACGCCTCTAGCGCACAAGTCATGAAGAAAAGGATGAGGTGTATAACGGAAAGTTCCTATGCCAATAAAAGCAATACCGCCTAAAATAAGCAAAGTAGCCATAATGGTTGTGCGAGTTCTAAAATGACGCGTGCGATCTTCATTATTGTGCTGCAATATTTCGCGTTGGGTTGCAACAAATTCTGTAATAGCAAAGTAGCTTGTTATGATAATACAAATTCCAGATAGTACAAGCGTTGCGTTAAACATGCTGGCTGCAAAAGTGGTTCTGTCGCCAAGCTGAGAAAAATTATTGTTATACCAGTAAGGGTCATCCGTGGTAAGACCTGCAGTTGCAGCGCCCGAAATAACGAATAGCGGAAGCAGGGAAGCTACAGTTTTAGCTTCAAGAAGCTCAGCTTGAATAAGTGTTGCGTAACCAACAATTCCAGATAATGCTGAACATAATACCGGCAAGTAATTGTTCATTGCAGATTTGCCAATAATACTGTTTATGATGGAAAGCAAAGCAAAAGACATAAGAAACATTGTTGCGCCATAAATTGTAGAAAGCGCTGTAATTTCAAAAGTATGTTTTACTATGCGAATCAGATGGTGTCCGGTAAATTTTTTATTAGTACGCAAATAGCCAATAATAAAAGCGCCAATGCTGCACAAAGCCACAATTCCTGAGGCTGTAAGGAAAAGTCTTTGGCTAATTTGCCAAAATGCTGGCATAACCAACATGTACATAGACATAGTAACCATTGCGAATGATGCGCATACAAGAAACGCTATTAATCCCATTGCTTCAGTTCGCTGGAAACGTCCCATACTTTAGCCCCTTTATCTTGTTAACTAATTACATTGTACAGTTTGCACTAAAGTCAAGCACGCATAAAATTTTATACACGCCACGTGTGTCGAAAATTTGCATTTGTCGACAAAGTGCGCTATTGTATTTGATTGTGCTTGGAGCTGGTTAACAGTTCAAAAGCCTCGGGGTGTAGCGCAGTTTGGTAGCGCGCCTGCTTTGGGAGCAGGATGTCGCAGGTTCGAATCCTGTCACCCCGACTTTTTTATATCTAGTGAAATATTTTATTCAGCTTGCAACAATTATCTGTGCACGTATCCGTACATATTAATAGATAGTATTCATATTATGAGTGATATTAACGATACTGTGGATTGTGCTACTTGTTGGGAAGCACCGTATTCTAATCATCAATTAAAAGCTTGTGTTGAGGTTCCTGGTAGTAAGTCCCTGTCAAATCGTTATTTAATATTGGCAGCAATAGGTACAAAACCTGTAGTTTTACAAGGATTGTTGCGCTCTAGAGACACTGAGCTCATGATTAACGCGTTATCTACATTCGGAGTTAAATGTGAATCTCTAAATGAAGAGGGCACGAAACTGCGCGTAATTCCTCCAGAAGACGGAATTTTTAGAGTTGAAGATAATGCTGAAGTATATTGCGGACTAGCTGGAACTGTAATGCGTTTTGTGTCTGCTCTAGCATTGTTTGCGAATAAACCTGTGCGCTTTGATGGAGATAAGCAAGCCTATGCTCGCCCTATGAAGCCAGTTCTTGACGCTTTAGAACAGCTTGGTGCTCACGTGGAGTATCACGGCGAAACTGGTTTTTTGCCGTACACGATTACTCCTCCTAAATCATTAGAACTTAAAACTCGCAATGTGGAAAATATTGTTTGCATTGATTCCTCTGCATCGTCACAATTCATTTCAGCATTATTGCTAATTGGTTCTCGCATACCTAACGGTTTGTATATTGAACATATTGGTAAAAATTTGCCGAGCATGCCGCATATTTTAATGACAATAGATGATGTGAAAAAGGCTGGTGGCACAGTCCAAATGATAGAGCCTATTAGTTGGGCTGTTTTGGAATCAAAATTAGTTTTACCAAATACTGTAGTTATTGAACCAGATTTGTCTAATGCTGCGCCATTTTTAGGGGCTGCTTTAATCTCAGGGGGCATAGTTAGAGTTCCAAACTGGCCTAAGCGCACGACTCAACCTGGCGGATTGTTGCCGGCCATACTTGAACGTATGGGTGCTGTTGTTAATTTTGAAGAGAACGATACAAACACTGGGTCTGGAGTTCTTTGTGTAAAAGGAAATGGCCGTATTCATGCAATTCCTTCTTTAGATTTAAGTAAAGCGGGGGAGATTGCTCCAAGCATTGCAGCTATTCTTGCTTTTGCGGATGGAGTAAGTCAGTTGCACGGTATTGCTCATTTACGTGGCCATGAAACTAATCGTTTAGAAGCTTTAGTTAAAGAATTAAATAGAGTCGGTATTGGTGCTAAAGAGCTTGAAGATGGCATCAGTATTGAGCCAAGTGATTATGTGCATGGGGAAGTTATGGAAACTTATGCAGATCATCGTATGGCAACGTTTGCTGCAATGCTTGGACTGCGCATAGAAAATGTAAGGGTCAAAAATATTGCCACAACTAGAAAAACAATCCCAGATTTCCCAGGAATGTGGAATAGTATGATTTCCCAATAATTTTTCAATAATTATAAAAATTCCCGAACAGATAATCTGCTCGGGAATTCTTATTTATGGCTGCATATTTTAGCAGCACAAATAAAATATTTAGTTCTTAAACTTGTTGCCGTAGGTATCTTCACCAGCTTCAGCAATAGCTGCAGCCTTGCGTGCAATAGCCAACTCTTCGTTCGTTGGAATTACAGCAATAATCACAGAGCTGTCTGGAGTGGAAATAACGCGTGGCTCCTTAGAGCGAACCAAGTTCTTTTCCTTGTCGAGCTTAACGCCGAATGGCTCAAGCTTTTCGCATACGCGAGCACGCACGATTTCGTCGTTTTCACCAACGCCTGCTGTGAATGTAATGACGTCAACGCCACCCATTTGAGCGGTGTAGTTACCAATGTAGCCAACAATACGGTGTACGTATACGCCGAGAGCAAGCTTAGCGTTTTCGTCGCCTTCTGCAATGAGCTTGTGAATATCGCGCAAATCGCCGTGGCCAGTCATACCCATCATGCCGGAACGCTTGTTGAAGAGAGTGTCAAGTTCGTCCACGTTCATGTGAGCGTTACGAATAAGGTGGAAGACTACTGCTGGATCAATATCGCCAGTGCGTCCGCCCATCATTAAGCCTTCGAGTGGGGTTAAGCCCATGGAAGTTTCAACTGGCTTGCCAGAAATCTGGGCAGAAGCAGAAGCGCCGTTACCAATGTGCAAAACAATCTGCTTCAAACCTTCTGCAGGCTTACCAACAACGCTTGGGACAACAGAACCAATGTATTCGTGAGAAGTGCCGTGAGCGCCGTAGCGACGAATATGATAGCGGTCTGCAATTTCCTTATTCAAAGCATAAGTTGCTGCAACCTGTGGCAAAGCATGGAAGAAGGAAGAATCGAATACCATAATCTGCGGAACGTCTGGCAAAAGTTCAGTCATGACTTCAGCGCCAACAGCCTCTGGGCCGTTGTGAAGTGGAGCCAAAACTGCCAAATCCTTAACCTTGTTGATTGTCTTCTCATTGACTAATGCAGGCTTAGGGAAGGTCAAGCCACCCTGAACAACGCGGTGTCCAACTGCCACAATGCCGGATTCCGAAAGCTTTGGACCATATTCTTCGAAGAAACCAAGTACGCGCTTTAAGCCCTGCTCGTGGTCGTGAACTGGCTCGTCGAACTCATGCTTTTCGCCATTGAATACGTGCTTGTAGTGGCCGTCAACTGGCTCGCCAATCTTCTCAACGATGCCGGAAGCGATACCTTCACCGCTTTCCAAGTCAACGAGCTGATACTTAATCGAACTGGAACCAGAATTGATAACAAGAACGGTTTTTGCCATTGGGGCATCCTCCATAAAGTATTGATAAGGCTTGTAAATTGCCACGCTCTAGTTTACCGTTAAGTTCCTACAATACGGAGAGTTATTTTGTGCCATAACAATCTAAAATATGTGAAGAACATTTAACAGTTTATTTTTTGTTGATTTTATAGCTTTCTGCACAAAATCTTATTCTCACTGAGCTTCAATAGCTGTTAAAGCAACAGTATTAATAATATCTTGTACTAAAGCTCCTCTAGATAAGTCGTTTACAGGCTTATTTAGACCTTGTAAAATAGGGCCAACTGCAAGTGCTCCACTTGAGCGTTGTACTGCTTTATACGCAATATTTCCTGCGCATAAATCAGGGAACACAAATACATTCACGTGACCTGCAATAGGATTATCTTTTGCTTTTGCTGCAGCAACTGTAGGAGACCAAGCTGCATCAAACTGAATAGAACCAACTACGGCTAAATCTGGAGCTTTTTCTTTTACTATTCGCGTCGCTTCTTCTACAATGTCAACATCTGGGCCTTTACCAGATCCTAACGTTGAATAAGAAAGCATTCCAACTTTAGGATCTAGTCCGAATGCTGCAGCAGTATTCGCAGACTGAATCGCAATATCTGCTAGCTGTTCTGCATTCGGGTTTGTGTTAATAGCGCAATCTGCAAAGACTGCTACGTGATCTTTAAAACACATAAGAAATGCGCCAGAAACCAGCTTAGAGCCGGCTTTTGTTTTTATTACTTGTAATGCTGGTCGCACAGTATTTGCAGTGGAATTAACAGATCCAGACACAAGACCATCTGCTTGTCCAAGCACAACTAGCATAGTGCCAAAATAGCTTGCGTCGTTAAGTTGTTCTCTTGCTTGTGATTCAGTCATTCCTTTCTTTGCTCTTAATTCGCAAAGTTTTGTAATCATATGGCTAAGCATTGCTTCATCGCTCATAGATTGGAAACTTGCTTTGCAAACTGAATTAAGATTTAACTCTTCAGCACGCTTCAATATTGATTCGCGCTCTCCAACAATAATAAGATTCACAATATCTCGTTCAAGCAAGTAATCTGCCGCTTTTAATATGCGATCTTCTTCTCCTTCTGGAAGAACAATTGTTTTCTTCTGTTCTTTTGCTTTTCCTAAAAGACTGTATTGAAAAGCGTATGGGGTAGTTGGTACATTGAATGGCTGGTGCAGCGCATTAAGAATATCTTTTTCTCTAATGCAGTTTACGAATATTTCTAACGAACTATTTTTGTTTTCTTCGTTTATTTGAGGCAGCACCCATAATGGTGTTTGGCTTACTCGAGTTTCTTTTTCGCTAGAATTTGCACAATTTCTAGCTGTGTAATCTTTCATTACTTCAGCGCCAAGTTCCTCAGAACAGTCAGTAACAAAAACGCCCAAAATTTGCGTGCAAGCCTTCATAATACAAGCGTTGGCAGTATTAATAGTTTGTAAGATTTGCTCTGAGCTTCGTCCCTTTGCGCAAACAGTTAGAAAAACAGGCGAAGCTAAGTCTGCTGCAACAGTTGCGTCAAAAGCAAATAAATCTGGATCATATACAGGGCTTGCGTCGCTTGAAACAATAACAGAAGCTTGGGCGGATGTTGATTGTAGTACTTCATTGTATCTTGCAACAATATCTCCGCGCACTGTGTCTTTATTTGTTCTGACTATTTCTGGAGTGGATGCAATAACTTGCTCTAATTTTGCTGAAGTATTTGCAATACCCAAAAGTTGTTTAGTGAAAGCGTCATTGGTTTGAGCGCATGGGCGAAAAATAGTAGTGCTGTAGTTGTTAGACAGAATATGTGTTATTCCGAGTGCAACAGCGTTTCTGCCGTACATATCTTCGTTGCCAATAATTGTTACATTAATATGTGACACGATGCGTTCTCCTTTGATACTATTCGTGTTGTGCTGTTAGGTTTCATATTGTAAAAATTAAATTACTTAAGTTTTGCAATATAGCCAAGCTTGTTCTATTGTACGGCTTTTTGTTTTTATACACGCACATAGTAGTAATTCTGCAATATAAATTTTGATTCGTTTTTTTTTATTTAGTTTACATGCAAATTTATTTTTATATACAAAACGGGAGTCAACCTTTCGATTGACTCCCGAATTGTTTTTAGCTAACCAGTTTTAGCTTTATGAGCTTAAAACTACTCGTTATCGCCAGCGGTTGCAGCGGTAGCGGTGACAGCGCCTGGCTTGTCGGTCTTAACGCCTGGCCATACCCAATCGGTGTAATCTGGGTGATCAAGACCCTTGTCGACTGCATACTGGAAGGCTTCGAGGCGGAAGTCCTCGAGCTTCTTGATTTCGTCGGCATACTTGGCGGCGTCAACCATACGCAAAGCTTCAGCGGTAAGCTCGTAACGATCCATGTCGTTCACGCGAACCATGTCGTATGGCGTGGTGGTGGAGCCCTGCTCCTTGTAGCCATGGACGTTGAAGTTGTCGTGGTTTGGACGATCGTAAATCAAGCCGCGAACGTCATGTGCATAGGAGTGATAAGCGAAGAGGACTGGCTTGTCAGCGGTGAAGAGATCGGTGAACTCTTCGTCAGTCAAAGCTTCGTTGTTTTCCTTAGCGGACTGCAACTTGAGCAAGTCAACAACGTTAACAACCTTGAACTTAACGCCAAGCTTGTTCAACTTGTCGGCAGCGGCCATCAATTCCTGCTGTGGAACATCGCCAACACCAGCGAGAACAACCTGAACTTCGTCGTTGTTCTTAGCGTTGGAAGCCCACTTCCACTCTGCAGCGCCCTTTTCGAGCTCTTCGCGAGCTTCGTCGAGGGTCAACCAAGTGGCGGCTGGCTGCTTACCAGCGAAGATGGCGTTAATCATGTTGGTGGACTTGTAAGCCTTTTCAGCAACAGCGAGCAACATGTTGGAATCTACTGGGAAGTAGATGCCGATTACATGATCGTTGTTGAAGGTCTTGTTCAAGAGCACGGAGGTTACGCCTGGATCCTGGTGCGAGAAGCCGTTGTGATCCTGACGCCATACGTGAGAAGATACCAACAAGTTCACGGAGGAGATTGGCTTACGCCATGGAATCTCGCGAACGGTAGCCTCAAGCCACTTTGCGTGCTGGTTCAACATGGAGTCGATAACGTGTACGAAGGACTCGTAAGAGCTCCAGATGCCGTGACGACCGGTGAGCAAGTAACCCTCGAGGAAGCCTTCCATCTGGTGCTCGGAAAGCTGCTCGGTGACCTGGCCGGTAACAGCCATGTGCTCATCGACTAAGCCAGAAAGGTAGCCAGCATCCCACTGCTTGTTGGTTACTTCGTAAGCAGCCTGCAAACGGTTGGAAGCGGTCTCATCTGGGCCGAAGATACGGAAGGAATCTGGGTTGTTCTTGATGATGTCACGAGTGTAAACACCAAGGCGACGGGTAGCTTCGAGCTGACCCCAGCCGTGACCGAATTCCTTAACTTCCTTGACTTCGTAATCATCGAGCTTTGGAAGCTTCAAATCTTCACGAATACGACCACCGTTGGCGTTTGGATTTTCGCCAATACGGAGTTCGCCCTTTGGCATGAAGGAAAGAACGTCTTCCTTCACAGCGCCCTTTTCATCGAAGAGCTCTTCAGGCTTGTAGGACTTCATCCAGTTCTTCAAAACCTCGAAGTGAGCTTCGGTATCGCGAGCGGAAGCCAGTGGAACCTGGTGTGCACGCCAAGAGCCTTCGGTCTTCTTGCCGTCGATGAACTTCGGGCAAGTCCAACCCTTTGGAGTGCGGAAGATAATCATTGGGTAGTAAGGGCGAGTTACGTCGTTAGTCTGAGCCTCAGCCTTAATATCGCAAATCTCGTCGAAGATGGTTTCGAACATATCGGCGAAGCGACGGTGGATGGACATGTGATCCTCATCGTCGAAGCCAGCAACGAACTCGTATGGCTCGTAGCCCATGCCGTGGAAGAACTCATGAAGCTCTTCGTCGGAAATGCGGGAAAGAATAGTTGGGTTAGCAATCTTATAACCGTTCAAGTGCAAGATTGGAAGCACGATACCGTCGGTACGTGGGTTCACAAGCTTGTTGGACTGCCAACCGGTGGCCAAAGGACCAGTTTCAGCTTCGCCATCGCCGACGATTGCTGGAACGAACAAGCTTGGGTTGTTCATAACAGCGCCGTAAGCGTGGGAGAGTGCATAACCAAGCTCGCCACCTTCGTGGATGGAGCCTGGGGTTTCAGGAGCGAAGTGAGAAGGAATACCGCCTGGGTAAGAGAACTGGCGGAAGAACTTCTGCAAACCAGCTTCGTCCTTTGTAATCTTTGGATAGTACTCAGTGTAAGTACCGTCGAGGTAGGACTGAGCAGTACCAGCTGGGCCGCCGTGGCCTGGACCCATGATAATCACGGTATTCTGCTGGTGGTCAGCAATGAAACGGTTGATGTGGCCAATAAGGAAGTTAAGACCTGGAGTGGTGCCCCAGTGGCCCACCAGACGATGCTTAACATCTTCGCGAGTGAACGGCTCCTTCATTAGAGGGTTGCTACGAAGATAAATTTGGCCGATTGCAAGGTAGTTGGCAACACGCCAGTACTTGTCTACGCCTTCGATAGCTGCCTCGGAAACTGGAGCGTTGAGCTTCTTCCAAGGTGTGCCAATAACAGGACTCGTCATGTGTACTCCTGTACTCAAGCACTTTTCAGTGCAATTTGATCATTACCATTTGGTTATAGAGTCTGGAAAACAAATGTATTACAGCTCTTTTTCCATCCGTTTCAGTATAGTGCCAGCGTCTGACTTTTGTTCGTTTGGTTACTTCTTCGTGCATTTATGTTGAAAAAATGTGTGATTATGTGCGCAAAAAATTAGCCATTTGTATAGATTATGTTATATTTGATGTTCGTTTTTTGCTTTGTTATTCAGCGTTTCGCACAAAAATTTATCAAAGCTATTTATTGATTTAGAATTATTAATGTAACTTTTATATCTAATTTCGGCGTTTTGTAATTACGCAACGTCTCAAAGCTTCACTATTATGAATTGAATCGTATTAGAACTTATATATAAGGAGAATCATGGCAAAAGGACCAGTGCTTGTCGTTGATTTTGGCGCTCAATACGCTCAGCTTATTGCTCGTCGAGTGCGAGAGGCTAATGTGTATTCAGAGCTTGTTCCGCACTCTATGCCAGTTGACGAAATGTTAGCTAAAGATCCTCAAGCTATTATTCTTTCGGGTGGTCCTGCTTCTGTTTATGAACCGGGTGCTCCAGATATTGATCCAAAGATTTTTGAAGCGGGCGTTCCAGTTCTTGGCATTTGCTATGGCTTCCAAGTAATGGCTCATGAACTTGGTGGAGATGTAGATAAAGCTGCTCTTGGTGAGTATGGTAAAACTTCCGCAACTATTGATGATTCTGAAGGCCTGCTTGCAGATTCTCCTGTTGAGCAAAATACTTGGATGAGCCACGGTGTTGCTGTTAAGCGCGCTCCAGAAGGTTTTAAGGTGTTGGCGCACACAGATGGTGCTCCTGTTGCTGCAATGCAAGATGAAAGTCGCAAACTTTATGGAGTTCAGTGGCATCCAGAAGTAAAGCACACTCCATTGGGTCAGGAACTTATTTCTACATTCTTACATAAGTGTGCAGGGTTAGATAACAATTGGAATCCTTCTAACATTATTGAGGATCAGGTTGCTAAGATTCGCGCCGAAGTTGGGGATGCGCAAGTTATTTGTGGTCTTTCTGGTGGAGTTGATTCAGCGGTTGCTGCAGCTTTGGTGCATAAAGCAATTGGTGATCAGCTTACTTGCGTTTTTGTTGACCACGGTTTGCTTCGTAAAGGCGAAGTTGAGCAGGTTAAACATGATTTCGTTAAAGCTACAGGCATTAAGCTTATTGCGGTAGATGCAGAAGACGATTTTTTGGATGCACTTAAAGGCATAAGTGAACCAGAGCGCAAGCGCAAGATTATTGGCGAAAAGTTCATTCGTACTTTTGAAAAAGCTCAGCGTCAGGTTATTGAAGAAGCTGGTAAAACTGGAGCTGAAGTTAAGTTCCTTGTGCAGGGAACTCTTTACCCAGATGTTGTAGAATCTGGCGGCGGAGACGGTGCTGCAAACATTAAGTCGCATCACAACGTTGGTGGTTTGCCAAAAGATTTGAAGTTTAAGCTTATTGAGCCTTTGCGCACGCTGTTTAAGGATGAAGTTCGCGCTATTGGTACTGAGCTTGGGCTTCCGGATGAAATCGTGTGGCGTCAGCCTTTCCCTGGTCCAGGCTTAGGTATTCGCATTGTTGGTGAGATTACACGCGAGCGTTTGGCTGTTCTTCGCGAAGCAGATGCAATTGCTAGGGAAGAGCTTTCTAAAGCTGGTCTTGACCGCGACATTTGGCAATGCCCAGTTGTATTGCTTGCTGACGTTCATTCTGTTGGTGTTCAGGGCGATGAGCGCACATATGGTTCTCCAATTGTTTTGCGCCCTGTGAGCTCTGAGGATGCTATGACAGCTGATTGGTCTCGCGTTCCTTACGATGTGTTGGCAAAGATTTCTACTCGAATCACAAACGAGTGCCGTCAAATCAATCGTGTTGTGCTCGACGTAACTTCTAAGCCGCCTGCCACTATTGAGTGGGAGTGACAGTTTTTGATGAGAATTATCGACTGAAATATAAACATATGCTTATACAGTAAAACATATG
>NZ_JBKFWK010000005.1:0-89154 GCF_046508745.1 Gardnerella sp. Marseille-Q9185
GGTATAACTGCATTACATTCCCAATACTTACCAAAGGCTCGAAAATAGAGTGAACCGCCTAAATGCTTTATGGTATCGCGATGAAGCAGAAGTCCTTTTTGAGATACTGAACGAATTGCATCTTTACTTTTCCTGTCCAAAAATCGAACATTGAACTGTTTTATAACAATTTGTTTTTTACGTATCGAAATTCTGATGTAATAAACTAAAGAAGCATATTTTCGCATGTTCAAATATAGTTCTTCGATTAATTCAATAACTTCACAGATGATTTCATCGTTAATATTTTCAGGAATATCGTTACTAGATATATTGCATATGGATCTTCCTTTTAATCCACAAGATGTATTGATTGAGTCGTTCATTTGTAGTGTATCTTCAATGTGCTGAATAAACTCGCTTCGAGCATCTTGCTTAGCAGTATTTCCACGTAGAATGTCGATAATATTATGACCTTCTTCAAAAGCCTGATCTGCCAAATCATTTATTGCCTCAATAGCACTTCGCTGTTTTTTAGAAATAGACTTGTCAAGTAATGCTATTTTACTTTGTAGTGCAATATCTGCAATCTTATTAGTTAATCTATCGTGCATTCGCACAGCCAGATGAAGATTATTAATTGTTTGCTTATCTTTTTCATAAAGAACCATTTTTTGGTGAGAAATGCGCAAAATAATACCAGTGCAAACGCAAAATATATTTATTAAAAGGTAAGCAATAAGATACTTGAAAGACAAAGTTGATAAGTATCGGTATGCAACGTAGTGTAATGCATCTATTACTAAGAATAAAGGTAGTGTAAATTGAATCGGATATAAATACGAAATAAAAACAAATGATATGATGAGCCCGAAAGTTACTGGTGGAAGATTCAGACTAGGAATAACAAGAATGCTGAGGTGTACAAAAATATAGCACATGCTCATAAAATGCGGGAGCAAGCAAAGAAACAAATTTATAGCAGCAAGAATCATGTAAACTATGACAAGTTGTATTGTGCTATTGTCGCTATTTGAGTAAATATATGCATCCATTGCGCTCGACAAACATCCCAATAGTAAAAATGTTTTATTGTCAATAATCTTTTCTCGCAAACGACGCATTAAGAAAATAATCATTGTGTATCATTTCCTAAATATTCATCATGCAGCCATGTGGTAATAAGTTGTGAACGATTTGTCACATTCAATTTTTTGAACACGCGACGAAGGATAGTTTCCACAGTACAAGTTTCAACAAATAAACGTTTAGCGATTTGCGCATTAGTCATTCCTTTACTGCACAACTTTACAATTTCAGTCTCATGATCCGTTAAAGCAAGGCGTCCATTTTTTGGCTTATTTTGCAAACGTTGAAATGCTGTCGTCGTGTCGTCAAAATGAAAATCGCCTATTATTTGTGGCTTGAACGTGCCATGGGCAATACTGCTAAGCATGGCGCAAATAGTTTCTGGGTGGTTCTTTCCAACAATGCCTTGCGCGCCTGCTGTTGATGCTTTTAAAGCATAATCGTTGATAGGGAATGAAGTTATAGCAATTATTATTGGGAGTGAGTATCTTCTTCGCAATTCGTATAATATTTTAATTCCCGAAACCCCAGACATATACATGTCAATTAGCAGCACGTCTGGGCATTGATTTTGACAAAACTGAATTGCTTGATCGGCGTGCGCGGATAACCAGCAAATATTGCAGGACGGAACAACCTGTTCAATATATGTTTTTAGGCCGTGTAGACAAAAACAATCATCATCAACAATGCCAACAGTAATACGCTTTGCTATCATACTGCTCCTTTAGAAAAGCATTATTTAAGTAATAATAATACTTGAATTTGTATGATGAATATCTTGTCTAGGAAAACCTTTACAAAGCAGATTGTATAAAGGTAGTTGCTTGGAGCTTACGGGGGTTACTCCGCAGCGAATAAGTTCGCTTAAAGCTTAGTGATTTAATCACAATGTGGTTGAGGCTATGCGCAAGTAAGTCGCTCGGTAGTGTATAAACTCTATGCAAAATAAATCATTCTCTGGTATTATGCAAGCTCCAAAAATCATAAATAAAATCATCATTTAGTGTGATGCAAACTCTTTACGGCGATTATAAGCTATTAACCAAAAGCTGAAATTCTAAATAAAGTGGTAATCATAAAAGCGTTAATTGCAGCATTACCGAGCCCTTTATTTATTTTGGATCAGTTTGAGAGGCTTGTTTCGACGCATCCTATGCGTTTACGAGTTTGGAGAGTAAGGAGCTTTGTGTTATGCGTAAGTTTACGAAAGTATTCTTGTTCGCTGCTCTGCCAGTGTGTTTGCTTACTGCGTGCTCTGGTAGAGCAGTTGATAATAGTCAGCAGCAGGCATCACATGATTCAGTTCCACTTGTTTCAGTCAAAAAACAGCCTTTAACACAAGTTGTGTCGGGTAAAGCAGCAATAGAACAATCGTCTACCTTTGTTATCACTGCTGTAAGTAGAGGGAATTTTTCTCCATCGGTAAAAGCAGGAAGTGTTGTAAAAGCTGGAAGTGTTCTAGGCTACAATGCTGGTAACAAAATTATTGCTCCCGTAGACGCTAAAGTTGTGTCAGTAGCTGAATCATCTGCGGACGTGCCTAAATCTTTCCCGCTATTCACTCTTAAATATGAAGGTTTTTCAATAAGCCTTAATGCAAAAGCTTTACTTCGTTCTTCGGATATTACAGATGTTAAAGGTCGCTTCCAAGTTGAAGACGGTGTTGGACCAACCAATTGTTTGCAAATAGTACAAAGCGGTGGAACTTCTACCGATGTTGCAGCTTCGGGTAGTGGCAAGAATGATAATGCTGATTCAACTCAAACAGATGAGTCGAGTGCGCAAAGTGCACCTAGTGTATCGTCAAAAGTTTTAACGTGTTTAATAGATAAAAGCGCAGAAGTAGAATCAGGCCAAAATGCGACGCTTGTTTTTAATGGCAAGCATAAACAATCGGTTTTAACTCTGCCTGTTAGTGCGGTTGCTGGAAGAGTTCAAAAAGGCTTAGTCTCATACAAGAAAGGCGATAATTGGGAGAGTAAAGAAGTTGGTCTTGGAATCAGTGACGGCGCTAATATTGAAATTACGTCTGGTTTGCATGAGGGTGATGTTGTAGCAGGTGTTTCTCCTGATCTCATTCCAGGAGTGCAATGATTATGGGAAACAATCCTGTTCCACTGGTTGAACTACAAGACGTGTCAGCGCGTGTAAAACTAGGCAATGGCGAATGGCTTACCACTGTCAACTCTACGTCTATGTTACTTAATCAAGGTGAAACATACGCGGTAGTTGGCAGGTCTGGTTCCGGCAAAACGAGTCTTATTTCTATTATTGGATTTTTGAATAAAAATTTTACTGGAAAATACTATTATTCTGGCAAGTCAATCCAAAAGTGTAGTGATAATACAGTATCGCATATGCGCGCTCGAAATATTGGTTTTGTTTTTCAAAACTATTCGCTTATTAAGCATTTAAGCATTAGAGAAAATGTTGAGTTGCCGCTTTTGTATGCAGGTCTACAACAAAGCAAGCAGACAAGAAGAAAAACGATAGAAGAAGCATTATGTGCTGTTGGATTGCAAGATAAACTAAATGAATACCCTGGAAGTCTATCAGGCGGTGAACAGCAGAGAGTCGCGATTGCGCGTGCTCTCGTTACTAATCCCGAATTACTTATTTGCGATGAGCCAACTGGTGCGCTCGATAGTAGTACGGGAGAAAAAGTGCTTCAAGTGTTGCATGATCGTGTTCAAGAATCTGGAACAACATTACTATTAGTCACTCATGATATGAAAGTGGCTCGTTCTTGCTCTCACATTTTTACTATGGAAGGCGGTGTTCTTTATGATCATGCTGCTTAAAGATTTGCGCCTGTCTCCTATGAGATCCTTCCTTACAGGTTTTTCAATGTTTATAGGCATCATTGCCGTTATTGCGTCAGTGCTTATTGGCACGGTTGGTAAGGGCTATCTTATTGCAACTAACGAGCAGCTAAACGGTCGTAGACCAACATACGAGATTACTTTTTCAGCACAAAATTTTGACGAATATTCAGTATTTGACAAATTCTTAAATCGCATTGAATCCGCAAACCGTAATGCTAACGTTATGCTACAACCAAACACTGGACTACTGTTTAGCGCTTCTATGCCAGCTTTGAAGAGTGTAAAAATAAGCGAAGAATATAAGACTGGCAATCTTCAATATGTTGATGCTGTTTACACTACGGCAGGATACAACAGAGTTTATAACTTACCTATTGTAAGTGGAAGATGGTTTAGTAATAGCAATAAAAGCAACGCATTAGAAATGGTAGTAAACCAATCTGCTAGCAAAAGATACAAGATTGGTGAAGTAGCGTTTATTACTTCTCGCAAAACAACACAAATGAGTCCTATAAGGATTGTTGGAGTTGTGAATGATGGCGTAGACTCGGCAAAAATATATGTGAATATTCTAGGCTTGTTACGTTATGCTCCAACTCTTTGGGAATATTCTGGAAAAGAAGCTCAGGGTTCAATCTACTGGTTAAATAAAGAAAATCGTTCTCAAAAATCAATTAAATCTTATGTTTCAGATACTCTTTATGACTGTTGTGGTGGGCAAGTAAACGAAATTAGAAGACATGATAATAGTGATGATTACGAGAATGTGATAATAGTATTGCAATTAAGTTTTGCTATCGTAGCAGCATTATTGCTTTTTGTTTCCGCGTTAGGTTTAATCAATATTGGTTTAGCATCGTTGGAGCAGCGCACGCATGAACTGCTTATACGCAGAGCTTTGGGTGCTACTAGATGGTCGATTGCTTCACTCGTGTTAGGCAGTGCGATTATTTTAGCGCTGATAGTTTCGATTGCTGCTGTTGCTGTTTCTTTTGGTCTTGTGTCTATAGCATCAAGTTTTTGGGATGCAGCAAGCCCAGTTAGTCCGCCAGTTTACCCATATGAAGCCGCTATTGGAGCTGTTATTGCGGCTTTTATCACAGCACTTGCTGGAAGTGTGGTGCCGGCAATAAAAGCATCGCGTTTACAACCAGCATTAGCATTGCGTTAATTTTCAAAAAATAAGAAAGAAGGAATAATGAATAATCATACTATTGGTAAAGCAACTCTTATTGTTGGTGTGCTTAGTGCGCTTCTTATGCTTAATGCGTGTGGAGGAATAGGCAACAATAATGCGAGTGGTGTGGATGGTGCGCGCTCGCAAAATAGTTCGTCTAGAGAGACTGTTGATTTTGCTCATATAGAGAAGGAGTATCAGGAATCTGTGGCAAAGCTTAGTTGGCCTGAAAAATATAAAGCTCCTGCAAACTTGGTTGGAGAAGAAAAAGACAGCCAGTTCCAGAGTGGATATGGTGATACGCAAGCATCTAATTATTATCAGTGTGCTTGGGAACGGCAATGGTTAGACACGTATGCTAGTGATGAGCAAGCGGCAAGTAAAGCTTTGCATGAGCTCGAAAAAGTGCCTAGCATGCCGTTTATGGGTCCAGACCGTTGTGATGATGCAACGCGAAACTTTTTCAAAGAGCATATGCGTAAAGCAAAACTAGGAGATCCGTCAGGATTCCAACAGGATGTGCAAACTAATTGTCCTGTGATGTAATTGCATTTGCATAGCTTTATTGTGCTTTCGCACTAAATAGCTTGTTATATGATTCTTTTTACCCATGCTGATGGTGTCCAATAATCTTTGGTAAGCATTGATGGGTATGTTTGTTTACGAGCTTGAATAATCCATAAGGCTATACCTGTTGAAACAAGTATTACGCCAGAAGCAATCATTATGAATAATGATGAATTTAGATTTCCCCATGCTAGTACGCTTGCATACCCTACGATAATGCCGCATTGCTCCATAATAGAAGTAAAAGTAGTAGTTGCGCCGAGAATGTGTGTTGGTATGCCATCGAGAAGAGCTGTTTGCCCATAGACAATAGTGGCGTCAAAAATAATACCTGCAATGAAAGCAGAGCAAAGAAAAAGAGCAATCCAATTATTAAGTGCGAAAATAAGTAAAGGAATAGAAAGGAACCCAGGTAATAAAATAGAGTATAAAATCTCATAATGTAGCACAATATATTTGCATAATAGCGAACCTACAATCATGCCAATGTTAAATATGCTGACTATTGACCCCCACGTGGATGCCGAATGAAAAAGTGTGAGACAATGGTGTGCTCCCATTAGTCTGAATGCAGCAAGCCATGATCCAGATTGTAATGCTGATACTACTCCTAAGACTATTAACCATGGTGTAGATTTCATATAGTGTAGAGAAGCTGCAAAACCAGCAGTTTTATTGCTTCCTGTCTTCGTATTGTTTGAGCTATTTTGTGCTTGCTGGTTTAGATTAACTAACAGTAGAGGTAGCGCCGCTAGTATCATCACAATAGCAATGCTCGTAAAGAAAATGAGCGGATTACATATATCAACAAATATGCCAGTAATCGCAGGTGCAGCAAGCCTGCTGAGATTAATCCACATACGCATGCTTGCCAAAAACTTGGTTTTTTCGCCAGTTGGTGCGCTATATGCCATTAATACTTTTTGATTAGGCGAAGAAAATGCAGTAAAGAACCCGAATATTATGCCGAGTAGTGTAACCGTAATAGCAATAAGATTATGCTGTGCTACTAAAGCGAAACCGTATCCAGTACACAACAAGGCAAAACAAAACGTTAGAGCTATAAACAATCTAGTTGGTGGATATTTATCTGCAATAATGCCGCCAAGCGGTGCTGCTACGCAGGTCATAAGTGCTACGGACACTGCGTTAAGCGCTGCGTGAGATAAGTCGACATGTATTAAAAGATATAGACTTACGCCAAATCTACAGCTCGTTAAAAGAAAAGCATTAAGCGATAAAACGGATATAATCAAACCCGATCGTACTCGTGCTACAGCGCTCATTGCTTACTCTTCTTACTTTTCTTTCTTTCATATTAAGAATGATATGTGTCTTTTGATATGTACACCTTTATTTACACCTTTTTATGGACTGTGAGCGAAATGAGTGTTTTGTTGCAGTTTATAGGCAGGGGTTGCGGCTACTGGCGATAGTAGGAGAGGAAGCTAGAGAGTTTGCTCATTGCGTCGCGGAGTGTTTGCAAGCGCGGCAAGTAGACTACGCGGAAGTAGCCTGGAGTCTGCCAATTAAAGCCTTTTCCATGCACAATCAGCAACTTTTGATCGCGAAGCAAATCAAGCGCAAACTGTTCGTCGTCGTGAATGTTGTAGCGAGCAGGATCAAGCTTTACAAACATGTAGAAAGCAGCGTCTGGCCGCTCAACGCTTACGCCGTCCATCTCCTGAAGCGCGTTATAGCAATACTCGCGCTGCTCGTACACGCGCCCACCCGGCTCCAAATACTTTTCAACGCTCTGGTATCCGCCCAAAGCAGTCTGAATAATCGATTGCGCAGGAACGTTCGAGCACAAACGCATATTAGACAGCATGTTAAGTCCCATAATGTAGTCGCGAGCCTTGGATTTATCTCCCGAAAGGCTCATCCAACCAATGCGGAAGCCAGCAATCATATGCGACTTAGAAAGTCCGCTAAAAGTTACGCAGAACACGTCTGGAGCAAGAGAAGCAATCGAAATATGCTTCTTGCCGTCCATAACAAGACGGTCGTAAATCTCGTCCGCAAAAATAATCAGATTAAACTCGCGCGCAATCTTAACAATCTCTTCCAAAACTTCGCGACTATACAGCACGCCCGTAGGATTATTTGGGTTAATAATCACGATTGCTTTAGTGCGAGGCGTGATTTTAGAGCGAATGTCGGCAATATCCGGGTACCAATGCGACTTTTCGTCACACATGTAGTGCACAGGAGTGCCGCCGGCCAAGCTCGCGCACGCAGTCCACAACGGATAATCTGGGCTTGGTATAAGAATCTCGTCGCCGCAATCAAGCAGCGCTTGCATAGAAAGGTTAATCAGCTCGGAAACACCGTTGCCAGTGTAAATATCTTCCATTTGCACGCCTGGAATGCCCTTGAGCTGGTCGTATTGCATAATTGCTTTGCGCGCAGAGAAAAGTCCGCGACTATCCGAGTAGCCTTCGCAGTCAATAAGCTGCTGCTGCATGTCGTAAATTACCTCGTCTGGAGCGCGGAAGCCAAAAGGCGCAGGATTTCCAATGTTGAGCTTTAAAATATGCGTTCCATTTGCTTCCATGCGGTTTGCTTCTTCAACAACAGGACCGCGAACGTCGTAAAGCACGTGTTCGAGTTTTGTGGATTTGTTGAAGTTTCTATGTTTGAGTGTTTGTGAAAGTTCAGCTTCTGTAAGCTGTGGATGATTTAATTGTGATTCTTCTGCAGACTGGCAGTTTTGCTCGATTTTTGCACAAGAATGACCGCCTTTGATTCCGTCGCCGCTGATTCCAAGAATTTCAGCAAGCATGTTACGTACGTCTTTGCGAGGCTCAGTTTTGCCGCTTAAATACTGGCTTAACTGGCTTTTGCCAAGTTTATGGCCGTTTTTTGATGCAAGCTCGATTACGTCAATCTGCTTGTATCCCTTGCGTTTCATAGCTTTCTTAAGCTCGTCAGCAAAATTCTGTGCCATAATCTGTCTTTCTCGTAAAACCAGCATTTATAAATTGAACAAGTTCACAATAAAGTTCAAAATATAAGTATTAAATTGAATTATTTGCCCAATAATAGTAGCTGAAATTGTTTTTGTATAGTAATTTTTCAAAAAATGACGAAAAATAGTAGAAAAATTGAACTAAAGTATAAGAAATTGAATTTATTTTGAACTTTCGTGAATGTGTTTTGTGGCTTAAGTTTAGGAATAATGCGTGATTTACGCTATTGCGTACGTCTTGTATAAGCTCTGTTAAGCGGTTTGATACCATAAAGGCTATGTATTTCTTTACTCCGAGGCGCTGCGAATCTACCCAAAAAATCATGTATAAGAATAAAGGGCAGGCTCTTATGGCAGCGGAGCAAAGTTTACGAGAGCGCGGAACACAGTTGTGGGTTTATGCTTGCGAATATTGCGGATGCTGGCATTTGACGCATAAGAATCCGGTAGATCGCATGTATTCCGATATGCGCTCGCCGTCTGCAAGTACGAAGCCTAAATCTAGAAAGCGTGGATACAAGCCAAGACGGCGCTAAGTTAAAGTGGTGCTAAGTTAAGGCGGAGCTAATTACGCAACGTTAAAACCTTGCCTTGCAACTTGCTCAACATCCTCTGCCTCATGCTTTTTAGCGCTATTATCAGTTGCTAACGCAACAATTTGCGCACTAAAAGCATCAACTGGTCGGCTAGCGTTTCGCAAATCGTAATATTGATGCACGCGATTGTCGAAATCAGCAAGATTTTCTAATAATTCAGCGTCGTCAGCAGGGTAAGTGTTTTCAAAAATCTGCATGTTAGTGCTCATTCGCGGCTTTAATTCCGGATTTTGCGCAGGCTTACCAATTGCCAAGCCGAGCACAGGGTACGTGTATTCAGGCAAATTCAAAATATCAATAAGCTGAGTTCTACTGTTCAAAATTGAACCAAGAATTACGCAACCAAGTCCCAAAGATTCCGCGGCAGTTTCCATGGCATGAAGGGCTAAAATAACGTCATTTTGTGCTTGAGTAAAGCGGTAACGAGTTTTAAGCATGAAGTCGTCGCTGCTGGCGTCGATGCCATTTTTTTGCGCGATTGCAGCGTTTCTGTGTTGGTCGATAATAAAAACGTACAACAGCGGAGCAGTGGCAATATATGTTTGATTGCCGATTTCGGAAAGCTTCTGCTTAATTGAGTTATCCGTAATTTTAATCGCTGACCAGTCGTTCAAAAACTGGCTGCAAGCGGCTCGCTGGGCTACGGTTTCAAGAGTTGCGACTGTATCTTCGTCAATTGCTTCGTTGCAAAAAGCGCGAATAGAGCGGCGGTTTAGTAAAGTATCAATAGTTTCGTTATGGCGTAAGTTTTGCACGTTGCTTTTATCCCTTATCTTATTTTTCTTTTTCTTATTTCTGCATTCTCAGTTCATTTGTTCAAAATCAGAATTTATTTTTTCTAAATTGGCGCTTTCTTTGCCTTCGCGCAATATAAGATAAGGTTCCGCTGCTTACTAAGCGACCAACAATCGTAGTAAGAATCGCAGAAAATACTGCAAAACCAATAGACATTAGCAACGGCTCTTCTTGCTTAACACGTTGCTTTTGCGCAATTTTTTCTTTAGAAAGATTGTTAGAACGATTATTAGAGTTTAAATTGATTTTCTTAGTATCAACATGTTTTTTCCATATTACGTGCGCAATTTGCCCGGCAATAAACGTTGCAAAAGACGGAAGCGCGGCTTTAAGCAACGAATCTCCTAAAGTATTTGGGTTTTTTAATCGGCGCTCGCGAAGCACATCAATCTTATGATTTGCTGCATTAAGTCGCTGTACTGTAGCTTGAGCTGCGCGATGATTGCGAGCGAATTTATTATTTGCCGATGATAATTGCGTCATATTTTCTATGTTAGTGGTAACGAAATACCAATTTTGGCGGTAACATAGAACAGTAATCTTGATTTGCAGCAGTGTGGATGCATTTTGAGAATTGTTTACGTAAAAATAAGTCGTGCTGTGCGGCGCCCGGCGCGATAGAAGGGTACTTGGCGCGCTAAAGGAATGTGAAGCTATGCAAACTAATGGCACTCAAGAATCGAATGATGAAAAGTGTGAAGAACTTGGACGTTTAGTGCTGCTTCGTCACGGCCAAACAGCTTGGAGTGTGTCCGGTCAACACACTGGGCGCACAGATTTGCCGCTTACTGAAGTTGGTGTTGAACAAGCAAAAGAAGCTGGGGAGCGTTTGCGTAAGGAATTTCCGAAAGGTTTTAATACAGATTGTGTGCTTGTTAGCCCGCTTCGTCGCGCGCAGCAAACAGCTCAGGGCGCTGGATATTCTCCATATACTTTGTGTGAAGGGGTTGTTGAGTGGGATTATGGGGCAGCAGAAGGTCGCACGCGCGCTGATATTGCTGAATTAAGTGGAGTTGAGGCTTGGGATGTGTGGAAGCACGGCCCTAAAGCACTTCCTGCGCATATGATTACTGATGCTAAAGAAACTTTGCCAAATGGCGAAAATGTTTCAGTGCACCGTACGTCTGGTGAAACTTTGCAAGAAGTTGCAGAGCGCACGCAAAGCGTTATTGATGCTGCAATGCCTAAACTTAAGCAGGGTAAAAATGTGCTTGTGGTTGCGCATGCTCATGTTTTGCGCATACTAACTACTCGCTGGCTTGGAGTAAATCCTGAATTTGCGCGACTTCTTCGTATGGATACTGCGCATTATTCTGTTTTGGGCGAGTACAAAGGCGACAATGTGATTGTGCATTGGAATTGCTGAAATACAGTTTAGAATTTCAGATATTTTCAGATATTTTATTGCGATTTGCGCAAATTTTTTTTTGCAAAGATATTTATATATTTGAGTCTCGCGTTTGCTGTAATATTAGCTCACTATTGTGATTTATTCAGTATTCAATAGCAGTAATTAGTTAGTTCGTAAGAGATTAGCAGTGTGTGGAAAGGTTCGATGATGAGTCGTTCAGTTAAGTCGATTATTGCGCTAGTGGTTTGCGCTGTTTTGGCGGCTTGCGCGTTTACTGCTTTTGGTTTTTCTAAGTCTTTTGGCGCAAATACCGATAGGTCTGCTAATGGGAAGGTTATTTTCTTCAATTTGAAGCCTGAAGCTACTGCTGCATGGGAAGAAGTTGCTAGAAAGTACAAGGATGAAACTGGTGTTACAGTAAGCATAGTTACACCAACTGGTGGTCAGTATGAAAAGAGACTTAAAACTGAAGTAGAGAAAAATGCAAATAAGCCAGATGACATGCCTACGTTATTCCAGATTAACGGTCCTGTTGGCTACGCTAACTGGAAGGATTACACTGCTGATTTAACTAATTCTCCTCTTTATACGCAACTTAGCAATAAAAATCTTGCTTTTATGGATAACGGTAAGCCGGTTGCTGTGCCATATGTTACTGAAAATTACGGCTTGATTTACAACAAGGCTTTGCTTGCTAGGTATGCGGATCTTAAAGATGCAAAGTTGAAGCCGGAAGAAGACGGAAAATCTTTTGAAGATCAAATAACTTCTTTCGGTAAGTTGAAGGCTGTTGCAGACGATTTGCAAAAGCGCAAGGATGAGCTTGGGATTGACGGTGCTTTTGCGTCTGCAGGTTTTGATTTGAGCTCAGACTGGCGTTTTAAGACGCATCTTGCAAATATGCCTTTGTATTATCAATTCGTTAAGAATAACGTTAATGGTCAGCCTCAGTCAATTAATTACGACTATGTTGATAATTTCAGGAAGATTTTTGACCTTTATATTTCTGATTCCACAACTCCTGTAAGTCAGTTAAGCACTAAAACTGGTGAGGATGCTGTTTATGAGTTTGCTCTTGGTAAAGCTGTGTTCTACCAGAATGGTACTTGGGCTTGGGGTGATCTTTCAAAAGCTGGCATAAAGCCTGCCGATGTTGGCATGCTCCCAATTTACATTGGTGCTAGGGGCGAAGAGAAGCAAGGCATGGCTACCGGTTCTGAAAACTATTGGTGCATTAATAAAAAGGCTTCAAAAAAGAATCAGCAGGCTACTAATGCCTTCCTTAGTTGGTTACTTACTTCAAATTATGGTAAGGATGCTTTAGCTAATAAGATGGGTTTTGCTACTCCTTTCATAGGTTTCCCTAAAGCAGAAAATCCTCTTGTTCAGGCCGCTGTTGAGTACACTGCTAAGCCAGGCAAAGTGCCTGTTAAGTGGGTGTTTCTTACTATGCCATCTAACGGTTGGAAAGACGATGTTGGCTCTGATCTGCTTACATACGCTCAAGCGACAAAAGACGGTATGACTTCTATTGGCGCTGAAAAGGCGTGGGATACTCTTAAATCCGCGTTTGTTAACGGCTGGGCTAAGGAATATAAGATTGCTCATGGGCGTAGTTAGCTTAATTAAATAATTTGTTTTGAACTATAATCCTCAAGGGGTTGCGCAATCGTTTACTAAATTGTTGCGTAATCCCTTTAATTATTTTCAAAAATACCTGCCAATTTCATTAAAGATATTATTATGTGCAGTTTTTATGGCGACACGCGTTAATTTAGGTTATGCCATCGTTTGCAATATTCAAATATTTGAGGCATAATAAGTATTGTCGATAAGGACACCTAGTGGTGTGGCAGTCCAATGAAGGGATTGTCGGCATACGAGAAAGGTTCGATGATGAATCGTACGATTAAGTCAACAATTGCACTGGTAGCTTGCTCAGCGATGGCTTTTGGCGCTCTCGCAGCTTGCGGTTCCTCTTCCAGCGAAAAAGCCGCTGAGAAGGGCAAGGTTTACTTCCTGAACTTCAAGCCAGAAGCTGCAAACCAGTGGAAGGAAGTTGCTAAGGAATATACCAAGAAGACTGGCGTTCAGGTAAAGGTTCAGACCGCTGCTTCTGGTACATACGAGCAGTCTTTGAAGAGCGAAATCAGCAAGGGCGACGAAGCTCCTACACTCTTCCAGATTAACGGTCCAGTCGGTTATGCAAGCTGGAAAGATTACACTGCTGATTTGAAGGATACCGAGCTTTACAACCAGCTCCAGAACAAGGATATTGCTCTTAAGGATGGAGATAAGGTTGTTGGTGTTCCATACGCAATGGAAACCTACGGCTTGATTTACAACAAGGCTTTGCTCAAGAAGTACACCGAGCTTAAGGATGCTAAGGTTAAGTCTGCTGAAGAAATCAACTCCTTCGACAAGTTGAAGGCTGTTGCTGACGACATTCAGAAGCATAAGGCAGATCTTGGTGTTGATGGTGCATTTACTTCTGCAGGTTTCGATTCCAGCTCTGACTGGCGCTTCAAGACCCACCTTGCAAATCTTCCTCTGTACTACGAGTTCAAGGAAGATCACGTTACCAAGCAGCCTGCAAAGGTTAAGGGTACGTTCCTTGATGGTTACAAGAAGATCTTCGATCTCTACATCAATGATTCCACCACTCCTGCAACTCAGCTCAGCTCCAAGACTGGTGAAGATGCAAACGCTGAATTCTCCCAGAACAAGGCTGTGTTCTATCAGAATGGTACTTGGGCTTGGGGTGACCTCTCCAAGGCTGGTATGAAGGCTGAAGATCTTGGCATGCTCCCAATTTACATTGGTGCTAAGGGCGAAGAGAAGCAGGGCTTGGCCACCGGTTCTGAGAATTACTGGTGCATCAACGATAAGGCTTCTGACGCAAACAAGAAGGCTACTAAGGACTTCTTGAAGTGGCTGCTTACTTCCGATGCTGGTAAGGATGCTTTGTCCAAGCAGATGGGCTTCACAACTCCATTCAAGAGCTTCGCAGACATTAAGTCCGACAACCCATTGACTCAGGCAGCTGTTGAGGATGCAAAGTCCGGTAAGACCCCAGTAAGCTGGAACTTCACCGTCATGCCATCTGACAACTGGAAGAACGATCTTGGTTCCGCTTTGCTTGAGTACGCTCAGGGCACTGGCAAGTGGGATAAGGTCAAGACCGCATTCGTTGATGGCTGGGCTAAGGAATATGCTCAGGCTCACGAAGACGATGAGTGATCTAAAATAAATTAATAAACGTTACACCTCTGACGTAAGTAAGCAAAGGTGACGTAAGCGAATCCGCTAGGATACTGACACAGTTTAGTGTTAAGTCCTAGCGGATTTTTGTTATTTAAATAGTGTGTAGGAATTATAAAAAGCTACTCGCTTAAATAAAATAAAATATTTACTCGCTTAATAAAGCCGCTGTGCTTGAGCGCACAATAAGTTGAGCTGGCACAATTCTATAAGGATTGTCAACTTCCTGACCGTTTATAAGCGAAAGTGTTATTTTAGCTGCAGTTGCCGCAATTTCAACCGGATCTTGCCTAATAGTAGTTAAACCAGTTTCATGAGCGTAAAAACTATCGTCAAAACCAATAATTGATACATCGCTAGGAGTTGCATAACCGCTACGAGCAAGCTGGAACATAAGAGGTATTGCAATTCCGTCTTCCTGGCAAGCAATAGCAGTTGGCATTATTGCGTTTCCAAGAAGCATAGAAACTATAGCGCTTATTCTGTCTAAATTAGCTGGAGCAACAATTTCAATTGGCGTAAGTGCGTTCTTTTTGCACTCGTCAATGAATGAATGATAACGTTGCAAAACGCTGAAATGTAGTGAAACATCGCGAGTAGTGCGAACATAAGCAATATTGTGATGCCCTAATCCAATCAAGTGACGTGCCATAAGACGCGCGCCTTGATCATCGTCAATATTAATAGTTGCATCAAAATCGCAGTCCTTAGGATGCAAGCAATTTATGCCAACAATAGGCACTCCTGTAGTTTTAAGCTGCTCAATTTCGTTAGTGTTTACGTCAAAAGAGCATACAACAACAGCGTCTGCGTTTCGTCTAGTTGGAAGCATTGTGAAAAATTCGTTGCGTTCTTCACTACTAGAAATCTGGAAAATAGATAAATCGTAGCCTGCGCTGTGAAATACTTGGTTAAGACCTTGAATAATAGATGCGCTGAACCATAGGCGGATTTGGTCGCTTACAAGTAAAGCTATGCGCAAAGTTCGGCCGGATTTTAATGCTGCTGCAGATTTGGAAATAGAAAAGTTCAACTTTTCTGCGATTTCCAATACCTTGTTGCGAGTTGAAGCTGAAACTAAATCTGGGCGTGTAAATGAACGAGACACGGTAGAAACAGACACGTGTGCTTTATCTGCAACATCTTGAATATTTGCCGGCATGTGAACTCCTTTATTCCCATACACCAAACGTTTTAACACGGCATCGTGTAGGTTGTTTGATACGAACTTTTGTGGTTCGTAATAAACAAACGTTTGCAACCGTTTCCATTTTAGCAGATTTTGTTAAAAAGCCAATGATAGCAAGCAATTTTTTAATTATAGAATCGCAATTTGTTATAAATTCTTTGCAAGAAAATGACAACGTTTGACATCGCTCATTCATGTAGTAGAATGAAGATATTGGTTCGGACATCGACGTCTATGGTGACGTCGCACTCAAGGAGGAGAAAGTGACGAGTCATGATTAGTATGAGCGGAAAAGCAATACGTAAATGGTGGGCGTTATTCGCTTTGCCAACATTTGCGGCTTTTATTATTGGTTTTGTTGTGCCGTTTATTATGGGCGTGTATTTGAGTTTTACTAGATTCCATGCTGTTACGGATAGTAAATTCATTGGCGTTCGTAATTACGTTAAGGCGTTTAAGGATCCTCATTTCCTTCATTCGCTAATGTTCACTATAGCGTTTACTGTTGTAACAACTGTTCTTATTAACGTAATTGCTTTTGCAATTGCCTATATGCTTACTAAGAAGTTCAGTGGATCAAACGTTTTCCGCACTGTGTTCTTTATGCCAAATCTTATTGGCGGCATTGTGCTGGGCTATGTTTGGCAGCTGGTACTTAATGGTATTTTGGCATACTTCGGCCGTTCTATTACATATTCTGCCGTGTATGGCTTCTGGGGATTGGTTCTGCTTATTTGCTGGCAGCAAATCGGCTATATGATGATTATTTATATTGCTGGTTTGCAAGCTCTTCCAGGAGATGTTATTGAGGCTGCAGCAGTTGATGGCGCAACCCCGATGCAAACGCTGTTTAAGATTACAATACCTCTTATGATGCCTTCGATTACTGTTTGCACATTCTTAACAGTTACCAACGGTTTCAAGCTATTCGATCAGAACTTGGCTTTGACGAACGGTATGCCTTCTCATAAGTCTGAAATGTTGGCTTTGAACATTTTCAACACTTTCTACGGGCGTACAAATGGTGAAGGCGTTGGTCAGGCAAAAGCAGTTGTGTTCTTCGTGATTGTAGCTGTTATTGCTTTGATTCAGAATATGCTTACTAGGTCTAAGGAGGTAGTGGCATGAACGAGAAAATGAAGCATCCGGTACTTTGGACAATCTTCTTTACCGTCGTAAGCTTACTTTGGATTTTCCCAATCGCTATAGTTTTTATAAATTCCTTCAAGTCGAAGATTTATATTGCTAGCGAGCCTTTTAGCTTTGATCCAAAAACGTTTATTGGGCTTGGTAACTACTCCCTAGGTATTGAGCGCACGAATCTTATAATGAGCTTCTGGTGGACTATAGTAATTACCGTTGGAGCTGTGATTTTAATTCTGCTTTGCACATCAATGTGCGCATGGTGGATTGTTAGAGTCAACAATTGGTTCGCTGTAATGCTTTACGTGCTGTTCCTATTTAACATGATTGTGCCATTCCAAATGGTTATGTTCACTCTTTCCGACATCACTAACAAGCTCGGATTGAACACTCCATGGGGCTTGTGGATTATCTACTTAGGCTTCGGCGCTGGTCTTGCAGTGTTTATTTTCACTGGTGTAATTAAGGGAATACCACAAGAACTTGAAGAGTCTGCAATGATTGATGGCGCTTCTGTGCCGCGCATATTCTTCCAGATTATTATTCCAATTATGCGACCAGCAATTGTGTCTGTGTCTATTCTGCAAACTATGTGGATTTGGAACGACTTCCTGCTTCCGTACCTTACCTTGGACTTGAACAAGTACAAGACGGTTTCAATTGCAGTTCAGTATTTGAAGGGTGGCTATGGTTCCGTTGAAATGGGTGCCATGATGGGCTGCTTGGTTCTTGCCATTCTTCCAATTATTATCTTCTACCTCATCTGCCAGAAGTATATTATCAAAGGCGTTATGTCAGGTGCGGTAAAAGGCTGAGATTTCTTCTCCTCCAAAATCTCAAGTGGTTAAAATAATGGTGGTGACTACGGTCGTAAGATTTGTAAGTCACCACCATTGTATTGTTGGTAGGGGTATTGTTAGTAAGAGTATTGCTAGTAAGTCAGCTATAAATAGCGCAAACAGAAACGTAAAGGAGATATATTAAATGTTCTCGTTTGGAAGCCCGGATTCAAAGTTTGCGCAAGGTATGGAAACATTTGCTAATACAGTGTGGCTTACCATACTTATGATTGTTACTAGCATACCTTTAATCACCATTGGTGCAGCTGTTAGCGCAGCGCACGACGCTGCAAGACGTGTAGAAAATGCTGAAGGACACATGACTTCTGCATACTTCCGCGCATTTGCCAGCAACTTTTTGAAATCAACTGTAATCTGGATTGTAATGGCTCCATTTTTGGCTCTTATATTATGGGCTTGGATTGCAGTTAGAATACCACCGCTTTTAATACCGCAATTTGCAATAAGCATAATCTGGATTCTTATAGCAGAATGGGTTTTCGCATTACAAGCGCGTTTTGAAAATTCTATTGGCAAAACTATTCTGAATGCTTTTATTTTCAGCGTTGCATACTGGCAAGCAACGCTTGGAATGATTATTGTTGACGCTATTTTTATAGGTCTTGTGGCTGCATCAGTTATTTACTTTCCGCAAGGCTTACCTTTGCTATTATTCATTGGTTGGGGATCGACTATTATGCTTCACACGCCTTTGTTGGAGCGTGTTTTCGCAAAGTATATTAAGAAGTGATTTATGCAAATAATTAATGAGGCGAGCATCATCGTAGACGCTCGCCTCACATAGGACATCATTGCAAGAAATATTTTAATTTGCTACTATGCAAACCATATTCCTTGCGGGGAATTGAGTCGGTTCTCAGTAAACCAACGTTTTAATTATACTCACTTCCTTGTATTTTCGCCGCGCATAACCGCTGTCATAGAAAGCACTCGTGGCGACTTAAATACTTCATCAGTGTGTACTACGCGACCATCTGCATCAGCAAGCGGAATACGCCAATTTGGATACTCCGTGCTAGTGCCAGGCTGATTCTGAGAGCGGCGCTCGCCAACAGCATCAACCAAAGCAACTTGCAGCAGCAGCGATGGGGAAGTAAGCATAATCGCATGCATAGCTTCCACAATCTCTTGTACGTGATTTTCAACATCCTCGGCAGCTTCTTTACTAATCCAGCCGCCTTCAAGAAGCATCTTCATCATTGCATCGCGTTCAGCTTGAGCGTTCTCCAGGAACGTTTCTACAGAATCCGTAAGCAAGTGAAGCTGTTCGCGAAGTTTTACGTGCTCAAACGCAAGATAACCCGCTGTAGGCGGCATATCGTGCGTTGTAACAGAAGCAAGTGCATACTCGCGGTACTTAGAAGGATCAGCAAATATAATCTGCTTCTTTCCAAGCTTCTTAGTAGCAGCTTCAGCTTCGTCGTCGTGAGTAAACCACTCAACAACAGTGCCAAGCACGCCGTGAGAAGCAAGAACTTTAGAAACATACTTCGGTACAGTTCCCAAATCTTCGCCAATAACAACACCGCCTGCGCGAGTTGCTTCAATAGTCAGAACTGCAATCATTGCGTCTACGTTGTAGTACACGTATGCGCCGTTTCTTGCTCCCTGGCCTTGTGGAATCCACCACAGGCGGAAAAGCCCAAGAACGTGGTCAATACGTGCAGCTCCAGCATGCAAGAACACGTTATGAACCATATCGCGGTAAGCAATATAGCCTGTTTCGTCCAGGTAATTTGGATCGAATGGAGGCTGACCCCAATCCTGGCCCTGCTGGTTGTAGAAATCAGGAGGGGCGCCAACGCTTACGCCGTTAGCAAATCGTTCCGGACTCCACCAAACGTCAGCGCCATAACCATGCACACCAACAGCCATATCCTGCATAAGACCAATCGCCATGCCTGCAGCCTTAGCTTCAGCGTGAGCTGCAGCAACCTGCTCGTCCGCAATCCACTGGAGCCAACGATGGAACTCAAACAAATCAGCATGCTCGCGCTTAAGTCGTTCAATTTGCGGAGTGCCTTTACCAGTAGTGTCAAACCACAAGTTTTCTCCCCAAGGAGCGCCCCAAACTTCAAAAGCAACACACCAAGTGGCAAAAGCATCAAGATCTTCACCGGAGCGATGCTTAAACTCAGTAAACTCGCGCTCGCGTTCTGCAGAGCGAGGCTGCTTGAAGATTATACGCAGAGCCGGAAGCTTAGCGTCCCAAGCAGCGTTAATATCCATAGGATTTGGATTATTGTTTTGAGGAGCAATAGACTCGTGCAGTTGCTCGACTTTAGCAAGATCTTCTCCGTTTAATTCAGCATATTCTGGAATATCTTGCGGACGAATATACGTAACATTCAAGAATCTACGCGATTCAGGCAAGTATGGCGAAGGCTCAAGTGGAGTTACAGGAGCGCATGCATGAATTGGATTTATCAGCATAAAATCAGCTTTGCCGATTTCTCCAGCATCCTTAAGTAGGCGACGCAAATCGCCATAATCGCCAATTCCCCAAGAGTCTTTAGAACGCACAGAATACATTTGCGTCATAAAGCCCCAACGGTGCTGCTTCTTTACGCTTTCCGGAAGAGGAATGCGTGCCGGGGCTGCAATCAATGTAACGTCTGCATTCTGCGAAATTTCGCCGTTTTTATTCGTTACTTGAGCGTGCAAAGTGTGGTATCCCATTGGCAAATCGTCAGGAAGTTCAGTGTATAGGTCGCCGTCTTCCTCCGTTAGGATATTCCCTAATTTGCCTTCATAATCAGTGCCGTCTTCAAGCGTAAGCGAAAGTCTAATATCTTCCGGCTTAGAACCCCCAGCGTGAATTGGTACGCAAGTTTTTGTGCCGTTAAATGAAACTACAGTTGGAGGAAGTAGTTCACTGGCTCTCTTAGACTGCACTCGCTTGTACGATGACGCTATATTATCTTGAGTGTCAGCAGGCATCCCTAATGCGTCAAGCACTCCAACCAATGCTTCGTCTGTAATCTCTGTGTAGCTTCCCTGCTGATCAATATAAAAAGTGGCAACACCGCATGCTTTTGCAAGTTTTATAAGCGGGCGTGCAAGACGCTCAGCGCTTTCTTCCATAGGCTTATCAGTGTCAGCTGTGCCGTTAGCTGTTTTGCTCATGGTGCTCCTTCTATCTATTAATCTGGCACATCCCTAACGTCGTCGTAAGCGTGCCAAACGTGCCACTATGGCGGTAGAGTGCACTCAATACATCTCTGGATTGAAATACGCTCTGTTTGTCAATTATATAAACACCTGATATCGTTTGCAAATTAGCGTTGCGATATCAGGTGTAAGTTTTTTAAAACGCAGTTATTTAGCACTAAGCACTACGAAAGTGCGTCTTGGCAAATGCAGAGTAGTATTATTTTCTTCATTTGCAATAAATGCGTCAGACTCAGGCTTAGAGCCTGTCCAATCGGAATAATAATCGTTTGAATTAAGTATGCAATTCCAGCCCTTAGACTTTGTGCTGTGAATTGTTGGTAACTCAATAGTTGCGTCTTCATGATACATAGGATTTGCGCAAACAATAATATTATTGCCGATTCTAGTAGCTAAAACAGTGCGATTAGATGTAGTAAGCTGCTTTCGCTTGCCGTCGTACAATGCGCTGTGTTCTGCTCGAAGCGCAATAAGATCCTTATACCAATTAACTAAAGGCTTGAATTGTTCAGCGCGCGCCCAATCAAGCTGATTTAGCAAAACGCCGCGATTGTAAGAATTATCGCAACCGTGCTTAGTGCGTCCAAACTCTTCTCCACTTAGCATAAATGGGATGCCAGCAGAGCAAAGAACCATTCCTGCTGCAAACATGTTTGCGTTCAAAATATCTGCAACCTGCTGCTTGTCTTGGGCGTTAAACTCAAAATCGCCAGCATTGTCACGCATAGAAATACAAAGCTTATCCCACAAAGTTAAATCGTCGTGAGCAGAAGTGTACTGAACGATTTGGCCAACGTCTTTACCTGCAGAAGGCGTATCTCTCCACGCGTCCAACGCTTGACGAGCAGCATCGCAGCACCAAAATTCGTTGCCATTAACATAGCCGCGGTCGCGATGATTCATAACATTGCCTTTAAGCGAATCGCGAGATTCGTCGCTAAACCAGCCAATGCGCTCGTTAAGAGTATGACGTCCTTCCTTATTTCCCAAAGAAATTGCTTCGTCGGCAGCAGGGTCTGAAGCGCCCCAAGGTTCACCATACATAACAATATCTTTGCCGCCAGGAAGATTATCTAGTTCTGCGCGAGCCTGATTCAAAGTTTCTGTATCCGTCAAACCCATAAGATCGAAGCGGAATCCGTCAATATGGTAGCAGCGTGCCCAATGTAGCAAAGATTCAATAATAAACCTGCGGAACATAGGGTGCTCAGAAGCCATTTCGTTGCCGCATCCAGAACCATTAGAGAATGATTCATCTGCGTTACGCCTGCAGAAGTATCCAGGAGCAACACATTCAAAAGCATTTTCTGCGGAACGATACATGTGGTTGTACACAACATCCATAATTACGCGTTGACCATTAGCATGTAATGCCGCAATCATCGCTTTACATTCGCGTATGCGTGCAGTGCCATCGTAAGGATTGCTGGAATACGCACCTTCTGGAACGTTATAAGCGTGAGGGTCGTAACCCCAGTTGTATAGAGAATCTAATTCTTCGGATGAAGCACCATTTTTGCGCGCATTGTCGATTGCAGCTTCGTCAACTGTTGCAAAATCGTAAATAGGTTCGAGCTGTACGTGAGTAATGCCAAGCTTCTTTAAATAATCCAATCCGGTAGGGAAGTTGCAGTCGGAAGAATCTGGGTTTTGTAAAGTTGTATGCTCTTCGGTAAAAGCGAGATACTGGCCGCGATGTTCCGGCTTAAAACCGCCATTAGGATTGCTGCTGAAGTCAGCAACATGCGTTTCCCAAACAACCATTGCGTGGCGCACAAACTTAGGAGACTTATCTTTATGCCAATTGGCAGGAGATATGCGCTCTTCGTCTACAACAAGGCTGCGCTCGCCGTTTACGCCACTCGCAATACCCCAAGGGTCGCTTGTGCGATTTACAGTGCCATCAGGAAAAGCGATGAGGTAATCATAGTATATGCCGTCCAAGCGCTTGCGGAAATTAGCTCGCCAAGCGCCATCGTGCAGCGGTTTTAACTCGTGTGTTTGAGTAGGCTCGCTGTTATTGCCTGTTTCAAAAAGTCTTAAAGTCACAGTTTGTGCAGTCGGAGCCCACATGGTGAAAGTTGTGGACTTTGAGTTCAAAGTAAAACCGAGAGGACCTTCGTACACTGGCCAGGTTGCCGAAGATGGGAACGTCATGTGTAATATCCTTCTTATTTTGTTATTTCGTAAGTACTATCTTACTGTATGTTTTGCAATTAAGTGTGATATTAAATTTTACGATTTACTTATTTTTAATTTATTAGTTGGAATTTTTATTTGTACGTAACTTTATTCGAGCGTCATTTGGCTTAATGCAGTAAGGTTTTGTAACCAGTATCGTTTTGAGTCAAACTGCGAGTAGCTTAAGTTATTTTAGATTATTTTTAACCTCGACTATTTAATTTTTTAATTTTTTTTTTTTTGATGTTTTGAATTGCGTAATAAAGAAGGCCGAAACGCTCGAAAGCGCCTCGGCCTTCATCTTTTTTTTTAAATCCTACAAATCACTTGCAGAATATCAGCCCTTAACGGAGCCAGACATGGACTCTTCGTAGAAGCGCTGCATAATGATGAACAGGATTGCAATAGGAATCGAAACGCACACAGCGCCTGCGCAGAATCGCGCAAACCAGTGGCTAATAAATTCCCTATCAAGCATCTTCCACAAGCCCAAAGCAACAGTGTAGTTGTCCTGGCTGTTGGCAATCGTCTTAACCATAACGAAGTCAAGCCATGGGCCCAAGAAGCTTGTGATTGCCTGGAACACAATCATAGGCTTGCAGATTGGGAGGATAATCTTGTAGAAGACTTGCCAAGTAGTGCAACCATCCAAGTAAGCAGCTTCATCCAAAGACTTTGGAATCGTATCCATGTAGCCCTTCATAACGTAGAAGCCGGCGCCGCTACCTGCGGAGTAGACGATAATAAGTGCGATTAGAACAACCGAACCATTCGTCAAACCGAGAGCCTTCAAAATGAAGTAGATAGCGATAACTGCCATGATGCCTGGGAACATGCCCAAAATCAAAGCAATATTCATGAATGTCTTACGTCCGCGGAAGCGAAGGCGAGACATGCAGAACGACACGGCAAGTACGAAGAGCAAGGAAATAATGCACACGAAAATGGACACAACCAAAGTGTTCAAGAACATGCGCGGGAAGTCCAAGGCTTCGCGCTCGGTGAACAAGCGAATATAGTTATTGAACGAATACTCTGTTGGGAAGAATGTCTTCTGGAATGGGGATTCGTTCTTGTTGAAGCTTTCCAAGAAAACCCAAACAATTGGAATCAACCAAATAATCGACAGTACAGCCAAGAATAGGTGGGAGAAAATATCTCCGATTATTCTTCGTATACGTTGATCTTTAAACAGAGAGACGCTACGAGTGCTGTGTACAACAGGTTCTTGCTGCATAGCGGTATTTTTATTACTCACCGGAATCCCTCCTCGTTCTTATAAGATCCAGAGTTGCGATACGTAATAAGTGCTACGACGGCTAGAACAATGAACGTCATAATACCGATAACAGCACCAATGTTGTAGTCTCCGCGATCCACTGTCAACTTGTAGAGCCAAGTAATAAGCAAATCTGTCTTACCTGCGGAAGAATCAAGTGGTGTCGGTTCGCCGCCAGACAAGAGGTAAATAACGTTGAAGTTATTGATGTTACCAGTGAAGGTTGTAATCAAGTATGGAGTCATCACGAAGATGATGTATGGCATAGTGACGTTCATGAAACGCTGCCACCAACTTGCACCATCGAGCTCTGCAGCTTCGTAAAGTTCTGCAGGAACATTCTGCAAAATACCCGTAATCTGCATAATCGTGAATGGAATACCAACCCAAAGGTTAATAAGAATAACTGTTACGCGAGCCCAAGTCACATCCTGGAAGAATGGAAGAGGTTGAGCAATCCAATGGTTTTCCAGAAGGATGCTGTTAATAGCACCATTTCGCTGAAGCATGTTGTTCATAACAAGCAAGGACACGAACTGTGGAACTGCAATGGTAAGAGAGAAGCAAGTACGCCATAATCCCTTAAGACGAGTGGACTTGCGGTTAATAATCATTGCAATAAACATACCGAAGAAGAAGTTCAGGAATGTTGCAAAGAATGCCCAAATAAGAGTCCACAGCAAAACGTCGAAGAATGTAGCTGCGTTAATAGAGCTCTTAGCGTTACCAATTGCGAAGAAGTTGTTTAATCCAGTCCAAGTAAACAGAACTGGGTGATTCCTATCGTAGCTGGTGAATGCCATAGAAATCATGAAGATTAATGGCAAAATGGTGAAGAGAACAATACCTGCGGTTGGAAGTGTCATCAAACCAATGTGCGCTTTGCTGTCTAGCAAAGACGAAGCATCTTTAATAAAGTTTACTGGCTTTTGGCCGCTTGCTGTAATAGCCTGTGCCTTATAAGCGCTGCGTAGAGATAGCGTTGCTAAGTAAATGAGCACGATAACTGCTGCAATCGCCATAACGCTGTACAGCAAAATTTCTACAGAATTATCTCCGGCAGTATAACGCCAGAAACCATTGACTTTAATCTTGCCTTGCTTTTTTGTGCCAAGCGTAAGAATTTTTGGAAGGTACTCTGCACCGGTTGTGAATAAGAATCCAAAAAGAACAGCTTCACACAAAAGGAACAAAATGCCTTTAATGAATTGTTTGCGAACAAAAGTGCCGAAACCAAAGATAATAACGGAAATCCACGAAAGAATGTCTGCGTGCTCTGCAGCCTCTTTCAGTGAATATGGTGAAGGAGCAAAGCGTTCTATATTTGACGTCTTCTTCTGGCGCCTTTCTCGCTTTGTGGATGTCGTGCCAGTCATGACATACCTTTCATATAAACAGTGAGTGCTTTAGAGAAGTATATATAAATAGCACGCCCCGGCCCCTTTTCACTAGAGTGGGGACTGGGGCGTGCTATTTGCAAATGCACAAGTTACTTGTAATTTTCACTTACGCATTTATATAAACTTATTTAATTATCGAAAGTAAATGCTTACTTTACGGCGCCAGCTAAGCCCTTGGCAAAGTCAGCGGTCTTAGCATCAGCATTTGCTTCGGTAACTTCATGATTGGCAATTGCCTTACCGAAGTTGCCCATTGGCTCCCAGAAGCTACCCATCTCAGGGATTGCTGGCTGCAAGACAGAAGTCTTAGCAATGGTTTCCATCTGAGCAACAGCAGCTGGATCAGATTTCACGGAATCAGCAAGAGACTTGTCGGAAGGAATAACGCCCTGCTTCTCGTAAGCAATCTGCTGGGACTTCTTGGAGCCCAAGAATGCAGCAAACTTAGCAGCCATCTCTGGGTGCTTGGAGTTAGGGTTGTAAGCAACAGCCTTAGAACCAGCGAAGGACTTCATCTGATGTTCGCCGGATTCAGTCTTGAAGGTAGGAAGAGCAGCAGCAGCGTAGTTGTCGCCGAGAGCCTTCTTTACATCAGCAGCATCCCAAGAGCCGGAGAAGTAAGCGTCAACCTTACCGCTCTTGAGGCCGTTCAAGCCAGCGCTGTTGCCGTCAAGAACGAAGTTCTTGTTTGCGAAAAGCTTTGCGATATACTTGGTGACTTCAGCAGCCTTGTCGCCGAGCTTCATGCCAGCCTTGGCATCAGTGCCCTTCTCGCCGAAGAGTGTCATGTTGCCACCGAGGTAGAAGCCTGGGAGGTACCAAGCGTTGCTAAGATCGAATGCAACCTTGCCCTTCTCGAGCATCTTGTCGAGGGACTTTACTTCGTCAGCGGAGAACTTAGCCTTGTTGTAGTACATGAACCAGGTGTTGCCGGTGTAAGGAACGCCGTACATGTTGCCGTCCTGAGCAGTGACGGAATTAACCAAAGTATCTTCGTTCTGTTCCTTAACCTGCTTTACAGCGTCATCGCTCAACTGGCCAATTGCGCCAGCCTTAACCAAGTCGCCAAGCTGATCGTTAGGGAAGAGATAAACATCAGCAGCAGCCTTTGCGTCCTTCTTTACAGACTCAGCAGCTTTTGGTGGCTCAACAACAGTGTTCTTGAACTTAACGTTTGGATTGGCCTTCTGGAATTCCTTCTCGACGGTGTCAACCCAACCGCCTGCCTTCTGATCTTCAGAAGCAGACCAAACTGTAAGCTGAACAGGGCCGGACTCAGCAGCCTTATTATCGGTGTTTGTGCTAGAACCGCAAGCTGCAAATCCAAACAATGTAGCAACAGCAAGACCTGCACCCAGCATCTTCTTAATATTCGTCATCCTTGACCTCCTATATCATGCCAAAACTGGCATATCATTTGGTGGCGTAGTAACGGATTTCGTTGTGGCGCAACATCGCGATAGCTGCGTAGAGCAGCGTCACAAGTCTCACAAAAATCCGTTCGTAAGCAATGTGTAGTATACACGGATATTATGTCGTTTGCAAATGAATGGCGGGTTGTTTGTATTTTTTTGAATAATATGTTTTTAAAGTGTCGTCGTATAAACTTTATATAGCAACAAAAGAAGGGTAAAGCAATGGGATTATATAATCATGCTCAATGGCTTAAAGACGCGGTTTTTTACGAAATTTATCCGCAAAGTTTTTATGATGCAAATGGCGATGGTATAGGAGATATTCAAGGAATTATTGAAAAATTAGATTATGTAAAATCGCTTGGCTGCAACGCAATTTGGCTTAATCCTTGCTACGACTCTCCTTTTAAAGACGCTGGTTACGATGTGCGTGACTACAAAAAAGTAGCTGCTCGCTACGGCACTAACGAAGACTTGCAGCAGCTTTTTAATGAAGCTCACACTCGTGGAATGCATATTTTGCTTGATTTAGTGCCAGGTCACACCAGTGAAGAGCATGAGTGGTTCCGCGAAAGTTCAAAAGCTCAAGAAAACGAGTTAAGCAAGCGCTACATTTGGACAGACAGCGCATTTAGTGGCTATTCTATGCCTTTTATTGGCGGAGAAACCGAGCGAGATGCTACCTACATTCTAAACTTCTTCAAATGCCAGCCTGCATTAAACTACGGTTTTGCACATAGGGATCGCGATTGGCAATCTTCGCCTGATTCTAAAGAGGCTGCCGAAACTCGCGCCGCAATGGTTGATGTTATGTGTTTTTGGCTTTCGCTCGGCGCTGACGGTTTCCGTGTTGATATGGCTGATTCGCTTGTAAAAAACGATGACAATAATGGCGAAGGAAGTCTTGGGAAAGACAATACAATTCGCGCATGGCAGGAAATGCTGGGCGCTGTAAAAGAAGAGTATCCGCAGGCTGCTTTCGTTTCCGAATGGGGCAGGCCGCGTCAGGCGTTGGCAGCTGGGTTTGACATGGACTTTTATTTAAGCTGGCGCTGGGATGGAAATCCTAACGGCTACGCACGTTTAGCTCGTGATGTTGATAACGCTTTAGATAGCAATCCTGAACATGATCACAGCTACTTTTCGGCGCGAGGTGGTGGCAGCATTTGCCCATTCTTAGACGACTACTGCCCACAATATGAGTCAACTTGCAACCAAGGTTACTTTAGTTTCATCACTTGCAATCATGACACGCCGCGCATGGCTCCGCGCTTAGATGAGCGTGAGCGCAGAGTAGCTTTCGGAATGCTACTTACAATGCCAGGCGTGCCTTTTGTGTATTACGGCGACGAAATTGGAATGAAATATCGCGATATTCCAACAAAAGAAGGCGGTTATGCTCGTACGGGCACGCGCACGCCAATGCAGTGGGATGACACAAAAAATCTCGGATTCTCAACAGCTGCAAAATCTAAATTATACTTGCCTGTTGAAGTGCGAGCAGATGGAAGAACTTGCGCAAATTCTCGCAAACAAGCTGTAGAAAGTGGCGAAATTCCAACTGTTTCTGCGCAAATTAATTGCGAAGATTCCTTCCTTTCGTGGGTGCGCTCACTTATTGCGCTTCGTCATAGTCGCGCTTCTTTGCAAGCTGACGCATCATGGCGAGTGTTATATGCTCCTGTTGACGGCCGCGGATTTGCTTACGAGCGTTGCGCAAAAAGTAACGAGGGAGAATCGGCTGTCGAAAGAAGCATCGTTGTTATGAACCCTGGAATGAACGCCGAAACGGTACCGTTTGAAACGTTGGCAAATCTTACTCAGGAAGCAGTAGAAAATCCTTTGCTAAAAATCGGCGAAGTATTAAGCTGCGGAAATTCTTTGAAACTCGGCGCGCAAAGTTTTGCAATATTCAATCTGCCGCTTTAAGTCGCAATAAATACTGCGATACAATAAACGGTAGTAAAACAGAGCAGTAAAAAATAAGCAAGCGTTACTTAAAAAGAACGTTACTTAAAAAGAACGCTAGAACGTTACTTAGAGTAAGTGTTATGCGAAACAATTCGTGGAAATACGAGGGAGTGCAAGTCATGGATGTGCTAAAGCCTAAAATTCGTGCAGATAAAAACATAAAAATGGGCATTACTTTGCGCAAGTTTAAAATGCTTGGCGCATTCATGATGATGCTTAGTGCATTTAGCGCTCCCGTAATACCGCATTTGTTCGGCGGCTTGCGCAAAGATAATATGCTTGCTCTTACATTCGCGGTTCTTTGCGAAGTAGTTAGTTGGACTGCGCTGCCATGGTATGCGTGGATTCTTATGCGCGGGTATCACAATACGCATAACGTGAATCTTTATATATTGCGACTTTTGATTTTGGCAATAATTTGCGAAGTGCCGTACGATCTTACTACATCCGGTTGCGCGTTTGATTTGCGCTCGCAAAATCCAGTGTTTGCGCTCGTAATTGCGCTGTTTGTTCTTATGGGAATTGACATGGTTCGAGAGCGTTTTAGCGGTTTTTTGCGCAGTGTTTCGTATGCTGCAGTAGTAATTGCAGGATTATTGTGGAATATTATTGGCAAAGTTTATGTGCGTCAACAAATTTTCTGGGGAGGCGCGCTATTCCTTGTGTTTGTGCTGATTTTTGAGCTGATGCAAAAGCATGAAATTCGCATGGAGCTGATTTCCGGCATGTTTGGCGCTATGTCGATGCTTGCGCCTGGTATTGGCGTGGCAGTTTTGCACTATCGCAGCCCTTACGGAGACGGCCATAAGGATTCGCCAGTATTTCGCTGGACAATGTACGCATGGTATCCGGTAATGCTGGCGATTGCAGCATTATTCGCAGTATTCGTCAAATAAAAACGCGCGTTAATTAATAAAAAGCAAAGGTGCAAAAATGGACTTTTCCAAGTCGGGAATTTTTTATAAGTACGTAACTGATTCAAACGCAAAAGCACAGGATACTCAGGTAATTAAAGGCGAAAAGTGGCGAATTACAGTTATTACAGATTCGTTGTTGCGTCTTGAGTGGAGTGACGACGGAAAGTTTGTTGACAATCCTACGCAAACTGTAATCTGTCGCAATTTTGCTCACAAAAGCTCGGATGCTCAGCCTCAATTTAGTGCGCGCAAAAACGAAAACGGATGGCTGGAAGTCGAAACTGAAAAGCTGCATCTTACTTATAATTGCGAAGCTTTTAGTAAAGAAGGATTAAGTATTGTTGTGCGCGGAGTGCCGTGTACTCAATTTAACACGTGGCATTACGGCGACGACTGCCCGGGAAATCTTCTTGGAACTTTTAGAACTTTGGATCAGGCGAACGGCCCAGTAAAACTTGGTAAAGGAATACTTTCGCGCGACGGATGGTCTGTTTTAGACGATTCTGCAACTTGCGAAATTGTGCCAGCTGAGGAAATAAATGGCAAACCAAACCCGTATGGGGCTTGGGTTAAGTCGCGTGCGCAAAAAGTTAGCGAGCAATCAGGAAGATATAAAGACTTATACTTCTTCGGCTACGGACACCACTACATTCAAGCAATTCAAGACTTTTATAAGCTCACAGGCGCTCAGCCGCTGCTTCCACGTTTTGCGTTAAGTAATTGGTGGAGCAGATACTATCGCTACCGTCAAGACGAATATTTGCAATTGCATAATCGTTTTAAGCGCGAAGGCATACCTTTTAGCACGGCTGTTATTGATATGGATTGGCATGTGACGGACGTTGATTCGAAGTATGGTTCCGGTTGGACGGGTTACACGTGGAATGAGGAGCTTTTCCCGGATCATCGCGCTTTTTTGCGTAAACTTAACGCGGCTGGATTGTCTCCAACTTTGAACTTGCATCCGCGCGACGGAGTGCGTGCGTTTGAAAAAGATTATGCGCAAGTTGCGCAAGATGCTGGCATTGATCCGGCGAGCGGCAAAGCTGTGGAATTTGATTTAACGAACCCGCAATTTGTTGAAGCTTACTTCAATATGCATCATCGCATGGAAGATGAAGGCGTGCGATTTTGGTGGATTGATTGGCAGCAGGGTGGTGTGACGCGCGAGCCTGGTTTGGATCCGCTTTGGATGCTGAACCACATGCATTATGAGGATGCTGCGCGCGACGGCCGCTGGCCGCTTACATTCTCTCGCTATGCGGGGCCTGGTTCGCATCGCTACCCAGTTGGATTCTCGGGAGATACCGTTACTACTTGGGATTCCCTTGCTTTCCAAACTTACTTCACTTCTACAGCTTCAAATATTGGCTACGGATGGTGGAGTCACGATATTGGCGGCCACATGCTTGGCGTTAGAAATAACGAGTTGGAAGCGAGATGGTATGCTTTCGGCGCGTTTAGTCCTATCAATCGTCTGCACTCGACTTGCTCACCGTTTGCTGGAAAAGAGCCGTGGAATTTCCCTCAGGAAACTCGCGAAGCAATGGTGAAAATGCTTCGCTTGCGCGCGGAACTTTTGCCATACGTTTATACGATGAATTATCGTGCAGCTTTTGATGGCAGGCCGATTATTGAGCCAATGTACTGGCAGTCGCCGGAAGTTGGAATGGCTTACGAAATTCCTAACGAATACCGTTTTGGAAGCGAGCTTATAGTAGCGCCGATTACTTCGCCTAACGATGCTGCTACTTTGCGCGGATGCGCTGGAGTTTGGTTGCCTGAAGGTGACTGGTACGATTTGTTTGACGGGCGCAGGTACGTGTCTCGCGGCTGGAATGGTCGCAGGTTTGAAGCGTGGCGCGCGATTGACCGCGTTCCTGCTTTTGCGCGTGCTGGAGCGATTGTGCCTACGCAAGTTTTGCCAGAAGTGGCAGATTGCGAGCGTAGTGCTGAGATTGCTGAATCTGTTAATAGTGTTGAAAATCCTCGTAATTTGCGCGTGCTCGTGTTCCCTGGAGCTGACGGCGAATTTGTGATGCGAGAGGACAACGGTGATTTTGCTGCAGCGTCTGCTGGTAATACTGCCGACACGCGTATGAATTTTGTGTGGCGAGACGGCAATTCTTCTACGCAATTTATTATTTCCGGCGTAGAAGGTGCGGAAGCTGCCGTAGAATCTGTGCCGCAAAAACGCAACTGGAACGTTGTGTTTAGAGGAGTTGCTTGCGCAGATTTTGCGCACGTGCGCGTATTTGTAGGAAGCCGAGAGCTTAACGCAAGCGATTTTGCAATTTCTTACGAAGGCGAAGAATCGACTTTGAGCTTAACTGTTTCTGTAAAAGACGTGCCGGCTCGTTCGGAAGTTCGCGTAATTGTTGACGGTGGATTGCAAATCGCTGCCGATCCTAAAGTTGGTGACGCTTACAGATTCCTGCTTCAAGCGCAAGTGCCGTACCGCGGTAAGGAAATGGCTTTTGACGCAGTGCGTGAGGCTGGCGGAAGTGCAAGCGCTATTGCTGCAATCTCAACTCTTGAATACGAAAACGAATCGGAAGCAGAAAAGTATCGCAACAGCGTTGATATGCTTAACGCTTACGCAACTGATCAGCCATCTGTAGTTAAGTGGGCGCAATGGCGTTGCACGCTGCCTGTTTCGGTAAAGCATGCGCTTGAGGAGATTTTGCTGCGTTCGGTTGAGTGAGTAGGTCTGTTTATTGGCAAACAGACCCTATGAAAATTGACTGCGAAATGGTACAATTCATCATTAACGGGCTGTATGGACGCAATAAAATACGCTAAAAGATTGCTTTATGCAGAAATATACATTTACGCATATTTGGATGCATTTTTAAATGCGTACGTGGCATAATTTACAGCCTAGAGAGCATAAGTGCATTTTGAAGAGGAGGAATTATGGGTTCAAAGTCTGTAAAGCGTGAGAGCAAGGTAATCTTGGATGCTTCTGTTAGCAGCGCTATTGCGAAAGCTGTGAATACACGCAAAGTGGCTGCACTCACTATAGGCGCTGCCGGAGTGCTTGCCGGTGCTGCGTTAGCCTTTAGCGTTACTCCTGCGAATATTGCAAAAGCTGCAGAGGTGAAAGATTCACAGGTTGTTCAAAGTGATGCTCAAAAAGGCGGGCAACAGAAGAATGAGCAACAAGTTAACGATAAGCAGGTTCAGAAGAAGAATGTGACTGAAACTCCTGAACACCAAATGGGGGGGGGTCTGCCTTCTAAGAAGGATGTTGAGCAAACTAAGGTAGAGAAGCCTGAAGTAGAAAAGACTCAAGCAAAGCAAACTGAAGTAAAGAAAACTGAAGATAATCAGCCTAATGCAAATAGAGACGAGGCAGAGCAGCCTAAGCTAAAATCTACAGCTTCGCCATTTATGGTGTTAGCTACTAATGCTGACGATGGGGATGATGAAGATTACCCAATGCCGCCAATGTTCCCAAATACTGATCTTAATTTTGATAAGCCAGTAATCAAAGATCCTGAGCATTTGACTGATTCTGAAAAACTTGAGATTAGGAAGCGTGTAGCTAAAGCAAATAAAGTTTCCGTTGATAAAGTGACTTTTGGCGATAACAGGAAAATTGTTATTAATTTTGGGCAAATAATTCCAGGGCAGGGTGACTATACAGACACAATTAACTTGGATGATGCAATCATAAAAGAGATTGATAAATCTAAGATTACCATCCCTTCTGGCGATAATGCTGTGCCTGTGTATAATCCAATCGGTTTTTCTAACGACGAGCTTGATCGCATTAAGCAAAAGTTATTTGACGATAATAAAAGCAATACGAATCTTGGGCTTACAAGCAAAGATCAAATCAAATTTGATTGGTATTCAGGTAATACTGCTCACTGGATTGATGATGGTCCTCATAGGGCAATTTCAAATGGTATGGCAGAAAATACCATCACTGTTACGATAAAAACAGATAAAGCGTATGTGCAGTTTAAGTCGGATATTAAACACGGCAAGCTTACACGCGCAGTTGATATTCGTAAGGACTATAACCTTGAGTGGACTAAGCAGCAAATGGATGGGCGCAACACCGATGAAGGTTTTAGCTGGAGTAGTGACAAGAATACGCTTATTTACCGCTATGATGCCACAAAAGCGCAGAAATTCAACACGGAAAATGTTGTTAAATATTTGAAAGCAACGCCCAAAATTGCCAATTCTGGTTTGCGCACGATAATTGGCGGAGAGACGCTTGCTAGCGAAGGCAGAAATGGTAAAGGGCAAAGATCTAATATGCACTATTTGCTCGATGCTCAGGACAACCCAACAACTTCGCTTACGATGGGCAATATGGGCGGCCCATATTGGAATGGTAATCCTGCAATTGATAATTCGGATCATAATTTAGATGACCATAATTCAGATGTGCAGGATTATCATTTTGGCAATGATGCCCATATGCAGCTTGCTGCTAAGAGTGGCAAGGTATATCCAGCTCATTTGTATTTGGCTCCGTACGATTATTCGTATTTTAAGCTTGCAGTCTCAGTTAGCTCTATTAACTTACTGTTTGTGCCGCAGCCTTCGCATGATAAAACTAAATTGAAGGCGTCGATTGATGAGTATACAACTGCGCAGGTTGGGGACAAAAAAGTGCCAACTAAGTCAAAGTATTACAATGCGTCGGATACTTTGAGGAATAATTACGATACTGCGCTTAGTGAGGCCAATAATCTTTATAAAGACGTTAAAGATACTGCTAAAGAGAATCTTACAGAGCAGCAGAAAGCCGATATTGATAACGCGGCTATTAAGCTAAATAAAGCGTATAAAGCTCTTAATGGTGATCCTACAGATAAGAAAGATCTTAATAAAGATATTACGGATCAGGGGACTGCTTCAACCGCACAGGGAGCGGCAGCTACTGGAACGCATGCAACTGATAGGTATAAGAACGTAGCTAATCCACAATTTAAGAAAGCGGATGGTTCGCCTGATACAGAGAAGAATAATAAAGCTACTCAGGCAAAAACTGCGTACGATGAAGCTCTTGCAGAAGCTCAAAAAGTAAACGCAAACCAGTATGCTACGCAAAAAGAAGTAAACGCTGCCAAAGAGAAGCTTGATAAAGCGCGCAGAGCATTGGATGAGTTTGAAACCAACAAAGATAAGTTGAGCGAGATTATTTCATCTGATGCCAAGGTGAAAACTGGTACGTCTGGTGATATTTCAACAGCTGATCCTGCGTATCAGAACGCCACAGAAGAAGAGCGCAATAAATACAATGAAGCTGTAAAGAAAGCGCAAGAGCTTTTTGCTGACCCGAATGCTTCGCAAGCCGATGTTGATTTGGCTATTGTGCAGCTTAATAATGCCAAGAAAGCAATTGATGCTAAGGCAACGAATAAGTCTGTTCTTGATGCGCAGGTTTTGCAAAGTCATGACCACGACGGCGATGGTGAAAATCAGAAGAGCGTTTTCTATAAGAACGGTACCTACGACAAATACTTTGATGACAATCTTCCTGAAGGTTTAAATAAGGAAGAAGCTAAGCAGTACGCATCTAAGTACGATGAGGCTCTACAAAAAGCAAAGGAAGTTATTAATAATCCTAAGGCAACGCAAGCGCAGGTAGATGATGCGCTCAACAATCTTAAAACAGCCGAAGAGAATTTGCATAAGCTTAAAACAAATAGCTATGACTTAATTCAGACCCTTGCAAATAATTTCAGCGGTAATAAGCTTCCTGCATACTTTAATGCGTATGAGGAAAGCCAAAACGGAGCTGATGCTGCTAAAAAGACGCAGGCTGGTAAGGACTTTGTTGCGTATAACGATGCGTACGCGGAAGCTAAAACTATTAAGCAAAGGATTGATGCTGCCACAACAACTACCATTTTTACACAGGAAGAGATTAATGCAGCAAAAGCTAAACTCGATAAAGCGCGCGATGCTATTGTAACTTATGCAACTAAGCCGTCTGCTTTGCAAACTTCTGCAGATCAAGATGATGTGACTCAAAACACAACTGCTTACAAGAATGCAAAAGCGTTGGCTGCTAAGGCAAGCGATGCATCGCTTACGGGGGAAGCAAACACTAAAGCAGAAGCAGCTAAGAAGATTGTTGATGAGTATAATAACGCGCTTGCTGCTGCAAAGAAAGTTTTAGCAAATCAAGTTGATAAAGACAAGAATGCTAGTGGAGCAGTAATCGATGATTCTGTGGAAGGCACAGGTGATCCAAGCTCCTCAACATTCCTCGACGGCGTGCAAAAGCATCCTGAAAATAAGGCTTTGCAGAAAGATGTTGATGCAGCTCTTAAGCGCTTAGAGGCAGCGCGCGCGGCACTTTCTACTTACGCGACCAAGAAGGATGATTTGCGTAAGTCGGTGGATGCTGATGCAGACACTAAGCAACTGCCTCAATATAAGAACACGGATAATCCTGTGTTTAAGAACGATAGTGGTGAAGACAATTCTAAGAATACGCAGGCTTCTGCCGCTAAAACAGCGTACGACAATGCGCTTAAGTCTGCTAAGGATACGCTTGCAAAGCAAGACGCAACTCAAGTGGAAGTAGATACTGCGCTTAAGAATCTTGATGCAGCACGCAAGGCTTTGGACACATACAACACTGATTTTGCTAAGCTGCAAGAAAGTGTTGTCAAGAACGGTTCTCCTAAGACTGATACTGCTGAAGCTGTTGAGGGAACTGTAACTTCTGACGCATATAGGAATGCTTCTAATCCGCAATTTATGAAGGCAGACGCATCTGGAAATCTTGTTCCTGATACAGATAGAAATAACGCAGCTGCCGCAGCAAAGACAGCGTACGATTCTGCGCTCGCTAAAGCCAATGAATTGCTCGCAAAGAGTAAGGATACTAGCACTCCTGCAGAAGAAAAGCCAACGCAAGCGCAGGTAAATGAGGCTCTTGCTGCACTTGAAGCGGCTCGAACAGGTCTTGATGCATATAAGACCAATTCCGCAGATCTTAAGTCTGAAACTGAAAAGTCTCAGGCAGATGACGCAACTGGCGAACCTGCTGCTGATAAGTTTGAGCACAAGCTTCAGATTAACAATGCCAAGTATCTTCTTGAAAAGCTTAAAGGCAATCAAGATTCTCTTGCATACAAGGATGCAAAAGATAAGCTTGATGCTTACAACACAGCATTAACGAAAGCGCGCAAACTTGTAAAGGATGCTGAAGATCAAACGCTTAGTAAGCATCCAACTCAGCAAGAAGTTGACGAGGCTCTTGCGGCTTTGAAGAAAGCAAAGTCCGACATCGAAAACGATGCGCAGTTCAACACTGATAAGTCTTCATTGCAAAATGAGATTGACGGTAAAGATAAAGACGGCAAAGTAATTACTCCGAAGTTCGAAGATACTCCAGAGTTTAAGAATGCTGCTGGTTCTAGTGAGGCTACTGCGTATACAAAGGCTTTAGCAGACGCAAATAAGGTTCTAAGCGATACAAACGCCACGCAAAAGCAGGTTGATGAAGCTTTGAAGGCTTTGCAAGATGCTAAGAAAGCTATCAGCCAGTTTAGTACAGATAAATCTAAGCTTCGAAACGAAGTAGAAGGTAAGGATTCTGACGGCAACATAATAACTCCAAAGTTCAATGAATCTGCGGAGTATAAGAATGCTGAAGCTAAGGCTAACGCAACTCCTGCAGACGAGGATGCGAAGAAAGATCTTGAAAATTACACGAATGCTTTAAATGAAGCTAATTCCGTGCTAAATGACTCCTCTGCTAGCCAGTCAGCTGTTGACGCGGCTTTGAAGAGGCTTCAAGAGGCTAAGAAGAAGATTGCCGATTCTAACAAGACTGATAAGTCTAAGCTTCAGGATGAGGCTGATGATGATGCTAACTTCCGTAAGTCGCCGTACTTCATTATTGGTAACAAGGCTGATATTGATGCGTATGAGGATGCTTTGGCTGAGGCTCGTAGCGTGCTTAACGATCCTAATGCTACGCAGGCTCAGGTTGATGCGGCTTTGAAGAAGCTTGCTGCAGCTAAGAATAAGATTAATAATCCATTCGGTCGTGGCGGAAATGGAAGTGGCTCTGAATCCGGTGCTGATTTTGGCTCTGATTCAGAAAATGGCTTCGGATATGGCTACGGCAATGGTTATGGTCACTTCTACGACTCTGACGGTTTAGGCGATTCTTCCAATGGATCTGCAGATAAGTCTGCTTTGCAAATCGAAGTTAATAATGCTGTGGAGACTAATGCTAATACTGCTGAGGCTGTGGCTTACAGGCAGGCTTTGGCTGAGGCTAAGAGCGTGCTTAACGATCCTAATGCTACGCAGGCTCAGGTTGATGCGGCTTTGAGGAAGCTTCAGGATGCTAAGGCTGCGTTGCTTAATAGTTTCAGTGGCTCATCTGGTCATAAGATTGCTAAGACTGGTGCTGCAACTGGCTTGTTTGCAGGATTTGCTGTAATCTTCGCTGGTCTTGGTGCTGCAGGCGTGGCTTCTCGCCGTCGCAAGCACTCTAAAGAGTAACTTATAGCGCATGCCTAAAATCCCTCGCGATTATCTTCCGATATTTCGCGAGGGATTTTTTTCATGCTGCTGCACGAAAGAACGCTCGCGCGGTTAACGCGCTCGCTACTGAGCTTGCGTTGAAAGCACACCGTGCTTTCAACTTGAGCAAGCTCACGCTCCGAGTTGCTTTCGCGCGCGAAAGCAGGTCGTCGCGCACGTTTGGAGCGAAACTTATCTTCAATCGCTCCAAATGTGAGGTATGTTTCTCGCGTTTGGAGTGCTGCACTAAGCTAATTGCTCCAAACGTGAGATAAGTTACTTGCGCAGAAACTGTACTGCGCTAGTAACGAAAAATGCTTAGTTTTGTGATTTGACATGCCGTCTCAATTAACAGATTTTTTGTAAAAGTGTTAGAATGCTACACGGTAGTGTGACGAAAATCACATAATTTCGTTACGTCTATCTGTAGCGTTTGTAATATCGCTAAAGTTGGCAATATTGCAGTGCTTTACAATCGCAGTTTTGAAGGTCAAAGCTACGAAACGCGGGAGCTTGTTCTATACAGGCTGAGAGGGCGAAAGCCGACCGTAAACCTGATGCGGGTAATGCCGCCGTAGGGAAGGAGTATATATGCGAAATATTCGTATTATTGGTGCAGGTATTATTGGTTTAGCAACAGCGTGGAGACTTACGGAAGCCGGCGTAAAAGTTAGCATAATTGATCCGGATCCAGTCTCTGGCGCTTCTCACCATGCTGCCGGCATGTTAGCTCCTACCGCAGAAATGCAATATCAGCAAGAAGCGTTGTATCCACTTATGTTTGAGTCCGCAACCATGTATAAGGAATTGGTTGATTCGGTTGCAAAGTATACTGATAAGCCAACCGGTTATTTAGAGTGCGGCTCTTACGTAATCGGCGGCGACGCTGCAGATAACGAGCACGTGAATGAGTTGCTAAACTTGCAGCACCGTTACGGACGTAGAGCTGAGCATATTTCTGTGAGTAAGCTTCGTGAAATTGAACCTGCTCTTTCGCCAACTATTGCTGGCGCTGTAAGCGTGCCGGACGATCATCAAATCAACCCTCGTCTTTTCACTGCAGCAATGATTGACGCACTCGAAAAGCGCGGTGTTGTTATTGAGCGTCGCGCAAGCACTCCAGACGATTTGGGTCCTGACACAGTTTTGGCATCCGGCTTGGGAGCTAAGGATATGCTTCCTCAGCTTAAGCTTCGCGCTGTGTGGGGCGATATGATTCGTATGACTATTCCAGAGCCTTTGCGTCCAATTTTGAGCTCTGTGGTTCGTGGATTTGTGCATGACCGTCCAGTTTATTTAGTGCCTCGCGCTAAGGAAACTGGCGAGCTTGTGCTCGGCGCTACTTCTCGCGAAGACGACCGCGATATTCCAAAGGTCGGTGGCGTGCTCGACTTGCTTCGCGATGCCGCAAGCGTGCTTCCTGGCATTCAGGAATGCTCGATTACTGAGGTTACCGCTGGCGGCCGCCCTGGAACTCCGGACGATTTGCCATTCATTGGTATTGATCCTAAGACGCATACTACGATTTCCACTGGCTACTTCCGTCACGGCATTTTGCTCACCGCTTTGGGCTCTTCTTTGACTACAAAGCTTGTGCTTGAGCAAGAGTTGACCGAGAAGGAAAAGGGATTCTTGGAAAGCTGCAATCCTGCTCGCTTCTAGTAACGCAAGTTTCTAGTAGCTCAAGTTTCTAGTAACGCAAGTTTTAGTTGCGCAATTTTAATAGACGTTAATAAAGGTTGAATTATGCAAATCGTCGTCAATGGTGAAACTATTGAAGTTCAAGATGGGTTAACTGTTGCTGAGCTCATTGCTCAACGTTACGGTTCAGACGCTGGTCCTGGCATAGCTGTTGCTATTGGCGACGATGTGCTTAAGCGCAATCAGTGGGCATCGACTGTGATTTGCGACGGGAATCAAATCGAGATTCTCAGCGCAGTTCAAGGCGGCTGATACTTACAAAATATTAAATTTTAAATAAAAGGCTTAAAATGACAGAAAATAATTCTGAAAACAATACGCAAGAAAGTGCCGATACTTGGCAACTTTGTGGTAAGACTTTACATTCGAGGCTTTTGCTTGGCACTGGCGGCATGACAAGCATTGACATTATGGAGAAGTCGCTTGTGGCTTCGGGTGCGGAAGTAGCAACGGTTGCTTTGCGTCGTCACGCAAAAACAGGCGTGGATATTTACGGCATGTTGCAGCGTCACAATATTAACGTTTTGCCAAATACTGCAGGCTGCAAAACTGCGCATGACGCTGTGCTTACAGCAAAAATGGCTCGCGAATCTCTTGGAACCGACTGGATTAAGCTCGAAGTGATTGCAGACGACGATACTTTGCTCCCAGATACTCGCGAAGTTTTGCTTGCTGCAGAAAAGCTCGTTGAAGAAGGATTTAGCGTGCTTTGCTACACGAATGACGATCCGATTGTGGCTCGTCGTTTGGTTTCGCTTGGTGTGAAGGCTGTTATGCCTGGTGGCGCTCCAATTGGTACTGGTCTTGGTATTTTGAATCCTCGAAATATTGAGCTGATTGTGCGCGAATGCAAGGAAGCTGGCGTTCCTGTGATTTTGGATGCCGGCGTTGGCACTGCTTCCGACGTTGTTAAAGCTTTTGAAATCGGCTGCTCCGGCGTGCTTCTTGCAAGCGCTGTAACTCGTTGCCCAGATCCAGTTAAGATGGGCCGCGCAATGGCTGCTGCTGTAACTGCTGGAAAGCTTGCTCACGACGCTGGGCGTATTCCAATGCGAAATCATGCTCTCGCTTCCTCGCCTGTTGAGGGCCGCGCTTGGGCTGATTCCGTGCTGTAAATTTTGTACTATGAATTTCGGCATATTTATTTAAGCATGACGATTAATAAAATTTACGACAACCTGCAGGAGCTTGAGGCAGAGCGCACGTGCCGCCACTTGCTCCTGCCGGGCTTTACACATGAACATCAGCAGTTACTTCGCAATGCGAAAATCTGCATGGTTGGAGCAGGTGGACTTGGTTCTCCATGCCTACTTTCGCTTGCTGCAGCAGGAGTCGGCGAAATCACAATTTGTGACGACGACGTTGTTGAGCTTTCTAACTTGCAAAGGCAGACTTTGTACACTGTTGATCAGTGCGGCCAATCTAAAGCGCAACTTGCAGCTAAACGCTTGCAGGCGCTATCTCCTGGCTTAAAAATCAACCTTGTAAATAGATTTAATGAAGATAATGCAAAGCAGCTTGTAGAAAATCACGACTTGATAATTGACGGTTGCGATAATTTTGCTACTCGCTTTTTGATTGCGGATTCTGCATGGAGTGAGGGAACTCCGGAAGTTTATGGCTCGGTGCTTTATTACGAGGGTCAAGTAAGCGTTTTTATGCCTGGAGAGGGGCCAGGATTGCGCGACTTGTATCCTTGCCCACCTCCGGAAGAAACGGTGCCAAAATCGGCAGTATTAGGCGCGACTGCGGCTATTGTTGGCGCAATGATGGCAACTGAAGCAATTAAACTTATAACCGGTATTGGCACGCCGCTTATTGGTGTTTTGGCGCGTTACAATGCGCTTAATAATTCACTTCGACACTTTAAGTTCAGCGCGTGAAGTTTTCCTTATATTTGCTCAAATTGCAAAACTTGAGTCTAGTTGTATAAAGTTTTTTGTAATTTTTGGGAATAAAAGTTGACTTTTACAAGTTGAGTGTAGTAGGCTCAAGTTTTGGAAAGTAAAAAAGCTGGTGATTTACCTAGTTTCCAATAAGGAATCTAAATAAAGCTCAGCTCACGTAACTACAAAACTTAAAGGAAAACGTAATTGCACAAAACGTGCAATACCTAGTTAAGGAGAAATTATGGGACGTGCAGTAGGTATTGATTTGGGTACAACTAATTCTTGCATCGCTACTCTTGAAGGCGGCAGCCCAACCGTTATTGTGAACGCTGAAGGCGCTCGCACCACACCATCTGTTGTGGCATTTAGCAAGTCCGGCGAAATTCTGGTTGGCGAAGTTGCTAAGCGTCAGGCTGTAACAAACGTTGATCGTACAATTAGCTCCGTAAAGCGCCATATGGGCACTGATTGGACTGTTGAAATCGACGGTAAGAAGTGGACTCCACAGGAGATTTCCGCACAGGTTTTGATGAAGTTGAAGCGCGATGCTGAAGCTTACTTGGGCGAGCCAGTAACCGATGCCGTTATTACCTGCCCAGCATACTTCAACGATGCTCAGCGTCAGGCAACTAAGGACGCAGGTAAGATTGCAGGCTTGAACGTGCTTCGTATTATTAACGAGCCAACTGCTGCAGCTTTGGCTTACGGCCTCGAAAAGGGCAAGGAAGACGAGCGCATTTTGGTATTCGACTTGGGTGGTGGTACTTTCGATGTGTCCTTGCTTGAAATTGGTAAGGATGACGACGGATTCTCCACAATTCAGGTTCAGGCTACTAATGGTGATAACCACTTGGGTGGCGACGACTGGGATCAGAAGATTATCGACTGGCTTGTTGGCGAAGTTAAGAACAAGTATGGCGTTGATTTGAGCAAGGATAAGATTGCTTTGCAGCGTTTGAAGGAAGCTGCTGAGCAGGCAAAGAAGGAGCTTAGCTCTTCTACTTCCACCTCAATTTCTATGCAGTACTTGGCAATGACTCCTGACGGCACTCCAGTGCATTTGGATGAAACTTTGACTCGCGCTCACTTTGAGGAAATGACTTCCGACTTGCTCGGTCGCTGCCGTACGCCATTTAACAACGTGCTTTCTGACGCTGGAATTTCCGTAAGCCAGATTGATCACGTGGTTCTTGTTGGTGGTTCTACTCGTATGCCAGCTGTGAAGGATTTGGTAAAGGAACTTACCGGTGGTAAGGAAGCTAACCAGTCTGTGAACCCAGATGAAGTCGTGGCTGTTGGTGCAGCTGTGCAGTCGGGCGTTATTAAGGGAGACCGCAAAGACGTTCTGCTTATTGACGTAACTCCACTTTCCTTGGGTATTGAAACCAAGGGTGGAATTATGACAAAGCTTATTGACCGCAACACTGCTATTCCTACGAAGCGCTCGGAAGTATTCTCCACTGCTGAAGATAATCAGCCATCCGTGTTGATTCAGGTTTACCAGGGTGAGCGTGAGTTTGCTCGCGATAACAAGCCTCTTGGCACTTTTGAGTTGACTGGTATTGCTCCAGCTCCTCGTGGCGTTCCTCAGATTGAAGTCACTTTCGATATTGACGCCAACGGCATTGTGCACGTTTCCGCTAAGGATAAGGGCACTGGCAAGGAACAGTCCATGACTATTACAGGCGGTTCCGGCCTTCCAAAGGACGAAATCGACCGCATGGTTAAGGAAGCTGAAGCTCACGAAGCTGAAGATAAGAAGCGTAAGGAAGAAGCTGAAGTTCGCAACCAAGCAGAAGCCTTTGCTTATCAGACTGAAAAGCTTGTGAACGACAATAAAGACAAGCTTTCCGACGAAATCTCCAAGGAAGTTACCGAAAAGGTTAACGCTTTGAAGGAAGCTTTGAAGGGTGACGACGTTGAGAAGATTAAGTCTGCTCAGAGCGAGTTGATGACTTCTGCTCAGAAGATTGGTCAGCAGCTTTACGCTCAGCAGGGTGCTGCTGGTGCTCAAGCTGGTCCTGCTGCTGGCGCTCAGGCTGGTGCAAATGCTGGTGCTGAATCTGCCTCTAAGGATGATGACGTGGTTGACGCCGAAGTGGTGGACGACGACAAGGACGATAAGGACAACAAGTAATGTCCGACTTTAACACCAACGAATATTTGCAGGGAATGGAAGATTCTGACTCGCTGGATGTAAACACTGCAGAAGATTCTGAGAAGACTTCTGCACAATCTTCAAAGCAAGCTGAAAACGCGAATCGTGCAGAAACGAAAGCTGACGCGCAGGCTGATGCTAACGTTTCTGCAGATTCTGCGGATTCTGCAAATGCTGCAAATTCTTCTGAATCTTCTGAATCTTCTGAATCGAAAGATAGTAAAGATGCAGACGACGGCAGCTTAACGCCTTTAGGCAAAGCTAAAAAAGAGGCTGCTGAATACTTAGAAGCGTTGCAGCGCGAGCGAGCAGAGTTTATTAACTTCCGCAATCGTTCTGCAAAAGAGCAGGATCGTTTCCGACAGCATGGAATTATTGACGTGCTAACAGCATTGCTTCCAGCTTTGGATGATATTGACCGTATTCGCGAACACAGCGAAATGGATGATTCATTTAAGGCTGTTGCAACCAAGATTGATAAGGCTTTTGCAAAGTTTGGCGTAGAAAAGTTCGGCGAAAAAGGCGAAGACTTTGACCCTACAAAGCACGATGCTGTTTTGCATCGCCCTGATCCAGACGCTACAAAAGAAACTGTGGACGCTGTGGTTGAGGCGGGGTATCGCATAGGAGAGCGCGTTATTCGCGCCGCTCGTGTGGTCGTTTCTTCACCAAGCAATTCCTAGCGAAACTCTTAGTCGTAACTTTATTGCATAAAACTTGCTCGTGTTAGCTCATAAGAGTTGGCACGAGCAGGCTATATTTGGTCAAAAAGCGAAATAGCCAATGTGCTTGTAAAGAAAGGAGGCACAAATGGCTGAAAATGAGTGGTTAGCTAAAGATTTTTATAAAGTTTTAGGTGTCTCCAAAGACGCTGACGAAGCAACGATTACTAAAGCGTATCGTAAGTTAGCACGTAAGTATCATCCGGATTTGAACAAAACAAAAGAAGCTGAAGAAAAGTTTAAGGACGTTTCTGAAGCTTATGATGTTCTAAAAGATAGCCAAACGCGCCAACGCTACGATGCTATTCGTCAATTTGGTGCAGGCGGCGCTCGTTTTGCCGGTGGAGCCGGCGGAGCAGGCGGATTTGATGCGTCAAGCTTCTCGGATATTTTCTCCATGTTTAATGGAGGAGCCGGCATGGGCAACATGGGCGGTATGGGCGGCAACGGCTCGCGCATTCGTTTCGCAACTAGTGGCGCTGGCCCAAATATGGGCGATATTTTTTCCATGTTTAGCGGCGGACGTCAAAATCCTGGTGCGTCTTCATTCCAAGGCGCAAACAACTTTGGCGACGAGCAGTACGAAAGTGCGCAAAACCAAAACGTGCCTACAAAAGGTGACGATATAACAACAGATATTAAACTCACTTTTAAGCAGGCATTTAAGGGCGCTACTGTTTCGCTGCGTGCAGCCGGCTCGACTTTTAAAACGCATATTCCAGCCGGAGTAAAAAACGGTCAAAAAATTCGTTTAAAGGGCAAAGGAAAGCCAGGAAGATTCGGCGGTTCTGCAGGAGATTTGTATTTGCAAGTTCATGTGGAAGAATCTAATAAATTCACTTTGCGCGCAAATGATTTAGTTGCAACTCTTCCGCTAACTTTAAGCGAAGCTGTGCATGGGGCAAAAGTTACGCTTAATGACGTAGATGGCAATCCTGTTACGTTTAAAGTTCCAGCTTGCTCATCTAGCGGAGATGAGGTTCGTGTGAAAGGCGCTGGAGTTCCGGGAGAAAATGGCGATTTCGTTGGTATTGTGCAAATTCGTTTGCCGCAACGAGCAAATATGTTGCTTAAGCGTGTAGCAAAAGAATTTGATAAGACTGCCGGCGAATCTTACGCGGAAGAAATTAATAATTTGAGACAAAATTAGTGTAAAAATAAATTAAGAAAAGTAAAAGCAAAGTAAAGGAAGGCGTGCTATGAAACCTATAACGCGTGAAACTAAAGCACTGTATGAAATGTGCGCAGTTGCTTTAGTGCGGGGTAGTGCAACGCTTGACGGCGCGGACGAAGTAGGTTTTACAATCGATTTGCCAATATTTACCGTCAGCCATGTAGCACGCCTTACCAATACTCATCCGCAAACACTTCGTCAATACGATCGTTTGCGTTTAATCATGCCTCAGCGCACAGAAGGTGGCGCTCGCAGATATTCTTTGCGAGATATAAGCAGAATTGTACAAACTCAGCATTTAAGCCAAAATGAAGGTATCAATTTAGCTGGAATTATGCAAATTCTGGATTTGCAAGAAGAAAATCGACAGCTTAAAAGGCAAGTTCGTCATTTAACAGAAGCCGCAGAGTCTTCAGAACGCAATATTTTTGCAGCAAACGCAGATGGCGATATTGTGGAAATGCAGCGTTCGCGCAATGCTCGTCGCTGGAGGCGAGATATTCGCACTGAGCGCCGAGCTTTGCCGTCGTCTTATTCGTTATCAGAGTATGCAAGCGCAAGCGATAATAACGCAATTAAAGACGAGAAATCTGTTGTTCTGTGGCGAGCTTGGCGCGTTTAACAACAATATTTTCAAGAGTTTTTGCGCTCGCACCTTCATACCCATTAAGCTCAGCGTGATGCTTACTTTCCTCAATATTTGCGCGCGAAAAACCAGTTTGCGCAACTACAGTAGCTCCAGAATTAACTGCAGCAGTAAGACCAGATAAAGAATCTTCTATAATCACGCAGTGAGCCATTTGTTCAGCGATTTCTTCCTCGCTTCCACAAATACCAACCATTTTTCCAGCAGCCAAATATGGCTCAGCGCTTGGCTTAGGCTTAAAACCATCGTCGCCACAAACGTATCCAGCAAAAGCGCCTTCTGTAGCATGCTTAACAATATTTTCTACTAGGCAACGCGGCGAATTGCTGACTAAAATAGAAGGAATACCAGCATTTGTGAGGCTTTTAAGAAGGTCTAGAACTCCTGGAATCCACGGAACGCGCTCAGCTTCGCGAGCTGCAACGTAATCTACCATTCCTTTGCCGATTTCTTCTACAGTAAGTTTAGTTCCGGAAGGAATCATCTTGTTTGCAACTGTTTCCAAAGATCCGCCAGAACATTCCCAAGCTAAATCTTCATCCCAATATCCGCCGTATTTTTCTACTAAATAAAATTCAGACTCATGCCAATACGGTTCCGAATCAATAAGCGTGCCATCCATATCCCAAAACACCGCACGCAAAATATTCTTGCTCGATTGTGTATTTGTAATTTTTTCTGATTTTTCAGTTTTTTGTTCCACTATTTATAATTCCTTATACTTTCTGTAATTACTGCCCGCTGTGTGGAGTCGAAGCGTCGGATTGGCTTTCGCCAGTGCTTCCAGATTCCGAATTTCCGTAGCTGCCACTGTAACTATTTCCGTAGCTTCCGCTACTTGTATAGCTATCCCACGGATTGTCCGAACGATTGATATGGTCAGGGTCTAAATCGTCTTTATCTTTATCCTTATCTTTATCTTTGTCCTTATTTTTATCTTCTTCATCTTCATCATGAGTGTAAGCATGTCGATCGCCTAAGCCCCACGTGCCGTCCGGCCCACCAATCTTACCAGTATCTTTTACTTCAGGGAATTTAGCAACAGGAGTTCCTGCTACAGCTTGGCGCATGTACCTAGTAAACAAGTGAACAGGGTAGTCGCTTCCGCCAAGATACCCGTGGAATGGCTTAATTACTTGCGGGCTGCCATTTGCGTCTGGATTCCAAATTGCAAAAGCCGTAACAATATTAGGCGTAAATCCTACGAAGCTTCCAGCGGTTTCGTCGTTTGCTGTTCCAGATTTACCAGCTACAGGCCTTCCGATTGATCTAGCCTCGGTTGCAGTACCGTGTTGGACTACTCCAACCATTGCTTTTGTGGCTAATGCGGCATCTGTTGGCGAGAAAACTTGCTTTCCAACAGTTGGCGCACGATAAAACTCTTTGCCATCAGGATTCTTTACGCTAGCAACAATATGCAAATCTGGGCGTCTGCCTTGATTAGCAAAAGTTGCGTAAGCGCGCGCAATTTCGCTTACATGAACCGAATCATTACCGAGTACGGTAAACGGATTTTTACCATTAACTCTCTTAGGGCTTAGTCCTGCAGTAACAGCTGTATGCGCAACTTTTTTAGCGCCAAGTTTACTCTGCAAATCCATATAGACCGTATTAACGGAATCTGCAGTTGCTTTATACAAGTTAATCATGCCGTAGCTTGCGTTCGCAAAGTTTCCAACAGGTTTTTCAATACCGTCAAACTTGCGCGGCGAATTTCCGTTGAACATTGTGTCAAGACTTGTGCCTGCTTGAATTGCGCCAATTAAAGCAAAAGGCTTCATTGTAGATCCAGGCTCATAAAGTGCTTGAGTTGCGTTATTTAACTGTTTTGTTAAATAGTCGTCGCCTGCATAAACCGAAATAATCGAGCCGTCTTTTGCGTTTACGGAAATTCCGCCAATTTGCAATCCTTGCGGCACAATCCCACGTCCGCCTTGAGAAGGACTTGCAACGTTAAACATTAAATCTTGTTTAGACTTATCAATCGTAGTAATAATACGGTATCCGCCACTATCGAGATCTTCCTGGCTAAAAGCACCATTACTAGTCAACTCGTCGCGAACCATGTGCAGCAAGTAGCCTTGAGGGCCTGCATACATATTTCGCGTAGTTTGTGTAATTGTTTTTGGAATTTCAGCTTTTGCCGCCTGAGAAGCCGTAATGTAGCCGTCTTTTTTCATAATTTTCAGCACTCGCTTAAAGCGAATCTTGGCTTCTTTAGGGCCGATTGCAGGATCCCAACTACTTGGAGCAGGAATTATGCCCGCCAAAAGAGCTGCCTGAGATAATGTCAGATCTTTAGCTTCTACGCCGAAATAAGCTTTTGCTGCCGCTTGAATACCATAAGCGCCGCGTCCAAGATAAATAGTGTTCATGTAATTGCATAAAACAGTATCTTTATCTTGTGTTTGAGCGATTTTCAAAGCCAAAATAGCTTCGTGAAGTTTACCGAGATACGTTTTAGTTTCGCCAAGATAGTAGCGTTCGGCGTACTGCTGTGTAATGGTAGAGCCGCCCCAGCGACCACGTTTAGTAACGTTATGAATAAGAGCGCGGCCAATTCCCTTAAAATCAATTCCGCCATCTTGGTAGAAGGAGCGGTTTTCTGAAGCAACTATTGCCTGTCCAACGTATTTAGGAAGAACTGAACAATTAATAATCTCACGGTTTTGTTCAGCAAAAGACCCCAACTCTGTTTTTCCATCTGCGTAATAAACCTTGGTTTTATCTGCCATAGCAACTTTGTCAGGAGCAGGTATGTCGGTAGTTGCGTACATATAAGCAAAAATTGCTGCGCCGATTAAAATAGGTACAAAAATTAGTATTAGTGCCCAAAAAATAATAGGGTGCCTTCCGCGCCAAGTCTTTCTGCGCTGTTGACGAGTGTATGCGCGTGAGCGTTCTCGTCTTGAGCCTCGGTTGCTATTGCCGGAACCTGAAGAATGATATGAGCCGTATGAGCCTTGTCCACGAGGTGGAAGAGAGGCTGGTGTATTCGTATTTTTTTGTGATTGTGACGATACGCTTCTTGGCTCGTTTTTGCACGAATTCGACGCTCGTCTTCCAGCTTTATTTACAACCATACATTCCACCGTAGCGCCCGGTATTGAATTTTTCACAGAAATTACATGTTTCGGCGTAGAAACGACTGAAAATCTCCCATATTGCACATAATGCTTATGGAAATAGTATTATGAAATGTGTATGAGTGCGGCATAACGTAATGCCGCTGATTTTTTGCAGGCAAGGAGTCTATATGAGCATCCGCGTTGCCATTGCCGGAGTAGGTAATTGCGCTTCGTCGCTGGTTCAGGGCGTTGAATATTACAAAAACGCTGATGACGGTGAGAAAATTCCAGGGTTGATGCACGCTGTTTTTGGACAGTATCGTGTGCGCGATATTGAGTTTGTTGCAGCATTCGATGTTGATTCTTTAAAAGTTGGGCATGATTTAAGCGAAGCAATTGGAGCTTCACAAAATAACACAATTCGTTTTGCTGACGTGCCAAATTTGGGTGTGGAAGTTATGCGCGGCCCTACTTACGACGGCTTAGGTGATTATTATCGTGAGATGATTGATGAGTCTGAGGATGAGCCTGTTGACGTAGCTCAAGTTTTGCGAGATAAGCATGTTGATGTGCTTGTTTCTTATTTGCCAGTCGGCTCTGAAGAGGCAGATAAAGCTTACGCAACATTTGCAATGGAAGCTGGTTGCGCTTTCGTAAATTGCTTGCCAGTATTTATTGCATCCGATCCTGAGTGGGCGCAAAAGTTCCGCGATGCTGGAGTTCCTATTATTGGTGACGATATTAAAAGCCAGGTGGGTGCAACTATTACTCACCGTGTTATGGCTCGACTTTTTGAAGATCGCGGCGTTCGTTTAGACCGCACCTATCAGCTGAATGTTGGCGGAAACATGGACTTTATGAACATGCTTCAGCGTTCAAGGTTGGAGTCTAAAAAGATTTCTAAGACTCGCGCAGTAACTTCAATCGTTCCTCACGAAATGGATGAGCACAATGTTCATATTGGCCCATCCGACTACGTTGCTTGGTTGGATGACCGCAAGTTTGCTTTTGTGCGTTTGGAAGGTACGACTTTTGGTGATGTTCCTTTGAACTTGGAGTACAAGCTTGAGGTTTGGGATTCTCCAAATTCTGCAGGTATTGTTATTGATGCTGTTCGAGCTGCAAAAATCGCTTTGGATCGCAAGCTTTCTGGACCGATTTTGGCTCCAAGTTCCTACTTTATGAAGTCTCCTGCAGTTCAGCATGAAGATAACGAGGCTCGCCAATTAGTTGAGCGTTATATTGCTGGCGAAGTTGAAGCGGATGAGCTGCAGCTTAATGCAGATGTTGAAGAAGCGAAAGAGCGCGGTAAAAGCGTTTGGAGAGCCTAATTTATTGCTAATAGTAGCTATTAATTTATTTTTAGTTTCTATTACTCGTTGTTACTACTCGACATGTAGCGAAAATCGTGTAATATAGTTAGAGCCTCCGCGTGGCACTATGTCACCCAATCCCCCCAGGGCAGAAATGCAGCAAGGGTAAGTGGCCTCTGGTGGGTGCGTGGAGGTTTTATTTTGTCAAAATTTTATTATGCTCAAAACTAGCGCTGTCATAGAGACTGTCGTAAAGTCTAAAGTATGAGCGAAGAATTTACAGGAACAAATGACGGCTTAAACGCCAATAGTTTGAAAGATATTGAAGAGCTTCCAGACTTGCCAGAAGTTAAGGCTTTTTCTGCAGTGCCTAGTAGCGATGAATCTACAGTCGGGCTATTAGATTCAAAGAAGATTGCGGAAGCTGTCGCAGAAACCGGCGTAAAAACTGGCGTAGAAACGAACGCAAAATCAAAATCAAATAAAGATTCTTCCTTACAAGAAGACGATGTTGACGAGTTTGATCCTCTACTTAAGCGCCCGCGTGTTTCCACAATATTATGGTGTGTTGCGCTTGCAGTCATATTTTTAGCTTCTGCAGTTTGTGTTTGGTTTGTGAGCGTGCAAACAATACTCGGCCAAAGCTACGAGGAAATGGTAATTGACGGTTTTGGTTCTAGAGGAATGCCAGCGTGGTTATCTACTTGCTTAAAACCGCTCTGCAATTCACTTGTTGTTATTATTCTCGGTGTTGTTATTGCGGCAGTCGCTTTAGTTTTAGCTTGCGTTAGAAAACGCTGGTGGCTGCTTGGGCAGTGTGCAGGAATCATTATTTTGGCCGCAGCAGCTGAACCTTTAAAAAAGATTCTTCCTCGACCAATGCTTATCAATATTGAGTATTTGTCGGCAAATTCAGCACCTTCTGGTCATGCTCTACTTATTTGTGCGGCTTGTGCTTTGCTTATTTGTACCGTTTCTAGAGTTTGGCGTGCGTGGGTTGCTGTTGCAAGCGCTGTAATAACTATTTTGGTGCAACTTTCACTGGTTGCTGGGCACTGGCACAGGTCTTCCGACGTGCTTATTTCATTGCTAATAGTTGCTGCAGCAACTCTTATTGCGCTTGCTTTAACGCGTTGCAGCGGAATGGACATGCCTGCGTATAGAAGATCCTCAATTAGCGTGCAAATTGTAGGAAGTTCTATGATTACTTTGGGTGTTCTTGCTTGCCTTTACTCACTATATTTAATATGGCAAATTTTGCCAGGCGTAGATATTTTTGCACAGTGGGCGGCTAGTGTATCTTATACTGCAACATATTGGCTGACTATTGGTGCATCTTTGCTTGTTTATGGAGTGATTATGGTAATGCGTCATTCTACAGCTTCCCCGCTTGGAAGGCTTGGATTAGTTGGTGCACCTCCAACACCACCGTCTGCTGCATGAAAAATGTCTACTCTATCTGCTTTTATCCACCGAGGTGGAATTTAATAGACGTACAGCGTAACTTGCGATACAGTTAGTGCGAAGCATACAGTTAATGCGTGTATGTTTGATTGTGTTAGGAAAGGAGCGAATATGGCAGCTGAACATAAGCTAGTCATTGTGGAGTCTCCCACGAAAGCGCGCAAAATTGGCGGGTATTTGGGTAACGGATACACGGTTATGGCGTCTGTGGGGCATATTCGCGACCTCGCTCAACCAAGCCAAGTTCCAGCCTCGCGCAAAGCTGCGTTTGGCAAGTTTGGTGTAGATGTTGATCATGGTTTTGCTCCATACTATGTTGTTGGAGCAGATAAAAAGAAAACAGTTGCCGATTTAAAGTCTGCGCTCGCCAAAGCCGACGAGCTGTATTTGGCAACTGATGAGGATCGCGAAGGTGAGGCTATTGCTTGGCATTTGGTTGAAGCTTTGAAACCAAAAGTGCCAGTAAAGCGTATGGTTTTTCACGAGATTACTAAGGATGCTATTCAAGCCTCGTTAAGTAATACTCGAAATGTTGACGGCAATATGGTTGATGCGCAAGAAACGCGTCGTGTGTTAGATCGTTTGTATGGCTACGAGCTTTCTCCTGTGCTCTGGAGAAAAGTTGGTCCAGGTCTTTCTGCTGGACGCGTGCAGTCTGTTGCAACAAGGCTTATTGTTGAGCGCGAGCGCGAGCGCATGGCGTTTAGGAAGGCTTCATACTGGGATATTAGTGCTATTTTAAGCTCTAAAGACTCTGATGGTAAAAGCGTTGATTTTGAAGCGCGCATGAGTGAGCTTTCTGGCCGTCGTCTGGCTGGTTCTAAAGATTTCAATTCAAAAGGCGAGCTTGTTTCTGCAAAAGGCGAGTCGCAGAAAGCTTTGCATGTTGACTCTGATTTTGCGTCCGAGCTTTCTAAAGCTCTTGAAAATTCAGATTTTGTAGTTGACTCTATGGAAACGAAGCCGTATCGTCGTCGTCCTTTGCCGCCTTTTACTACATCAACTTTGCAACAAACTGCTGGAAACCGCCTGTCGATGAGCTCTCGTCAAACTATGCGAGCGGCGCAATCCTTATACGAAAACGGCTATATTACTTACATGCGTACGGATTCCGTAACGCTTTCTAAAGAGGCTATTGAGGCCGCGCGAAATGCCGCTCGTGCAGCGTTCGGTGCGGAATATGTTTCTAAATCTCCTAAGCAGTACGCAACTACGTCTGCTGGAGCGCAGGAAGCTCACGAATGTATTCGCCCTGCTGGAGCACGTTTCTTAAGTCCGGACGAGCTTGCGGATAAATTGCCTGCAGATCAGCTTAAATTGTATACGCTTATTTGGCAGCGAACTCTTGCGTCTCAGATGGAAGACGCTACTGGTTTTACAGCAACAGTTAAGTTAAATGCTTCTGCTGGAGAATATGGTGAGGCTTTGTTCCAAGCTTCTGGAACAGTAATTACTTTTGCTGGTTTTATGAAGGTTTTTGCTAATTCGTCTGCGGCTGAAAGTGATGGCGAAGGCGAAAAGGCACTTCCTCAAATGCAGGCCGGGGATGTTCTTGAAGCTAAAAGTGTTAGTGCGGATTCTCACGAAACTCAGCCGCCTGCAAGATACACCGAGGCTTCTTTGGTAAAAACGCTGGAAGCTAAGGAAATTGGCCGCCCTTCTACTTATGCAACTATTATTTCCACGATTATTGATCGCGGATACGTGTATGAGCGTGGACGTGCTTTAATTCCTTCGTGGCTTGCGTTTGCTGTAATCAAGCTTTTGGAAGCTAACTTCCCAAAGTATGTTGATTACGCGTTTACCGCGGATATGGAAAATGGTTTGGACAGGATTGCACACGGTGAAGAAACCGGTCGTGACTGGCTAACTAGATTCTATTTTGGTTCTGGAGATGGCTCTGCGAAGTCTGCTGACGAAGCGCATATTGGTTTACAGCAGCAGGTTGCGGAACTTGGTGAAATTGACGCGCGTGAAATCAACACTATAAATATTGGTGACGGATTGCACGTTCGTGTTGGCCGTTACGGACCTTATTTGGAAGATACTACGCATTTGGACACTGAGGGTAATCCTCGACACGCCTCTCTTCCAGAAACTTTAGCTCCGGATGAGCTTAGCGTGGATGTTGCGCGAGAATTGTTGGATAACAATGCTGAAGGTCCGCGCGTGTTGGGCAAAGATCCTGAAACTGGTGGCACTGTTGAGGTGCGAAATGGCCGTTTTGGCCCGTACGTTGCTTTAGTTGACTCTCAGGATAATGAAGATACTAAGTCTTCTAATTCTGACGCAAAATCTTCTAAGTCGCGTCCAAAAATGGCGTCTTTGTTTAAGACTATGGATCCTTCAACCTTAACTTTGCAAGATGCTTTGCAGCTTTTGCACTTGCCGCGTTTGGTTGGCGAGTATGAAGAAGTTGATGCTGAAGGTGTGGTGAAACTAGCTCGAATTGAGGCCAGCAACGGGCGTTACGGCCCATACTTAACTAAAACATATTCTGCTGTAGATGCTTCTGCCGTAGAAACTGTGGAATCTAAGCCAGAAACGCGCTCTTTAGCTAGTGAAGACGCTATTTTTAGTACTACTTTAGAAGAAGCGAAAGCTTTGTTTGCGCAACCAAAGTACGGTAAGCGTACTCGCGGCGCGGCTAAGCCTCCTCTTCGTGAGCTTGGTGCGGATCCTGAAACAGGAAAGCCTGTTGTAATTAAAGATGGTTTCTACGGGTCTTATATTACTGACGGCGAAACGAATCGCACTTTGCCAAAGCAGTACACGCCTGAATCAATTGACCCTCAGGATGCGTTTGCACTATTGGCTCAAAAGCGCGCAGCTGGACCTGTAAAACGCAAGAGGAGTGCTGCTAAAAGCACTGCAAAATCTTCCGCAAAGAAGTCTACTGCGAAAAAATCTACAGCAAAGAAAACTTCTGCAAAGAAGACCGCTTCAAAGAAATCTACCGCTAAAAAAGCATAGGAATGAAATCTAAAGATTAAATAGACCTTGCGTATGGAGTCACAAAATATGGAGTCACAAAATATGGCATCTAAGAATGGTGATTTTTCAGGCGGTTGCGCTTGCGGAGGAAACTGTGGTTGCAACAGTGAAAAATATGCTGAAAATAAAGGCTTATTTATTTCTTTTGAAGGAATTGACGGCGTTGGTAAAACGACGCAAGTTGAGGCGCTGAAAAAGCATTTGCAATCTTTGGGGCGAGAAGTTGTAGTTACGCGCGAGCCGGGTGGAACTGATCTTGGAAAGTCTTTGCGCGAAATATTGTTGCACGGATCTTATGTGTCCTCTAGAACTGAAGCTTTATTGTTCGCAGCAGATCGCGCTCAGCATGTTGCTCAAGTGATTCGCCCAGCGCTTAGCCGTGGAGCGGTAGTAATTACAGATCGTTACATTGATTCTTCTCTTGCTTACCAGGCAGGCGGCCGCGAACTGACTATGGATGATGTGCGAACTTTAAGCGAGTGGGCAACTGACTCTCTGTGGCCTAATCGCACTTATTTGCTAGACATGCAGCCAGAAGCAGCTTTTGAGCGTTTGCATCGTGAGCAAGATCGAATGGAATCAGCCGGAATTGATTTCCAGCGTCGCACTCGAGAAGCTTTTTTGGATTTAGCGCAAGAATCTGCAAATAGGTATCGTGTATTAGACGCAACATGTTCTGCACAATCCTTAGCGGAACTAATTTCTAGCGATGTGAATAATTTAATTGCGCAAATTGAATCTAAATAAAATGCGGCAAATCGAAATTTAGGTGGTGAAGCAGTGAGCGTTTGGGATAATGTAGTTGGTCAAGAGCAGGTGATTAAGCGTTTGCAAAAAGTTGCTTGCGCGGACGCCAGTAAAATAGCCCAATCTTGGCTAATTTGCGGAGCTGCCGGCTTCGGTAGCGTACAAGTTGCGCGCGCTTTTGCTGCTGCTCTCGAAAGCCCGGATTGTTTAGACGCAAATCGAAATATTAATGGGGAAGAAGAGCTTAGTAAAACTGCCAAAGAAGTTTTAGCGGGCTCGCATCCGGATGTTCATACGCTTGCAACCGAAGGTGTTACTCTCAGTATTGACGATGTTCGTGAAGTTATTGGAATTTCAGAGCAAATGCCTAGCACTGCTCCGTGGCGAATAATAATTATTGAAGACGTTGACAGAATGTTGGAACGCAGCACAAACGTTCTTCTTAAAGAGATTGAAGAGCCTAGCAATCACACTATTTGGATTCTTTGTGCTTCAAGCGCTAAAGATGTGCTCCCAACAATTCGTTCGCGCACACAACTTGTGCAATTAGCCATGCCGGATGAGCAGTCTGTAGCAGAATATCTTATTAAAAAAACGGATGCGGATAATAAGCTAGCAAGTCGCGCAGCTAGACTTTCTCAAGGAAATATAGAAACCGCGTTGATTTACGCAAGCGACGAGCGTGCTTTAGGTAGGCGAGATGAGTTAGTTGCAGGGTTGCTTCGCATGCATGATGCTGCTGACGCAATTATGCTTGCTGCAATGCTTATTGAAGACGCAAAAGCTCAAGCAGAAGATGAAGTTCAGCGAAATGTTGAAGCTCAGCAGAAAGAATTTTTAAGAATTAACGGCTTAAAAGAAGGCGATCGTATTGCGCCAAAATTGCGCACAGCTTATAACGCAATTGGTAAAAAAGATGAGGTAAAGCGCAAAGTTACTCGTGTAAGTCGCGACGTATTGGGTCGTTCTTTAGACGCAATTAGCAGCGTGTATCGAGACGTTTTAGTAATACTTAACAATGCGCAGGATACTTCGCCAATAATAAATCAAGAATACAAGTCTGGAATTGTGGGACTTGCTAAAAGACTAACGGCGAAGCAGGCGCTTGATTTTGTTGACAACATTGCTACAGCTCGTAAGCGCTTGGCTAGGAATGGTAACGCAACTCTTGTTTTTGAAGCTCTATTTTGCTCGCTTTTGTAGAAAAGTAACGTAGAGTTTTGCTATATTCGCCACGGAAGTGACATATCGCTTGTGCCTATTCTCGGCGCGTTAGTTGATTCACGGCGCATAATTTCTGGCCTAAACTCCATGTGTGCTGGAAGCCAATGTTGTTCGGACTTATCAACAGTGGTTAAGCGAATAGCTTCGCGCGCAATCTGCTGGTATGGAGGCCTGATTGAAGAAAGCTTAGGCTCAGATATTTTTGCCTGCCTGCTATCTCCGTAACCTATTACGCGCACATCTTGCGGAACCTTTAAAGAAAGCTCATCTAAAGCCAAAAGAGCTCCCATTGCCACGGCGTCGTTTGCGCAAATAATAGCGTCTGGTCTGCGTGATTGCTTAGCTGCAGAAGTGGAAAAGAGCCTCATAGTATCCTTAAATCCACGCTGATAAGTAAGCTCGCCAAAAGTCGTCCAATCTGGCTCAGGAAGTAGACTTAATCGGCTTGCGGCAGTCTGGAAATTAGCGAATAAGTTTGCGTTTTGTGTGGAGTCAACATTTCCGCTTAAATAAGCAATATTGTGCGCGTCGTGGTGTGAAAGATGTATTAAAGCAGCTTCCATCATGGATTCTTGATCCATGCCAACCCAGTTAATGTGGAACGAAGTTGCAGTGCCGCCGATTTGCACAATTGGAAGATTATTTACGTAGTTTTCAAGTATTTTTGTTAAATCAATATTGTTAGACTGTATCACAATAAGACTGTCAACATTGTGCTCAATAAGTTCCCCAATGCGCTCTTCTTGTGTTTCGGCATCTTTTCCTGTTCCAACAAGAAGTATTTTGTCTATTGTCTGAGCAGCCTCGTCAAGAGCGGAAAGCATGTTTACGTTGAACGAATCGTCTACGTTGCTTGTGCTCATTACTACGCCTATTGTGTTAGTCGTGTCGCTTCTTAATGCACTTGCTGCATAATTTACTGAATAATTAAGCTGTTCTGCAGCTTTTCTAACTCGTTTTGCAATATCGTCATCTTTTGCTCGACGGCCAGAAAGTACGCGGGATACTGTTGCGATTGAAACTTTTGCGAGCGCCGCTACATGAGTAATGGAGGCATTTTGATTTGTCTGATTTGTCATACGTGCCTCCGAATGAGTGCGGTGCTGTAGTTATTGGTAAACAGCACCGCAAAGTGAATATTAAAAGTAAGTATTGTTTATTTGCTTATTTATATTATTCGCCTTTCGTGACTACTTCTACAAGCTTAGCTGCCACATTTTCAGCATCGTCGCCGTCTACTGTAATTGTGATTGAATCACCCTTGGTAATTCCCAAGCCCATAATTGAAAGAATGCTGTTTGCGCTTACTGGAGCGCCTTCGCCTTTTGCAATTGTTACAGTGCAATTTGATGCCATTGCTGCTTGAGAAAATTCAGATGCTGGGCGAGCATGAATGCCAACAGGGTCTTCAATGGTAACGGTGCGAGTTGCGACTGACATTTTTTCTCCTTTGAATAAAAATTAATAATTTCTACTTTTATCTTACTTTCGTATAAAAGCAAAGTTTTTTTTCTTAAGGTTTTTTTTGTTGCTATTTTTAATGTTAAGTGTAACACAATTAACTGAAAAATACAGAAAACGTTTTCACTTGTTGTAACAACGTTTTTAATGGTGTATAGTTTCAATAGTAAGAAACGTTTACCTACAAGAAATGCTTCTGCGGCGTTGCAGCTGTGGTAAAGCGTCTAAACCTAAAGGAGGGTTTAAGTATGGTAATCACTGGTGTTGGTATTGGTCGTTCAATGGCGTCTGGTGAAGTATTGTGTATGGCACCTGCTTTGCGAGAGCCACAAGACGTGGCTCGTCCTACGGCAATATCAATTGAAGATGCCAAGATTTCAGTACAAAACGCTCTAAATGCAGTAAACAAAGACTTGCAACAGCGTGCGGAAACTGCTCTTAAAGCAGCGGATGAAGGAACTAAAAAAGCAGCACCAATTATGCAGGCTCTTGCGCAAATGGCGTCGGATCCAGCATTAATAAGTGCGATTGAAGCTGGAATTTCTGCTGGAAAAACAGCTGAACGCGCTACTTGGGAAGGATTTGCGCAGTTTGAAGATATGCTGCGCAATCTTGGCGGCTATATGGCTGAGCGTGCGGGAGATTTGCACGATGTTGGCCAGCGAGTTATTGCGTCCTTGCTTGGTGTCGAAGCGCCTGGAGTGCCAGAAAGCGATTCTCCTTTTGTGTTGGTTGCTAGGGATCTTTCTCCTGCCGATACTGCTTCGCTTGATTTAAGCAAGGTTCAGGCAATTGTTACAATCGACGGCGGTCCTACAAGCCACACGGCTATTCTTGCGCGCGCTCGCGGAATCGTTGCCGTTGTTGGCGCGCGAGATGCAACTCAGTTAAAGAACCATCAGATGGTTGTGGTAGATGCTGTACGCGGAACTGTTGTGAGTGAACCTTCGGAAGAAGAGATTGCGCGCGTGCGTGAATCTCGTGAGCGTGCAGATCGTGCGCGAGAATTGCGTGGAATGCCTGGAAGCACTAAAGATGGTCATTTGATTCCGCTTTTGGCAAATGTTGGCAAGCCATCGGATGCTCAAATTGCGCATGAATATGGTGCTGAAGGTGTCGGCTTGTTCCGCACAGAATTTCTGTTTATAGGTAACGAGCAGCCTCCTAGTGTAGAAGAGCAAACAGAAGCCTACACAAAGCTGCTATCTCAATTTGATGGCAAAAAAGTTGTTATTCGTCTGCTTGACGCTGGAGCAGATAAGCCGTTGCCATTCCTGACTCCAGAAGATGAACCAAATCCTGCTTTAGGTCTTCGTGGTTTGCGTACTTTAAGGCAGCATATGGATGTTTTAGACGGACAGTTGCAGGCCTTGGCTCGCGCTGATGCTGCCACTAATGCAGATTTGTGGGTAATGGCTCCAATGGTTTCAGATGAGCGTGAAGCAGCGTATTTTGTAAAGCTTGGTAAATCTAAAGGTCTTAAGAAGGTTGGCGTTATGGCTGAAGTTCCTTCTATTGCTTTGGTTGCCGAAGAAGTTGCTCAAGTTGCTGATTTTGTTTCTATTGGAACGAATGATTTGACGCAATACACTCTTGCGGCTGATCGAACGCTTGGATCTGTTTCTAATTACCAAACTGCTTGGCATCCTGCTGTGTTGCGTGCAATCAAAATGATTGCGGACGCTGGTAACGCTCATGGTATGCCAGTTGGAGTTTGTGGAGAAGCTGCGGCGGATCCAGACTTAGCGGTTGTTCTTACTGGTCTTGGTATTAACTCGCTTTCTATGACTCCAGTTGCTTTGGATGATGTTCGTGCAGAACTTGCTCAGACTACATTTGATGAAGCAAAAGTTAAAGCTCAAGAGGCTTTAGCTGGAAAGTTCTACCGTTCGATTATGCAGGAATAATCAAAATTTAAATATAACCAAAATCTAATAATTACAAAATTTAAAAAATAGTAAAAAATTAAAAATAATTAGAAAAGAGAAAATATGAGCGCTGATATTGACGAGCTTCTTCCGGACGCTGCAGTTAATCTTGATATTGCGGCTAAGGATTGGCGCGATGCGATTCGTCTTGCGGGCGATGCTTTGCGAGAAGCTGGCTTTACCACTGACGAATACACGGATCAAATGATTGAAACCGTTGAGAAAATGGGGCCATATATTGTTATTGCTCCAGGCTTGGCTTTGGCTCATTCAAGGCCATCTGCAGCGGTTCTTAAAAGCGGTTTAAGCTGGGTTCGATTAAGCACGCCTGTTGAATTTGGCAATGCTGCTAACGATCCGGTTTCTTTAGTTATTGGTCTTGCAGGTCACGATGAAAGCGAGCATATTGGGGTTATGTCCGCAGTTGCTGCAGCTTTGTCTAATCCTGTAAAAACTAAGGAACTTGCGCAAGCAAAAAATGCTGAAGAAATTCGCGCGATTCTTAAAAGTTAGATGTTAAATCATAAATTAATTTTGTAAAATTAAAAATGATAACTCAACGAAAGAGGCTATTATGAATATTCTGTGCGTATGCGGAAACGGCATTGGCACGTCTGTACTGCTCAAAATCAATGTTGAGGCTGCAGCAGCAGACCTTGGTCTTGATGTTACGGTTACTACTTCCGACGCTGGAAGTGCAAAAGGTACCGCTAATATGAACGACCTCGTTCTCACATCTCCTCAGCTTGCTCCAGAGCTTGAGGGCACTACCACTCCTGTGGAAACAATTGAAAATTTCATGGATGTTGAAGAGGTGAAGAGCGTACTTGAGCGTTACGTATAGTAATTACTCATAGTATTTGCTTTTCCCTATGGAATAAAAAAGAAGGAAATAAAAATGAACATTGTAGTTCAGATTTTGAATTTCATAAGTCAGCAGATTTTGAATGTGCCGGCTTATTTGATTGGTATTATTGCAGCAATCGGTCTTATTGCACTCAAGCGTAGTGCAGGACAAGTTATCGCGGGCGGCTTAAAGGCTGCTATGGGTTACCTCATTTTGGGTGCAGGTGCTGGCGTTGTTGTTGGCGCTCTTGCTCCATTTGGTGACTTAGTTTTGAAGTCTACTGGTGCACACGGCGTTGTGCCTACAAACGAGGTTATTACAGCTCAGGCTGCAGGACAGTATGGTGCTACCTCTGCATACATTATTGTTCTTAGCTTCGTTCTTATGCTTCTTGCTGCTCGCTTTACTCCACTAAAGTACATCTTCTTGACTGGTCACCACATGGTGTTCATGTCTATGCTTTTGGCTTTGGTGCTTTCTGTAGGCTTTGGTGCAGGCAACCAGCTTCTTATTGTTATCGTTGGCTCCATTATTATGGCTACTGTTATGGTTGTTTTGCCAGCTTTTGCTCAGCCATTCATGAACCGCATTACCGGAAGCGATAAGCTTTCAATCGGCCACTTCAACTCCTTAAGCTACATTGTTTCTGGTGCTGTTGGTGCTGCTGTTGGTAAGAAGTCAAAGTCTACTGAAGACATCAACTTCCCTAAGGGCTTGAGCTTCTTGCGCGATTCCATGGTTTCCACCACTTTGTTGATGGTTGTGCTTTATCTTGTGTTTGCAGTATGGGCTTCTATTGTGTTGCCAGCAAAGGAACTCTTCAAGATTTTCGCATCTCATCCTGCTGATTACAGCGCATTCTACATGGCTGCTTTTGCTCAGGCTTTGCAGTTCGGCATTGGCGTTAGCGTAATCCTCTACGGCGTTCGTATTATCTTGGGCGAATTGGTTCCTGCATTCCAGGGCATTGCTAACAAGGTTGTTCCAGGCGCACGCCCAGCATTGGATATTCCAATCGTGTTCCCATACGGTGCTAACGCTTCTCTCATTGGCTTCTTGGCTTCCTTCGTTGGTGGCCTTGTAGCTCTTGGTATTATTGCAGTGTGGATGGGACCGGCTTGGGGCTTGGCCTTGATTCTTCCTGGCATGGTTCCTCACTTCTTCGACGGTGGCGGTGCTGGCGTATTCGGCAACGCAACCGGCGGTCGTCGCGGTGCTATTCTCGGTGGATTCATTAACGGTTTGATTATTACATTCCTCCCAGCAGTATTGCTCACGGTTATGGGTTCCTTCGGTTTGGCAAACTCCACCTTCGGCGATGCTGACTTTGGTTGGGTTGGCACTGTTGTTGGTAACTTCGCACACCTTGGTGCAGGCGTTGGTGCTGTAAGCTTGATTGTTTTTGCAGTTATAATCTTTGCTTTGGCTTGGGTATGGCAGGTTAAGGTTGTTAACACCGGCTGGCTTCCTGCAGTAAAGCATGCTGAGTTCATTGAAAGCATTAAGGAACAAGAGCGTGCTGCCAAGAAGGCTGCTATGGCTGCTAATAAGGAGGATGCAGCAAAGTAAAAATCGAGTATAAAATCTCCATTTTCTAAATCAGTGCGCCCAGTTCTTTATGGCTGAGCGCACATTTTTATTAATCTTATTAGTCTTTAAAGTTATAGATAAAGCTTCAACATCGTTATTTTCTCAGTTTGCTGACTGCGTTAGTAACGAATATTGGCGGTTTATCGTTACTAGTGCAGTTTGCGCGCTGCGTTAATAACGAATAAGTAATTTATTAGCGCAGTTGATTAGTGCTGTGTAATAGTAGATACTTGAATTATGAATATTTCTACAGATTTCACTATTATTCCGGACGATTATTCTAAAGCTGCACCGTCGCAGAATAAAATTAACGGAGTTCCAGTAGTTTCATTCCCGTTTTATATTGACAATATGCCATCTTTTGTGCACTACTTGCATTGGCGACTTGTTGACGATGATGCAATACCGGTATGCGGTTTTGAATGGATTCATTGGACGGCTGCAAATGTGCCAGTAGATGCGTTAATGTTTGATTTTAACGATTCTCACGCTTTGCAAATTCCGGAAGATTTTTCGCGCAAAATGCCATCGATGATTCCGGAAGCAGTTCAAGGACGCAATTCGCAAGCAAGCAGATTCGTTGGTTGTGAAGACCCAGCAATCACCATGCGTTACAACGGCCCGCAGCCTCCAGATAAAGATCACGAATATATGTTTGAAGTTTTTGGTACGGAACAACCTTTGCCAAATCTTAAACAAGGCTTCTATATGAATGAATTGTTGCGAGAAATTCGTAACTGCACTCACGGCGTAGATGCGGGCGGAATGTTCTTTACTGGGCGCGCCTAATTTAAGTAACTAGCGATAGAATCAATCAGGAATAAAAATTAGTAAAATATTAAAACTCACAAATGGGGGCTGCAAATGGCATGCACAACAATTCTCGTCGGACGCGGCGCAAGCTACGACGGATCTACGCTTATTGCGCGTAACGAAGACTCCGCAAATGGCGAATTTAATCCAAAGCGCTTAGTAGTAGTAAAGCCAGAAGATCAGCCTCGCGTTTATAAGTCCGTGCTTAGCCACGTAACAGTTGAGTTGCCGGATAATCCAATGCAATACACAAGCGTGCCAAATGCTGATTTGCGTGAAGGAATTTGGGGAGAAGCTGGCGTTAACGAAGCAAACGTGGCAATGAGCGCAACCGAAACGCTTACATCCAATGAGCGCGTGTTAGGCGCAGACCCAATGGTTGAGCTTCAAAAAGAACAAGGCAAAGTTGGAGATGCTGACTACAAGCCAGAAGTTCCAGGCGGAATTGGCGAAGAAGACTTCCTGACGATTGTTTTGCCTTATATTCGTAGCGCTCGCGAAGGTGTTGAGCGTTTGGGTGCGTTGCTTGAAAAGTACGGCACTTATGAGATGAACGGCGTTGCATTTTCGGACGTAAACGAGATTTGGTGGCTTGAAACTGTTGGTGGCCATCATTGGATTGCTAAGCGCGTGCCGGATGAAGCTTATGTTGTTATGCCAAACCAGCTTGGTATTGACGAGTTTGACTTGGATGACGCTTTTGGTGAGCAAGAAGAGCACATGTGCTCTGCTGATTTGCTTGAATTTATTAAAGAAAATCACTTGGATTTGTCGGTTGAAAACGCTTCTCCTTTCAACCCGCGCGATGCTTTCGGCTCCCATTCGGATTCCGATCATGTTTATAACACGCCTCGCGCATGGTTTATGGAGCGCTTCTTGAATCCGTATGACGAAGTGTGGGATGGTAAGGATGCGGACCATCGTCCGGACAGCAACGACATTCCTTGGGCGCGTCAGCCAGAACGCAAGGTAACAATTGAGGACGTTAAGTACGTTTTGAGCTCGCATTATCAGGGCACTGAATATGATCCTTACGGAAAGCTTGGAGATGAGCACACTCGCCACATGTTGCGCCCAATCGGCATTAACCGTCAAAGCGAGCTTGCTGTAATGCAAATCCGTCCTTACATGCCGGAAGAAATGCGTGCAATTCAGTGGATTACTTACGGTTCTAATCCTTTCAACGCTTTGGTGCCGTTCTATCCGAATGTAAATCGCACTCCAAAATATTTGGAAGATACAACTACTCGCGTAACAAGCGAAAACTTCTATTGGGCGAATCGCATTATTGCAGCTCTTGCCGATGCTGCGTTTAACGATACGGCTAATACGATTGAGCGTTATCAGGAAACTGTTGGCTCTCTTGGGCATGCAATGGTTAAGCGCACAGATAAAGAAATTGCTGATTTGCTTGGCGTTTCTTTAAGCGATTACGAGCCAGAGCGTGAATGTGATGAAGACGGTTATTGCGGCGATGTTGTGCGAAATCCGGAAGAAATTATTGCCGCTCTTCGCGACGAAAAAGTGCGTGAGGCTTTGGCTGACGCGAATGATGGCATGGCAGAAAGGTTGAAGAAGGAAACAGACGCGTTGCTTGATAATGTTCTTTACATTACAAGTATGCGTATGAAGAATGGCTTTAACCGTTCTGATCATTAAATTATATAAAATATGCATTTATGCATTATGCCTATGAAAGTGGGGAACATGAGCATTATTGATAAATACACAACAACATTCGGCTTGGTTAAAAAGATTGATGCCTTCGGGTATTTGGACTATTTAAAGCAGAATCCTGATCAGCCTCGAAAGCACGGAAAAGTGCTTCTTGTTACTGCAGACACTCCGCTGAAAGCATCTCGTGGTGAAGGTAAAACAACTACTACGATTGCTTTAGTTGATGCCTTGCGTGAGCGCGGTGTTGATGCTGCTGCCGTTCTTCGTCAGCCAAGCATGGGCATTACTGCAGCCGGCTCTAAAGGCGGCGCAAGTGGCGGCGGTAAGTCTTCGCTTTCTCATCCTGAGCTTATTGATTGGGGTTTGTGCGGTGAGATGGCTGCTATTGCTTGCGCGCAGAATTTGCTTGTGTCGTTTGCAGAAAAAGCAGTTGATGAAGGCGTGCTTGATACGATTTTGGTTCCTCGCGTAAGTGAAGTTCCATCTCGTTCGCTTCGCAGCATTGCTGTTGATTATGGCAAGGGCACTGTTCCTGAGCGAGTTGTTTTGACTCCAACATGCGAGCTTATGCAAATTGTTGTTCTTTCGCGCAGCATGGATGAGATTTCCGAACGCGTTGCCTCAATGCTTGCTGGCACGAAGGATGGTGTTCCTCGTAAGTTTGGTGATTTCGTTGATTTGTGGCGAATTACCAATATTCTTACCGATGCTGTGAAGCCTGCAAAAACAGAAACTATTAACGGTTCGCCGATTTATGTGCATTGCGGCCCGTTTGCAAACGTTTCGCTTGGCATTCCAAGCTTGGTAAGTGTTGAAATGGCTTGCGCTGAGCACGATGTTGTTGTTGTAGAAGCTGGTTATGGCACTGATGCTGGCGCTCAAAAGTGGATTGATATTGCTTCTCGCGAATTTGGTGCGGCTTGGCCTGCTGCAGCTGTGGTTGTAACTCGTGCAACAACTTGGCGCGACGATCCAGATTTGTCTTGGCGATACCCATTCCATGTTGCTCGTCTTGAATCTCTTAATATTCCTACTTTCCCACTTATTAATTTGTGGGAAGGCGAGGATGATAAAGTGCCTGAATTATTGGAACAAGCTAAGACATTAGGATTTAGGAAGCCGATTGTTGGCAATCTTTTCCGCGACGGCGGCGATGGTTTGGCAGATCAGCTTGACGATTTTGTGTCTGTAATTAGTGAAGATACTAAAGCGTATGCTCCTGAATCCAGGCGCGGCAACACTCTTATGAATCGAATTAAGCTGCTGTGTGAAGAAGCCTACGGTGTTCCAGCTAATCGCATTATTGAAAAAGATGGCTTTGTTGATTCTCTGTCTGCAGCGCAAGATTTGTGCGCAAATGCAGGTGTTGATTTTAACAGCCTTGCGTTGGTGGCAGTTAAGTCTCCTGCAACCATGACGGATGACGATCGCAAGCCTGCTGGTGAGCGCACAGTTACCTTAAAAAAGGTGGAAGTTCACGCTGGTGCTGGAGTTGTGCAAGTAAACCTTACTGCATCTCTTACAACACCAATGCCAAAGATTGTGTGAATTGGCAAGGAGTAAAAATGAGCGAGACCGAATCTGAAGAAATTAAAAATAATACTTCAGGAAATCGTAATTTACGTAGCAAAGTCGTTCTCGCAGAATCGCCTATTGGTAGTAAATGCGGCAAGGTTTTTCTTGCCGCAACGCCAATTGGTAATATTGGTGACGCTTCTTCTAGGCTAATAAATCTCCTCGAAACTGCTGATATTGTGGCAGCTGAAGATACGCGTAGGCTTTACGATTTGGCGAATCGACTTGGGGTTCATGTTTCTGGGCGCGTTGTTGCGTATCACGATCACAATGAGCGAAATAAGGCCGACGGTTTGCTGGATGAAGTAGAGCAGGGTGCTAAGGTTCTTGTGGTTTCAGATGCCGGAATGCCAACTATTAACGATCCGGGTTTAGCAATTGTTCGCCGGGCTATTGAACGTGAGCTTCCTGTTACATGCGCTCCAGGCCCTAGTGCGGTTCTTGATGCTCTTGCGCTTTCTGGATTGCCAACTGATCGCTTCTGCTACGAAGGTTTTTTGCCAAGAAAGTCGGGTGAGCGTCAGCAACATTTGCGTTCTCTTAAAGCAGAGCGCAGAACAATCGTGTTTTATGAGGCTCCGCACCGAATTGCAGAAGCTATGGAAGATCTATTAGCCGTGCTTGGCCCTAATAGACCAATGGCATTGTGCCGAGAGCTTACTAAAGATTTTGAGGAAATTCGCCGCGGGAATGTGCAAAGTATTTACGACGGCGTGCTGGCTGATCCTCCTCGTGGCGAGATTGTGCTGGTTATTGGGGGAGCTAACGATGATGAAGTTAGAGCAGAAAGTCAAGATTTAAGCGTAGATGCTCTTGCTGAGCTTGCGGCTGATTGCGCAGAAAAGGAAGGTTTGCGCATTAAAGAAGCAATTACGAAAGTAGTAAAAGAGCATCCGCTTTTAGATGGTTCTTTTGCAAATCGTAAGCAAGTTTACGCAGCATGCCTTAAACAAAAAGGTGAGGCTGAGTAGGGAATTTTCGTATAAATTTCCAATAATCCTAAAACTATTGCCGTAAGCCTGCCTTAAGCCTGCTGTAAGTCTTGCTGTAAGTCTGTCTTAAGTCTGCCGTAATAGATGTCATATATCGCTATCATAAGATGCAAATAACACTTCAAAACTGTGACGAACATCCGGTCCGCCTTGTTGAGAAATGTATTCTAAAAGATGAGCGTCTGCAGAAGGATTTGCAATAACCCATTTACGCAATTCGGGTATATGTTTTGCAATATGCCACAAGATTTCCGGATTTGTTGAGGGGTCGCTTGCAACAACAGGCGTAAGGAGTATTGGCGGCTTAGGAGGAGAGCTTGCATGCTCCTTCGCGAATGAGTTGAATTTCATTTCCATGGTTTCCTTATTTCATTCGCAATATCATTCAGCCAAGTTCTTGCGCGCACAGAGCCTGGAAAATAAGGATTGCTGTCAATAATACGTCTGCACTCGTGCAAATCTACGCGATAGTGAGATATTAGTAAGTTTGCAATGCTTTTTCTGTATAACTCGTAATTTTCACTATCTCCTTGCGTATATGCTAAATCGCATATTGTTCGCTCCGGAGTTGTTATGCGAGTTTTTCCAAGAGTAACATAGTCTTTTTCGTTTAATTTCCTACGAAATGATCGAATTGTGTGACCGTGTGGTTTCCTTCTATAATGACCGTAATCAATAACATCTATATTTTCAGGAAAATTTCCACCAAGCCACACCCACGCAGCTGTAAATAAGCAAGCAACACTTTCCGAAGGTATTAAATCGTTTACTATATTGCTTCTTCCGCACATAGAAATAGCCGTTTTGTGCGAGTAGCCGGTATTAGATGTTAAGCGGTTAAATATTCCAAATTTAGAAAGCTTTTTCATGCACATTGGACCAGGTAAATGGTTGTTATCAAGAAGAGGTGGGAATTCTTCGTTGTCTATTTTGCTGATTTTCCAAATCGTATATGCCATTTGTTGATCAATCATATTCTTCCTCTCTTTTTATTGATTTAAGAATTGAGATTATGAAAATTTTTAGAGGTAAATAAGATTAAATAAATAAATTGTGGATATGTGAATTGCTATTTGAATAGATACTTAATCAATATTGAATCGCTATTGTTTTTAAGTGCATATAATTCGTATTAGCTAAAAGTTTTGCACATATTCACAATTAGAATATTCGTAAGAATCTGCTATTTTTACGCCATTTTTGCGCTATTTTCTGCGCTTTTCTCTAAATTTTTCTTTGATATTCGTCTAGAACTGTCCGCGCTGAACAAGATAATATTTGCCTATGAGTCATATTTTGGTGAATGTTGCATGGCCTTACGCTAATGGCCCTCGTCATATTGGTCACGTTGCTGGATTTGGTGTTCCTTCAGACGTGTACGCGCGTTACGAGCGCATGAAGGGCAATGACGTGTTGATGGTTTCTGGAACTGATGAACACGGCACGCCTATTTTGGTTGAGGCAGATAAAGAAGGCGTTTCTGCGCAAGAGCTTGCAAACCGTTACAATCGCGTAATTACTAAGGATTTATGCGATTTAGGTTTAAGCTACGATTTGTTTACGCGCACAACAACCGCAAACCATGAGCATGTGGTTCAGGAAATGTTCCGCCAGTGCTTAAAGAACGGTTATATTTATAAAGGTACGCAGAAGGTTGCAATTTCGCCTTCTACCGGCCGTACTTTGCCTGATCGTTATATTGAGGGAACTTGTCCATTGTGTGGTGCGGATGGCGCTCGCGGCGACCAGTGTGATGCTTGTGGAAATGAGCTTGATCCGGATGAGCTTATCAATCCTGTTTCTAAGATCAACGGAGAAACTCCTCGCTTTGAAGAAACTGAACACTACTTCTTGGATTTGCCGTCTTTGGCTGAGGCGAATGTTAATTGGCTTCATTCGCGTGAAGGTTGGCGTACTAACGTTATTAACTTCTCGCTTGGTTTATTTAAGGAAGTAAAGCCTAGAGCTATTACGCGCGATATTGATTGGGGTATTCCGGTTCCTGTTGAAGGTTGGATTGATAACCCGAATAAGCGCTTGTATGTGTGGTTTGACGCTGTTATTGGCTACTTGTCTGCCTCTATTGAGTGGGCGCGCAGGCAGGGTAAGCCGGATGCTTGGCGCGACTGGTGGTGTGATCCTAAGTCTCCTGGATACTACTTTATGGGCAAGGATAATATTACTTTCCATTCTCAAATCTGGCCTTCGGAAATGCTCGCATATAACGGAGCTGGATCAAAGGGCGGCGAGTCTGGTGTTTACGGACCGCTTAATATGCCTGAGCAGGTTGTTGCTTCTGAGTTTATGACTATGGAAGGCAAGAAGTTCAGTTCTTCGCGAGGAATTGTTATTTACGTGAAGGATATTTTGGCTCGTTATCCTGTGGATGCTGTGCGATACTACATTTCTATTGCAGGCCCTGAAAATTCTGATGCTGATTTTACTTGGGCTGAGTTTGCTCGTCATAATAACGAAGAGCTTGCTGCAAGTTGGGGCAATCTTGTTAACCGTGTGGCAAATCTTATCAATAAGAATTTTGGCGAGATTCCTCCTTTGGATGAAGATTCTATGACTTCAATGGATCGCGCTTTGCTTGATCAAACTTCTGATGCTTTTGCTTTGGTCGGCAGCTTGATTGAGCGTCATCGTCAGAAGAATGCTCTTACGGAAGCAATGCGAGTAGTTGCGGATATTAATAAATATATTTCCGCAACTGAGCCGTGGAAGATTAAGGATGACGAAGCTCGTCTCGGAACCGTATTGCATGTTGCTGCGCAGGCTGTTTCTGATGCTAATCATCTTCTTGCTCCGTTCTTGCCTCATGCAGCGCAAAAGGTTTGGGAAGCTCTTGGTGGCACTGGCGTGTTCTCACCGTTGCCTCATATTGAGGAAGTAGAGGATTTGGATAATCCGGACTTTAAGTATCCGATTATTACGGGTGATTATCGTTTGGGTGAAACTGTGCATCCGTGGGAGAGTGAGGAATTGGTTGCGGGAACGCCTGTTCCTAAGCCAACTCCTATTTTTGCTAAGATTCCGAAGGAAGCGGTTGATGAGGAGCTTGAACGTTTTGCTTCTGCATTGGCCGAGCGTCAGCGTGTCGAAGCCGAAAGACTTGCTGCTGCAAAAAAATCTTTGGAAAATAGCGGCGAATAGGTTGAAAATTTTAGGTGAATCGTTATAAAATAACAAAAAATATAGCAAGTTTTCTTAATAAAAAATATTTTAAGGAAATTTTAAGGAAAAACTCTTTTCTTTGGACGAAAGTTTAGCTATACTAACATATGTTAATGGTTCGCCATTAGCGAGGTTCGTTCGCGAACCCCATAATTGAAACCTTCTTCTCTCTTTCTCTCTGCCCCGGCGGGTTTCCTCCCGCCGGGCTTCTTTTTAATTAAAAAGCGCAGACTGCAAAAAGCAATCTGCGCCTATAAGTTTAAGCACTTAAACTAGCGGCAGCGCTTTGAAAGCGGCTCCCACGGCTCAAGCATTACTGGCTCTTGCTTTAAGATGGCAAGAGTTGCTTCGTCAAGATACTTCTTATTGATGATTACTTCAGTAACGTAGCGGTCGAACCAGTCGGCAGAGCCAACGTAGTAGCCATCTTCGCCTGCATCTTTGCCCCAGCTGTTCTCAATCTTCCAGCGATCCGGGTTGCCATTTTCGTCTAAGTTTACGCCTGTAAATGTCATAGCGTGATTGCCTGGAATATCCATGTATTCCAAACCCTTCGCCTTATCAAATGTAAATTCAATATCGAAGAGTTGGTCAACGCGAACTACTGCAGGATCAAAGAATCCGCTATCTCTCAAGGAGAACTGTGTGCAATCGCAAGCAAACCAAATTGGGTGGCCGTCGCTGAGTTGATCTACAGCTGCCTTTCGGAACACTTCAATAGGAACGTTCACAAATTCCAGCTCATCTGTTTCAGCAACATTGGTGCTGTACTTGAGTTGATAGCGCTTGTTGAAAGGAGTTCGTTTCATAGGTGAGTTGCACAATGTTACGAAGTCGTTTACGTCAACAGGAACATATTTCTTAGCGAATTCAAGTGGAGTAATTCCGTATTCGCGAATCATTGGGCGTTCGTCCTTGCCAGTCTTTGGCTTGTCGTCCTTCTTTTCTTCGCCATCCTTGTTTTCGTTCTTTTTCTCGTCCTTCTTGTCATCGTCATCTTTAGTGCGCGCGAAGAAGTCGAACTTTACTGGCGGCTCGCCGAGTGCAATAGTGGTCATGCGGTAAACGGTTTCCAAATCGCGGACTTTCATTTCGCGCAATTCTTCCAAAGAAGAGCCGTTCTTATAAGCCTCGCGCAATTCGCAAGCAAACTCGCGCAACTTTGTATTGATGTACTGCACAAAGGAGTCGGAGTCAGTTGCATTCTGTGAATCTGGATACGCACTCTTCGGCACAAGACCGTACTTGTTTACCAGGTTGACGAACATTTGCCACCAACCGCCGTCGTCAATCGGACCGTAGTTAATGCTTTCAAAAACTCGACTATCAAGTTCTTCATCCAAAGTGGCCAACACGTTTTCCAAATACGCGTTTGCTTTTTCAATCTTGTCCCAGAAGAACAGGTAGCTTTCTGAAAACTCAAAGTCATCTAAATTCCACTTATGCATTAACTCATATCGCAAAGTGTTAAGGGATGCAAACATCCAGCATCGCCCGGAACGTTTTTGATTTGTAATGCTTCCTTGCTTTAATTCCACAGAGAATTCGCGTGGAAGCGCGCGCTTTCCTTGATAGCTTGTTGCAGCTTTAAGCACGCCATTTGTTACTGCTGCATTTGCCGCTAAAAGATTTGCACGCTGCTCGTTGAAGTGCTTGGAATAATTTTTTACATGTTCCAGAGTTACGGCTTTAACGTTTTCAGCCATGAGTTTACTCAGTCTCCTTTTAGAGTTGATAATACGAATAACAGATATTGTATACTGCACAATGTCTTGCGTGTGTTTCTTGTTTATAGCGATTTCCGGTCTTTGTGCGAATAACCTTAATTATTTTTGTAAAACTAAACTTTTTCCGTTAAATATTCAGTTTTTGTAATTAATTTTTGAATTTATTATATTTGTTGATAATGCGTATTTTGTATGTATAAAAATAATTTTTTGACTCTGTAATACATATTATTTCGTAATTATATATCAAAGAAACGTTGAAATTCTGCGCTTTTGTGTAGGTTGTAATCTGTATAATATAACTTATATATTCTAAATTTTGCTTTTATATACTTAAAAAAGCATTGTGCAAAAATATTTTCTGTTAAGCTCTTTGTACATAGCTTGGCTAAAAATATACTAATTATGTGTCCCGGATTGACGAGGGTCAGTTCAAGCGCGCCCTTTTGAAGGCGAAACGCTAAAGCGGTTATGATGTAGATTTAACGATTTGCAGCATGCCAAATGGAGGTAAACAATGGCTAGGCGTAGAAAAGAGTCACAATGATACGATACATCGTTAAGCGATGCCTGAATTATGTGGTGATGTTGTTTGTTGCCGTATCCATGACGTATTTCTTGGCGAGTGCTTTTATGAGACCGCGTTCGAACTATATGTCTAGGCATCCGCATCCACCTATTGCATCAATCAACCGTTCTTTGGATTTGGCAAATATTAACGACCAGACTCCAGTGTTTACTCGTTATTGCCGTTGGATTTACAACATTTTTACTAAGTGGGATTGGGGATTGAGCCCAGATCAGGCTCCAGTTGGCCCGGCAATTATGTCTCGTATTGGCGCATCTGTTCAGCTTGTTACTGGTGCCACAATTCTTGGTATTGTTTTAGGTGTTAGCGTTGGTGTTTACACTGCTATCCGTCAGTACAAGTGGCAAGATCGAGTTCTTAATTCCACAGCAACCTTCCTGTTGGTTGTTCCTGCAGCAGTTTTGGGTTTGATGGTTGTGCTTGCTGCTATTAGCATTAACCACGCAACAGGCGTGCGACTTTTCTACGTTACTGGTTTGCACTCTTACCAGGGTTCTGACCCGTTCATGTTCCTTCTTGACTTCCTTCAGCATTTGATTTTGCCGACGATTGTTATGACAATTCCTGGCATGGTTGGGTATCATTTAACGCAGCGCACGTATCTTCTCGATACTATGAATGCTGATTACGTTCGTACGGCTCGCGCTAAGGGCTTACCTTTGAATTTGGCTATTCGCCGCCACGCTTTGCGTACTTCTTTGATTCCAACAGCTGTTGACGTCGCCTTCTCTATTGCAGGCGTGTTTACGGGTGCTGTGATTACTGAAACCGTGTTTGCTATTAACGGCCTTGGTAGCTACTTCGTTCAGACCATTATGCAGAACGATATTAACGGTTCTGTTGCTATTGCAGCGTTTGGTGCTGTATGTACATTAGTTGGTGCTCTTCTTGCAGATGTCTTCTCTGCTTGGCTTGACCCACGTATTCGTTTGAACTAGCAGAACAGTGTAGGTGAATTTGATATGAATAAAAAAGATGTATCTTCAGCGCCTCTTGAGTCTGCTGCAGATAAAAAAGCTACTGCTGGTGCCTGGGGCAACTTTAAGCGCACTGGTAAGATGACGCTTTATACGCGTCGATTCTTCCGTCGCCCGTCTGCAGTTGTGGGCTTGGTTATGCTCGTAATTTTGATTCTTTTTGCTTTGTTTGGCTCAAAGATTTCAAAGTGGAGCTACGACGAACCAGACTTTTCTTCTCTTGCAACTCCTCCTTCTGCAGAGCATTGGCTTGGCACTACGCCAGGCGGTTCAGACATGTACGCAATGGTTGTGCGCGGACTTGGCCGTTCACTTTCCATTGGTATTGTCAGCTCTATTACCATTACAGTTATTGCTGCTTTGGTTGGTACTGCTATTTCTTACTTCGAAGGATGGTTCGAGCAGGTTGGTATGTGGCTTTTGGACATGCTGCTGATTGTTCCTTCCTTCCTGCTGATTGCTTTAATCATTAGTGCTTCTAGTGGTGGTAGCGATTGGTTGTGGTTGGCATTTGGCTTAACTGCTTTTGGTTGGATTGGTTACGCTCGTACGCTTCGTACGTTGACTTTGAGCTTGCGCGAACGTGAGTATGTTCGTGCAGCTAAGTTCGAGGGCGTTTCTTCATTCCGCATTATTGTGCGTCACTTGGTTCCAAACTTGGGTTCTGTGTTGATTATTAACACGGTTCTTGGTGTTATTGGTGCGATTAACGGCGAAACTGCTTTGAGCTTCTTGGGTCTTGGTATTAAGGCTCCGGATACTTCTCTTGGTACTTTGCTTAATGCTGGCCAAAGCGTTGTGCAGACTTCTCCGTGGGTGCTTTTGGTGCCGTCTGCAGTGCTTGTTTTGCTAACCTTCTCCGTGCAGCTTATTGGTGACGGTTTGCGTGATGCCATTGATCCATATTCTAGGTCTGTTGGTAAGGCCGACTAACGAGCGTTTGGAGTGATAAACATGACTGATATTGCAAATAACGCTATTAAGGAAGAAACCACGATGGAAGATCAAAACAACGAACCGTTGCTTTCAGTACGCGACTTGCAAGTTAGCTTCGCTTCTGAAGCTGGTACTGTGCATGCTGTGCGCGGAATGAATTTTGATTTGTACCGCGGAAAGACTATTGGTATCGTTGGCGAATCTGGTTCTGGTAAGTCGGTTACGTCCTTGGCTGTTATGGGCTTGCTGGATAAAAACGCTAGCGTTAAAGGCTCTGTAAAGTATAAGGGCGAGGAGCTTCTTACTAAAACTGATCTTGAGATGAGTAAGATTCGTGGCAAGAATATTGCCATGGTTTTCCAGGATCCTCTTTCTGCTTTAACTCCAGTTTTCTCTATTGGTGATCAGCTTAAGGAAGCTTTGGTTATTCATAACCCGGGAATGAGCGAAGAGCAGATTCGCGAGCGTTCTATTGAATTGCTTGATTTGGTTGGTATTACTAAGCCGGCTGAGCGTTTGAAGGCTTTCCCTCACGAGTTTTCTGGTGGTATGCGCCAGCGCGTGATGATTGCTATGGCAATTGCTAACGATCCGGATATTATTATTGCAGACGAGCCTACTACCGCTTTGGATGTGACTATTCAGGCTCAGGTTTTGGAAGTTTTGAAGAAAGCTCAGCGCGAAACTGGCGCTGCAATGATTTTCATTACTCACGATTTGGGCGTAATTGCTGGCGTTGCAGACGAAGTTATTGTTATGTACGCGGGCCATTTGGTTGAGCATAATAGCGTTGAGGAGATTTTTGCTCACCCAACTCAGCCGTACACTATTGGCTTGTTGGGTGCTGTTCCTCGCGTTGATCAAAAGCGCACTCGTCGTTTGACTCCAATTTCTAAGCCGACTATGGATATGCTTATGGCTGAAGAAAATAGCGGCGACGACAGCACAATGATGGGTCTTGAAGCGGAAAGCGAAACTGTTCGCTCGCTGCTTCATGCGGAAACCGAAAAGCCAATTAAGCCAATGTTTGAAGGCATTCCTCGTGAGCAACGAAAAGTTGTTTTGGATGTTAAGAACTTGGTTAAAACATTCCCAATTACTAGCGGCGGCTTCTTGCGCCGTAAGGTTGGCGAAGTTCGCGCGGTTGATGGTGTGAGTATTGAGGTTCGTGAAGGCGAAACTGTGGCCTTGGTTGGCGAGTCTGGTTCTGGTAAGTCCACGACTTTGATGGAGATTATGGGCTTGAAGAAGCCTGAGTCTGGTTCTATTACAGTTTTTGGTACTGAGTTGAACGATAAGTTGACTCGTGAGCAGCGTCGCGAACTTCGTTCTAAGATTCAGTACGTGTTCCAGGACCCAATGAGCTCGCTTGATCCTCGTATGCTTGTTTACGATATTTTGGCTGAGCCTTTGCTTGTGCAAAAGAAGTCGAAGGAAGAAATTCGCCAGCGTATTGCCGAGCTTATGCAATTGGTTGAGTTGAATCCTGATCAAGTTGATCGCTTCCCAACGCAGTTCTCCGGCGGCCAGCGTCAGCGTATTGCTATTGCTCGCGCTTTGGCTGTGAATCCTAAGCTTTTGCTTCTTGATGAGCCTGTTTCGGCTTTGGATGTTTCTATTCAGGCTGGAATTATTAACTTGCTTGAAGACTTGCAAGACAAGTTGGGCGTTGCTTACTTGTTCGTGGCTCATAACATGGCTGTTGTTCGACATATTTCTAGCCGAATTGCTGTTATGTATCACGGTCGAATTGTTGAATCTGGCGAAACGGATGAGGTCTTTGATAATCCAAAGCACCCTTACACTCAGGCTTTGATTAGCGCTGTGCCAATTCCAGATCCTACAATTGAGAAGAACCGTAAGCGTATTATTCTTTCTGAAGAAGATAATTTTGACAACGTTAGGTAATTCATGACTTGTTGATTTTAGTTAATCTTCATCAAACTGAATAAATTACTTAGTCGCGCATGTTTATTACAACATGCGCGATTTTTTATTGTGTAACATAAATTTAAAAAACGTAATATATTTTGTTTTTTAGCCAAAATAAACTAAAAAATTTTCTGTTTTGCACATTATAGATAATAAATTATTCTTTTTTGCCTAATTTTCATAAACTTAAAAAGAAAAAAATCAATATTTTGTGAAAACGATTTGTCGAATGTCATAGAGTTGTATATACTCATACAACATACCGGAAGACGGACATCATCCGGGGAATGAGAGGAATCATGAAAAATACAAATGCAGGTAAACTGACTGTATTTGCCGCAGCTGCACTTTCTGTTGCAATGCTGCTCGGCGCTTGCGGCGGTGCTACTAACAATGCTGGTAAAGCAGGTATGACTGAAGAGCCAGCTGCTGGTGTTGACACTTCTTACACTGGCGCACTTCCAATGCCAGATGTCAACAAGCGTTACGACAATCCACAGTCACGTGACAACGTTAAGGACGGCGGCACTTACACCGTTGCTCTTCCTGTTCTCGGTCCAAACTGGAATTACGCTTCTAACGATGGTAACTCTGGTTACATGGCTACTTTGTGGGGCTTCTACCAGCCAAATCTTATGGCTTACGACACCGTCAAGGGTGAGAAGATCAAGTACAACCCTGACTACATCACTTCCGTTAAGAAGGTTAGCGATAAGCCACTCGTTGTTCAGTACAACTTGAATCCAAAGGCCAAGTGGAACGATGGCACTGATATTGACTACACTGCATTCAAAGCAACTTGGCAGGCTTTGAACGGCAAGAACAAGGATTACTCCGTGCCTAGCACCGAAGGTTACGACTGCATTCAGTCTGTTGAGCAAGGCTCCAGCCCGAAGCAAGTAATCGTTAAGTACGATAAGCCATGCGCAACATGGGAAATGCTTTTTGCTCCACTGGTTCATCCAAAGGCCGGTGACGTTAAGACCTTCAACCAGGGTTGGGTAAACAATCCTCACAACGAGTGGGGTGCAGGTCCATTCCAGATTGAATCCGCAACCGAAAATCAGGTTGTTTTCACCCGCAATCCAAAGTGGTGGGGTAAGAAGGCAAAGCTCGATAAGGTCGTTGTAAAGCGTATGGAAGATACCGCAGCTTTGAACGCCTTCCAGAACGGCGAAATCGATGCTGTAACCGATAGCATTTCTGCTAAGGACGCAATCAAGTCTGCTCGTAGCGTTAAGGGCGCTCAGCTCCGTTACGGCTACAGCACCAAGGTTCGCGTGCTTAACTTCAACGCCAAGTCCAAGCCACTTAACGAGCTTGCAGTTCGTAAGGCTATTGTTCAGGCATTCGACGTTGCTACCTACAACAAGATTCAGTTCCAGGGCATGAACTGGAAGAGCGAGCAGCCAGGTTCTGAGCTTCTCTCCATGTTCCAGGCTGGCTACAAGAACAATCTTCCTGCTGACGGCAAGTACAACACCGAAAACGCTAAGAAGACCCTTGAAGCTGCTGGCTACAAGATGGGCAAGGATGGCTACTACGCCAAGAATGGCAAGACTCTTGAGATTTCCTTCACCTTCTTCGGCGACGATTCTACTCAGGCAGCTCTTGCTAACGCATTCCAGGCCATGATGAAGAAGGCTGGAATTAAGTGCAAGACTGTGAACCAGGCTGTTGCTAAGTTCTCCGAGGTTGTTGCTTCTCACAAGTACCAGGTGCTTCCATTGGCATGGCAGTCCCCATCTCCATTGAGCTTCTTGTCTGCAGCAAGCCAGGTTTACAAGTCTGACAGCGATTCCAACCTCGGTCTCGTTGGCAACAAGAAGATTGATGCTATGCTCAACAAGGTCGGCAAGACCTACGACTACAAGGAACAGACTGAGTATGCAAACAAGGCAGAATCTGCAGCTCTTGCTTTGTACGGCACTCTTCCAGTTTCCGCTCCTCCTATCTACCAGGTGTTCAAGAAGGGCTTTGCTAACAACGGCCCTGCTGGTTATGCAACCACCTACCCAGAGGATATGGGCTGGCAGAAGTAAGTAAATTTGTAGCGATAATTCGCGCAAGTTTACTAAGCTGATTGCTTAACTTATAGCATGTGGCGTGTAGTCTTTGGGCTGCACGCCACATGCTTTTGCGTGCGCTTTGACTGAGCTTGAAATCAACAGGATTTCAAGCTCCTTCAAAGCGTGATTTGGCTCAATTGTGAAGCACGGTGTGCTTCACATGCCAAATCAGCCGAACGGCTATGCCGTGAGGAATAAGCGCTCGCTACGAAACTCGCTCAACACAAAACAAGAGCTGTCGATTAAACTATAAATTTAAGATTAAGTCTCAAAAAACAAAATCAAACAAAGGAGAATCCGGCGCATGTACGTCAACCCAAATAAACGCAAAGACGCGAACAACGTGCGCTGGGTATTGCAATACTGCAAGCCAGACATGTGGAGAGTAGGCGTATCGCTTATACTTTTTACAATTAACGACACAATGGCAATGACAATGCCATTGCTTTCGGGATTTATTGTAGACAAAATCATTATTGGCAAACAGCATAATCTGCTTTTAGGAGTGTGCTTGCTGATGGTTGCAATGATGATTATTCGCGTAGGCTCAAGATATATTTACCAGCTTCAAATGGAAAGATTCGGACAGAATGCCGTGTACCGCCTTGTGAGCGACGAGTACGAGAAGCTTCATTCTCTTGATTTTACATACTTTAATCACACTCGTACGGGCGACATTATGAGCCGTATGACTTCGGATACTGATGCGATTCGCCATATTTTAAGCTGGGTTTCTTATATGGCGCTAGATTGCGTAGTAATGTTCGTGTTAGCGCTAGTTATAATGTTTTCAATCCAATGGCAGCTTGCTTTAGCTCTTATGGCAATTACGCCATTTTTGTTCATGCTTGCAAGAATTATGGGGAAAAAAGCTAGACCGAAATTCCTTGCAATTCGCGAATCTTTTGCGCGCATGAATTCAATGGTTGAAGAAAATATTGAAGGTAACCGTGTTGTAAAAGCTTTTGTGCGCGAGGATTATGAAACCAAAAAATTCGACGAATGTAACGAAGACTACTTTAATCGCAATATTACGCTTGCAAAAAACACGCAAAAATACATGCCGTGGCTTGACGGCATGGGTTTTGTGCTAGAGCTTATAACAGTTGGTTTCGGCGGATGGCTTGTTCTAAATGGAAGTATGACTTTAGGTACATTCGTTACTTTTAATAGTTTCCTTTGGATGCTTCATATGCCAGTTAGAATGACAGGGTGGCTTATTAACGATTGGCAGCGTTTTAATGCGGGCTGCGTTAATATTCGTAAGCTTCTTACGCAAGAATCGCATATTAATCTTCTAAAAGAAGCGGACGCAAGCGTTAAAGTAAAAGGCGAAATCACTTTTGAACATGTTGATTTTGCTTTCCCAGACGATCAAGACTCTCCAATCTTAAAGAATATTGATTTAAGCGTTCCTGCCGGAAGTAAGCTTGGTATTCTTGGTGAAACTGGGTCTGGAAAATCAACTCTTGTAAGCCTTATTGCAAGATTCTACGATCCGACGCGTGGTCGCGTTTTAATTGACGGAAAAGACGTGCGTGAATGGCCTCTGGAAACTGTGCGAAATGAAGTTAGCATAGTAGCTCAGGAAACTTTCCTGTTTTCGGACACGATTGCAGGAAATATTGGCTTCGGTTTGCCTCAAGATAAAGAAAATTGCAAGGAATTAGACGATACAATTCGCAGAATGGCTAGAATCGCAGCGGCTGACGATTTTATTATGAGCATGCCAGAAGGTTACGAAACTGTAGTAGGAGAGCGCGGAGTTGGTCTTTCTGGTGGTCAAAAGCAACGCTTAAGCTTAGCTCGCGCTTTAACAAACAACCCTGCAATCCTAATTATGGATGACACAACTTCAGCTGTAGATATGGAAACAGAAGAACATATTCAGCAGGAGCTAAAGAAACTCGACGGCACGCGCACAGTAATCACTATTGCTCACAGAATTTCATCTGTTAAAGATGCAGACATGATTGTTGTGTTAGATCACGGAAAAATAGTAGAGCGCGGCACTCACGCAGATCTTGTTGCTCAGCATGGAAGGTATTGGGAAATTTATAGGAAGCAGCTTGGGTTACAAAGCGGCAAGTCTGCAGGATTTGAAACGAAGGGGGAGTAGAAATGGCTCAACGAAACACTTATCGCGAAGACGAAGAACAAGAAGAACATGTAAACGTGCACGAGCTTATGCGCGTTAAAAAATACATGAAGCCGTACGCTACTAAACTCCTACTCGTAATTATGGTGGTTATAAGCGGAAGCATAATTATGACAGCAATGCCAATGATTACAAAAATGCTAATCGACGTGGTATTGCCGCAGAAAAGCTACACGTACTTATATGAAATTATTGCGGTTTTTATGCTGCTTATTGTGCTGTACGAGCTAGGCTTAGCATACAGAACGCTTGCAATTACGCGAATTGGACAGATGATAATTAGAGACATGCGACGCGATATTTTTACTCACGTACAATCACTATCTTTTGATTATTTTGATTCGCGCCCGCACGGAAAGATTTTGATTCGCATAGTAAACTACATTAATACTCTTTCGGATACTCTTTCTTCTGGTCTTATTAACGTATTTTCAGACGTTTTTGTGCTGATTATTACATTAATAACAATGTTTGTTATAGATTGGCGAATGGCGCTATGGAGTTTGGCGTTATTCCCAATATTTATAATTTGGACGCGAGTTTTGCAAATTCTGCAACGAAAAGCGTCTAAAAAACTATCGAACAAGCAAAGTAATTTAAACGCGTATTTGCACGAATCAATCGCAGGTGTAAAAACAACACAAACTTTTGCCAGAGAGTCTGCAGCATACGAAACTTTTCAGAATCAGCAAGCAGAAGTAAGAAGCGCATGGATGCGAAATGTTAGAGTACAAATGCTTCTTTGGCCTGGAGCTTCAATTATTGAAACCGCTGCAATAGCGCTTTTGTACTATGTTGGTATAACAAACCTTGGCGCAATGAATGTGAGCACGGGTACGCTTATAGCATTCGTTTGGTACTCGACTACTTTCTGGGATCCAGTAGTAAATATTGGTAATTTTTACACGCAGCTCGTAACATGCTCAGTATATTTGGAGCGAATTTTTGAAACTCTAAGAATTAAGCCAAATATTGTAGACAAGCCGGAGGCTCAAGAATTGCCGCAAATTAGCGGCAAAATTGATGTAAACGATGTTGTGTTCCGTTACGAAGAAGACGGAAGGCCAATTTTGAACCTGGTTGATTTGCACGTTTCGCCTGGGCAAACCGTTGCTCTAGTAGGTCCGACTGGTGCTGGAAAAACTACTCTCGTAAGTCTCCTTTCTAGATTCTACGACGTTTCAGAAGGTTCGATTACTATAGACGGCCACGATGTGCGCTCAGTAACCTTAGCGTCGCTTAGAAAACAAATGGGAGTAATGCTACAAGATAGCTTTATTTTTAGCGGAACAGTGCGTGAAAACATTCGATACGGGAAACTAGACGCAACTGACGAAGAAATTGAGTCTGCTGCTCGCGCTGTTCACGCGCACGAGTTTATTAGTGAAATGGATAAAGGTTACGACACTGAAATTGAAGAGCGAGGGGCCACGCTTTCGGCGGGCCAAAGGCAGCTTATTTCTTTTGCGCGCGTACTTTTGGCAGACCCTCGCATTTTGATCCTCGACGAAGCAACCAGCAATATTGATACGCGTACAGAAGAAGCTCTACAAGCAGGATTGGCTCAGTTGCTTAAAAATCGTACGTCTTTTGTAATCGCACACAGGCTTTCTACTATTGAAAATGCTGATTTGATTTGCGTAATAGACCATGGTGAAATTGTTGAGCGCGGCACGCATGAGGAACTTATGGAAGAAAAAGGATCTTACTATCGTCTTGTTAAATCTCAATACGACGCAATTCGCAAAACAATTTTGTAAGCATACAAAGTATTTGTAGAAAAGTATTTGTAGAAAATAGCTGGCAGAAAAATCGCTGGCAAAAATACTGTTTTATTTGCGAGTAGACTTAAAAATATGAGTAAACATCATCGCGAGCATAATTGGGCGCCTGAATTAACCGAAGAATCTAAAGTATGGGAAAATCTAATAAAAAACGGCGTAACAATTGCGGACGACCACACGCATATGCTTAGCGTCGTCGATTTTGCGCATAATCTTAACCAAGAATTAGCAGAAAAAGGCCGCGAACTCATTAACGAGCCGACTGCAGACGACTTAGTTACTCAAGCAAAATCCGCTGGAGTTTCCAACATGCTAGAAGTAGGCTGCGAATACCCAGACTGGGAGCCAACGATTTCCTTTGCTGAATCACACGCGGATTGCGTTCGCGCAGCAATTGCAATACACCCAAACGAAGCCGTTTTGCACGGACACAGGGGAGCGCAAGGCCCAGACGGATTGCCAATAGTTTATAAGCCGTATCACGATATTCCATTCGACGAAGCTATGCAACATTTGCGTTCGCTTGTAATTGCGAATCCAAAAGAAGTTGTTGCAATAGGCGAAACCGGTTTGGATTATTTTCGTACGGGAGAGTCTGCGAGACTTGCCCAAAGAGAAGCTTTTCGCGATCATATTGCGCTCTCAAAAGAGCTGAATCTTCCATTGCAAATTCACGATCGTGACGCGCACGAAGACGTAGTAAAAGTTTTATTACAAGACGGGGCGCCTGAACGAACAGTGTTTCATAGCTACGCAGGCGGCGAAGATTTAGCCCAAATACTAAAAGAACACGGCTGGTACGCAAGTTTTTCCGGAACTTTGAGTTACAAAGGAAACGAAGATTTGCGTAAGTCTGCCAAGATTATTGGCGAAAGCCGCATAACTGTAGAAACAGATGCGCCGTATTTAACGCCAATGCCTTACAGAGGACGGCCAAACGCGCCTTATATGGTTCCGTATACTTTGCAAGCGCTCGCTAATGTACTCGATATTTCGCTTGAGAAGGCGGCTAAAGTAACTAGAGAAAATACGAAGAAAATTTACGGATTTTAAGCAAAAAGCCAATCTTAATAATCCTTATTTTTCAACGATTTCTAAAGATTTTTTGCACTATATAGCTATTGTTGTATACAATATCCAAGTACGGAAATAAAACTGTGAAGGGCAAGGTGACTGCATCTTCTTGTGGCATCAAGAAGAGCCTTACCTAGGAGGAACAATTAAGCATGACGAAGTCACGCACTACTGTGCCGTCACAAGATGGCACAAAGGATCCTCGCAACGGCGCGAAAGATTCCGAGAAGAGTCCGAAGACTACTAAGAGTTCGAAGGATGCTATATTACGAGCTGCGTCTTTTACAAAGGCACCAAAGGTGTCTCAAAAAACAACAACTCGTGAAGAGCGAAAAGTAATAGCGCAACAGCAGGCTCAGGAAGTTAAGGAAGCAGAAAAGCTTGTTGCCAGCGCTGTTAGAGGTCCTTTAGGCAGATGGTGGGCAAAGCTGCAAACAAGCTCTGACCGCTTTACCTTGGGCATGGCTATTGTGGCTCTTGGTGTTGTTTATGGCGATATTGGTACATCGCCTTTGTATACTGCTCAAACTTTTTTGGCCGGTCAAGGCGGATTGCAAAATATTAATCGCGAAACCGTATTCGGCATGCTTTCGCTCTTATTCTGGTCAATTACGTTGATTACAACCGTCAAATACGTATTCGTTGCAATGCGAACCGACAACAAAGGCGAAGGTGGCATTTTTGCACTGTACTCACTTTTGCGCAAAAAAGGTGCGTGGCTTGCAATACCGGCAATGATTGGCGGAGCTGCATTTTTGGCAGATTCTGTGCTAACTCCTGCAGTTTCTATTTCTTCCGCAGTAGAAGGTTTGCGCACTATTGCAGCGTTTAAACCAATATTCTTAGAAAACGAGAATTTGTCGATGATGATTACGGTTGTTATCATCGTCATACTGTTTTCTGTTCAGCAGCGCGGAACTGAGCGTATTGGTAAAGTATTTGGCATAGTAGTTATGCTTTGGTTTGCTTTCCTTGCGCTAGTTGGAGTTATGAATATTGGCCAAGATTGGACTATTTTTGAAGCTCTTAACCCAATTTATGGTGTGGAATTCCTGTTCAGCTCGCACAACGTGCAGGGCCTGGCAGTTATGGGCGTAATCTTCCTTTCTACTACTGGTGCGGAAGCGTTGTATTCAGATATGGGCCATGTTGGTCGAGGAAACGTATACGCAACGTGGCCGTTTATTAAAGTTGCTCTGCTGCTTAATTACTTTGGGCAGGGCGCGTGGATGCTGCAACATCAGAACGATAAATCATTGTGGTCTGTTGAAGGATTAAATCCATTCTTCCAAATGCTCGAACCTAATGTTCGATATATTGCAGTTATTCTTTCTGTAACGGCTGGCATTATTGCTTCTCAGGCTTTGATTACTGGCGCATACACTATGGTTTCTGAAGCTACTAGCCTTAATTGGATGCCGCATTTGCAAGTTCGTTACCCTGCACGCACTCGTGGACAGCTTTATATTCCTGTAGTGAATGTTGTGCTTTGCGTTGCGACTATTACAGTGCTCGCTGTTTTCCGCGATTCTGAACATATTTCTGGCGCGTACGGCTTGGCATTAACGCTTACAATGCTCGCAACAACCATTTTGCTTACGGTGCATATGTGGTATCAAAAGAAGCGTTTTGCGGCTCTTGGTTTTGCTGTAATCTTCCTAATGATTGAGCTCATGTTCTTCATTGCCTCCATGGCAAAGTTTATGCACGGTGGCTGGTTCACTATGCTTCTTGGAGCTTCGATTTTGACAATCATGGTTACTTGGAAAGACGGTACCAAGATTGAGCGTTCGCAGCGATTGCATATGAAGCCTAAAGACTTCCTGCCTGTGCTCGATAAATTGCATGGTGATTTTAGAATTCCGTATTTTGCCGACAATATTGTTTACTTGACTTCTGATCGCGAAATGAAGCGACTTGATACTGGAATTTTCTTCTCCATTTTTGCTGACCATCCTAAGCGAGCTAGAGCTTGGTGGGCTGTATCTGTGGAAACTGACGACGCTCCGTTTACGCGCGAGTATTGCGTTGAAAATTTTGGTACGGATTATTTGTTCCGTGTAAAAATAAAATTAGGTTTTAAAGTTTCGCCATCTATACCTGCATATTTGCACCAAATTATGCACGATTTGTCGCATACTGGCGAACTTCCTCGTCAAAAATCTGTGTATCCAAAGGTTGATGCGGATCCAGATATTGGTCCAATCCGTTACGTTCTGCTGCATAAGGCTTTAATGCCGGAGTCTAATATTTCTGTGCGTGGCGCATTGTCGCTAAAAATGAAGTATGCGATTCGCCATATTGCTGGAACTCCAGTTAAGTGGTTCGGCTTGGCGCCTTATAATCCTGTGGTCGAAGTGCAGCCGCTGTTTGTTTCTACGCGCAGACCTCCGCGCTTGAGTCGTGAAGATTGTTCGCAGCGCGCAGTGCAATCGTTGCAAGGTGCTTCGGCTGTGGAAACTGCCACGCAGGCTGAGTCTGATATTCGTCCTACGGATGCGGAGCAGACTGCAGTTATGAACGCTCGTGATATTGCTGCAGCTAATGTTCTGTTTGCAGATGAAAAACTTGCGAACACTGGAAACATTAGTCCTGTGCCGCTTAAAGCTCAGGCAAAGGCATCTAACGCGAATTTTAGTGGTGATAAAACTAATCTTGACGCTGCTAACGTAACTCATGCCGTTGTGCAGGCTGTAAAAGATGCAGAGCGTGCGGAAAATAAAGAATCTTGAATAAAGAATCTTGAATAAAGAATTGTAAATACATGATTGTGAATACAGAATCGTGAATAAAATGCGTAACAATTCAGAAGAAACGCTACAGTGCGATGCAGTAAAAATTGCCGATTTGCCTGATTTTAGCCAGGTAGAGCAATTGCATCGCACTACTGCGCCTTCTGAATCTGCGTACAACCTTATTCACGGTCATTGTGTGGTAATCGCCACAATCTCTTGGCAAATTGCGCATCATTGCAATATGTTGCTTGAGTCTAAAGCAAAGTGTTCGCCTTCTATTTTGGAGCGTTCTAAACTCGCGCAATCTTGTATTAAAAAACTTATTGGGAATAATTATTCTGATCTTCCGCCTATTAAAGGTGGGCGCGCGCCAAAGCAACCTATTGATGAGTACGCTGCTTTTATTGGTGGAATGTTGCACGATATTGGCACGTATTTTGTGCTGAAGAAAGATGGATCCGCAAATTTTGATGGCGAATTGAGTTTTGACGGCCCGAATTATATTTTGCACGGATTGCGTGGCTACAACTATTTGCTTAAATGTGGTTTTAGCGAGGAAGCTGCCCAGTTTGCGCGCAATCATACTGGAGTTGGATTGACTCGCGAGCAGGTTGCCATGCAAAACCTGCCGCTTCCTGCGGACGACTATAAGCCGCAAACTGTTGAACAAGAAATTGTTATGGTTGCGGATAAATACAATAGCAAGTCTATTCCGCCTCGTTTTTTGACTGTTGAAGAGTATCGTCGCAAAGCTGCGCGATTTGGGGAAGAAAATGCTTGCCGCTGGTTGCAGTTGGTTGATCAGTATGGTGAGCCGAATATTGCTGCTTTGGCGAATTTCTTTAACGAACGTATTTTTAGTTACTTTTTCTAGTTTTTCGACACTCCGGGGGATGCTAGTATTTCCAACGTTTTTGTGGCTGATTCGTGGGGTGGATTTGCTTTTGAGTGTGGTTTGGTGTAAGTTTATCTCTTGCTGCTCAGCGCGGCTGGTTCTTCTCCTTCGGGGTTGATTGAGCCGACTGGTGTGGTGGTGGTTTGAGAACTCAAGAGCGTGTCTGTACTACTTATTAGTTAATTATTGCCAGTTCATTATCAGCCTTGCAGGTTGCAGGGTGCCTGAGAGATGGTTAAATGGTGGTGAGGTTTTTTGTTGGGATGTTCTTTCCTTAAAGAATGTCTCGTCTTTTTCTTTTATATTGGAGCCTTATGTTGGCTCTTCATTGAAGTTTTTCGTGGAGGGTTCGATTCTGGCTCAGGATGAACGCTGGCGGCGTGCTTAACACATGCAAGTCGAACGGGATCTAGTCAGCTTGCTGACTGGTGAGAGTGGCGAACGGGTGAGTAATGCGTGAC
>NZ_JBKFWK010000006.1:0-86955 GCF_046508745.1 Gardnerella sp. Marseille-Q9185
GTCACGCATTACTCACCCGTTCGCCACTCTCACCAGTCAGCAAGCTGACTAGATCCCGTTCGACTTGCATGTGTTAAGCACGCCGCCAGCGTTCATCCTGAGCCAGAATCGAACCCTCCACGAAAAAATTCAATGAAGAGCCAACAAAAGGCTCCAAAAAATAAGAAAAAGACGAGACATTCTTTAAGGAAAGAACATCCCACAAAACCTCACCACCATTTAACCATCTCTCAGGCACCCTGCAACATGCAAGGCAGGCAATGAACTGGCAATAATTAACTAATAAGTAGTACAGACACGCTCTTGAGTTCTCAAACCACCACCACACCAGCCGGCTCAATCAACCCCGAAGGAGAAGAACCAGCCGCGCTGAGCAGCAAGAGATAAACTTACACCAAACCCAACCAAAACGCAAACCCACCCCACAAATCAGCCACAAAAACGTTGGAAACAAGCCAAAACATCGGCGTGTTGAAACAACGCCAGCAACGCACAAAAAAATCGCAATCACGCAAATAACAGCAAATACGCCGAAAAAATAATCAAAGAAATAATCAAAATATCCAAAACACGGAGTGTTGCGCAAAATATAAAAAACAAAATAGATAAAAACTCAGCAAAAACAATATGCACAATATATATATGCGCACAATATATATGCGTGCTATATATATGTATATGAGAAATAGCGAGAAAAATAGCAAGAATAACGCACATCATCATATTGTTGTGCTAACAGGCGCGGGAATATCTACGAGCGCGGGCATTCCAGATTTTCGCGGACCAGACGGCGTATGGACCAAGCACCCAGAACAAATGAGTGTTTACGATATAGACGCATTTTTAAGCAGTAAAGAGGAACGCATATATTCTTGGCGATGGCAAAAAGAGTCGCCAGTTTGGAACGCACAGCCGGGAACAGCTCACAAGGCACTTGTAAAACTCGAGCAGGCAGGAATGCTCGACCTTATAGCCACACAAAACTTTGACGCACTTCACGAAAAAGCTGGCAATGACCCAGACATCATAGTGAATTTGCACGGAAGCATTGGAACATCGCACTGCATGAGCTGCCACGCGAGCTATAAAACTGCCGATATTATGGCAGATTTAGACGAGCATCCAGATCCGCATTGCAGGCGCGCACTACCGTACCGCGGAAATATGCCTTGCAATGGTCTGATTAAAACAGACGTTGTATATTTTGGAGAAGCACTTCCAGAAGGCGCTATGGAAAGAAGCGCGCAAGCAATTATGCACGCAAGCGAATTGTGGGTTATTGGCTCCACGCTAGAAGTATTTCCAGCTGCAAGCCTTGTACCGTTAGCCGCGCGTGCAGGAGTGCCAATTACGATAATGAACCTGGGAGCTACGCAATACGATTATTTGGCAGAGCGTATTATTCGCGAAGATATTGCGAAAGCTCTTCCAAAATTAGTAGACGAAACTATTGCAAAGTAGTTATTGCGAAACAATTATCACAAATTAACTATTGCAAAGTAACAGCTATACCTTCCCAAGGCGAAAGCGTGCCATTTTTAAGCGATGTAAGCGCATGATTTACGTCGTAGGTTGTAACCATTACGTTATGCTCCGTAAAGCTGCTAGAAAGGCGATTTTGCAGCATTTTCGCACTTTCTGCAGGAATAGGAACAGTTGATTCTGTCATATTAACCATTACGAGCATGCGTTCTGTAGATTCTGCAGAAGATTTTTTAGTAGAATCCTCCCGCTTTACGCAATCAGCTTTAAGCTCACGCACAAACGCATACACGCACTCGTCGTCTGCATCAACCAAATTCCAAGAGCCTGTGGAAACAATCGGCTCCGAATGGCGTAACGCAATCAAATACTTGTAAAAAGCATAAACAGAATCCGAATCTTCCATCTGCTCAGCTGCATTAATGTCTACGTAGTTAGGATTCACACTAATCCACGGCTCCGCATTGTTTAGCGACGGAACATTAAAAGGCATGAATCCCGCGTATTTAGAAGCATTCCACTGCATTGGAGTTCGAGAATTATCGCGACCGCGCTTTGCGAGCGCATCCATCATAGACTCCGCCGACTGAATATGCGCTTCTTCTACGCGCTGCTTAAACATGTTCAACGCTTCCAAATCACGATACTGCTCAAGACGAGTAAAGTGCGCGTTAGTCATACCAATTTCTTCACCTTGATACACGTACGGAGTGCCGCGATGCATGTGAAGAAGCATTGCAATTGCCTTAGCGGATCGCACGCGCATCTCATCGCTAGATTCACTTCCCCAGCGAGAAAGCGCACGCGGCTGATCGTGATTATTAAAGAACAGGCTCGCCCAACCAGCATCCGCTACAGCTTGCTGCTGCTCAGTCATTACGCGCTTTAAATCAGTCAACTTTAGCGGCACAGGATTCCACTTCGTGCCGTTTTCGCAATCAATATCTACGTGATTGAACAGGAACAACATGTCGAGTTCGCTGTGAGCAGGATCCGTAATATATGTGTTGCGATGCGGAGAAATTCCAGGAGCCTCACCAACAGTAAGATAACCTTCGCGCCCTTCGAAAACTTCTGCACGCATCTCGCGCAAGAACTCGTCTAAACGAGGCCCGTCCGAGCAGAATGGGAATGGCGACGAATATCCGTCAGCACCAGCCGGAAAATCTTCAATTTGGCAGCCATCTTCACCCGGCAAGCGACCTTCAGAATCAACATGCTTTGAAATCTGCGTAATCACGTCCATGCGGAAGCCGTCAATTCCGCGATCCATCCACCAATTCATCATCTTGTACACTGCAGAACGAACCGCAGGATTTTCCCAATTCAAATCTGGCTGCTTTGGCGAATACTGGTGAAGATAGTATTCTCCGCGCTTCGGATCGTAAGTCCACGCTAAACCGCCGAAATACGAGCCCCACTTATTTGGCTCCGCACCCGGCTCACCTGGAACATGGCCTTCACGCGCAGGCCTCCACCAATACCAATCCGCATAATCACTCGAAGCATCTCTTGAAGCTTGGAACCAAGCATGCTCATCGGAAGTGTGATTTACTACTAAATCCATCACAACTTTAAGCCCGCGCTCGTGAGCGCCAGCCAGAAGCTCGTCCATATCTTCCAAAGTGCCGAAAAGCGGATCAATATCTTGATAATCGGAAATATCGTAGCCGTTATCGTCTTGTGGGGACTTGTAAACAGGGCTGAGCCAGAGCACGTCAACGCCTAAATCAGCCAAATAATCAAGGCGCGAAGTAATTCCCTTCAAATCGCCGATTCCGTCGCCGTTAGTATCTTGGAAGCTTCGCGGATAAATCTGATACACAACTGCATTCGCCCACCAAGGGTTTGGCGTAGCGCCGTTTGTGCGCACGGATTCTGGCAAGTTTGCTCTGTTAAAAGTCGTCATACATTCCCCATTTATTTACGTAAGTAAGTATTTTATTGCGTATTTTCTATTACGAATAATTTTATATTTAATAGTATTTATAATTTTAGACTCTAAATTCTAGCAGAATATCATATATTGCACAGCTAATAAAAAAGCGGCCCGCAGTAAAAACCGCGAGCCGTTCCTCCTTCTCATTCATGGAACGAATTAGAATGCTCTCCAAATCACTGCTGATGATGCAGCTTGAATGCAAGTTCCGCCAAATGCACGCCGTGAGTTAGGAATTCGTGAGTGCGGCAAACATAGTCGTTTTCGCGACCAAGTTTCGCAATATAACCGTTGATATAATCGACTTCCGTTTCGCGGCCGCGGCTCATATCTTGGTACATAGAAGGATAGTGCAAAGGATTTGCCACGCGACTTACGTAATCGATAGCTTCCATCTCCTGCTGACGCGTATTAACCATTCGAATTCCGGCGCGATCACACACGTCATACGCTTCGTTAATAAGCTGTCGAGCCATATCCATAGCGCCTGGGTAAGAAATAAACTGACCCATTTGAATCTGATACATAGTGCACAAAGTATTAATTACGGAATTAAAAATCACCTTTGCCATGCAAGTACCCTTGAAATCTTCCGTAATAGTAGGGTTCAATCCGGCAGCCTTAAAGTCGTCTCGCATAGCAAGCTCAACATCACTCACCTGCTCATTAAGCGCGCACATATTCATGGTTCCAACGCCGACTTTACCAATAAAATCAACGTCTCCCGGACCGTTCAAAACGGTTGCAATCATGGCAGTTCCGCCATAAATATGATCATCCGGGAAGTACTGCTGCAACTTTTCAAAATGACCCCAGCCATTCATTGCAGCAAACACAACCTGATGCTCTTTGAACAAATGCTTGCAACGCTCCAACATTTCCGCAAGCTGCATTTGCTTCATGAATACAATCCACACGTCTGGATCGCCGTCGTAATCTTCAGGCGTATACATATTAATAGGCACCAAATGACGGTTTTCATGGTCTCGGCTCACCATTACGCCGCCTTGCTCGCGAACTTTATTCACATTTTTATCCCAGGCGTCAATGAAATCAACATGAATGCCAGCCGTTTCCTGCAACAAAACGCCATAGCGATATCCCATAGCTCCCGAACCGATCATTGCATATTTCATGCCACTCATAGTGACACCTCCTTTTAGATAAAAATGTGCTTAGGCGAGATTCATGCGTTTTACAGGAATTACGTCGAAGCGACTACAAATATTGCAAAAGCAAAAGTAAAAACGATTTGCTTTTTGTTTTTATAGCATATTACTCAATTCGCGGAGATTGTCAAAAAATTTTCTAATTACGTTTCTAATGGCGTTTCTAATTAAAAAATTATTCCGTTTTAACGGTGATTTTCAAAAAAGTTTCGCAAAACTTGTGCACACTCAGATTCACAAACCGAACCAATAACTTCCGGATAAGATCCCACGTGTAGGTCTCGCAAAATATCCCATACAGACCCGCAGGCACCCAACTTTGCATCCCAAGCACCAAAAATTACGCGGCGAAGTCTAGTTTGTAAGATTGCTCCAGCGCACATAGGGCAAGGTTCAAGAGTTACTACCAAAGTGCAGTCAGATAAATTCCAAGATTTGCGCGAAGAAGCAGCAGATTTCATAGCGAGAACTTCCGCATGTGCTAAAGGATCGTGCATTTCCTCGCGCAAATTTGCTCCGCGGCCAATAATATTTCCGTCACCATCAAGCACAACTGCACCAACTGGAACTTCTCCAGCTTTAGCCGCTTCGACCGCCAACCGCAACGCTTCCTTCATTGCGTAAGTAACGGAATCATCATTTTTGTTCATAAAACCGACTCACAAAACGCAAAAAATTACAAAAGACCAGAAGTAATATCGTGCAGCAAGAACCACTTGCGAATATCACCAAGTTCTTCCATATGCACAGCATGATCAAGACCTTTGTACCGCTTTTCCTCAAGCCACGTGTGCTCCTCAAGCCAAGCGGCCGCTGCTGAAAATTCATAAGGTGGAATCACATCATCTTCTAAACCGTATCCGAAAAATACAGGCGTATTGTGCTCAGCTAAATCGTTATCTTTCAAAGCAATTTCAGATGCAGAAGCAGGAACGCTAGGTGCTATGAACCCAGAAAGCACAACAGACGCGCGATAACGAGCAGGATTTAATCGCAACACATGAACGGCTAAAGCAGCGCCTTGCGAAAATCCGAACGGCACAATATCACGATTTTCTGGAATATTTTCACGCACCCACTCGTCTATTGCGACTGCAGCAGCATACATGTCATAATCTAAATCTTCTCGCTGCGGCACAGCGTCATGAAACCAACTGTACGCACCTTGCGCAAGTTTAAGCGGAGCACGTAATGAAATCGCATCGTTATACGGAGCTACTATTCGCAATAAATCTAGTAAATCTTCTTCGTTAGAACCCCATCCGTGCAAGAACAGCAGCAACGGATGCGTTGGATGCGCAACAGCATTACCTTGTGAATATTGTGCGTGCGTTACTTTTAGCGGCTCTCCAAAACGACCCGGCACTACGTGAGATTCGCGACCGATATGCGGTTCGTAAGAATTAGCCTCTACATTATTGCGATTTGGTTCGTCGTTAGTAGACATAGTGGTCATTGCCTCACCGCCGCTTGTATAAATTGTTACGTTACAAATCTTTATTTTAATAAATATTTTGTATCAAATCATTATGATTTTCTCATTTACAGCATACACATATAAAAATTAATTAATAAAAATTTAAAGAATGAATATTTTGATTTTAGTAACTTTCGAATTAAAAAGCAGGGTATCGCAAATTTAGTACGATTTGATAATTTATCAGACGTCTGACGAATTGTAACGTGCTTACTGTAACATACAAAGAAAGCCAATTCAGCCGCGATTTCAAGGAGGATATCATGCTGAAAACTGAATTCGTTGTAGGCGCGTACGCGTCACTGCCAAAATCACGCGAAGAACAACAACAATACTACGATTTACTCGGAAGTCAAAACTGGGTTGCCGGAACAGAAATCCCATACCCGGGCGATTTAGCAGATTCGCAAACCCGAGAATGGCTAGCAAACGCAATACCATCAAACTGGCACAAAAACACAATAACCGCAATTCCCGGAACAATGCGGCATATAAATTTTGATCCCGATCCAGAATTTGGCTTAGCAAGCCCGAGCGAAGAAGGGCGACTTCGCGCAATCGACTTCTTCAAAAATATTCGTAACGCAATAGCTGATTTTGCAAACCTTCGAAACAGCTGCGATATTTCGCATATTGAAATACACACGGCACCAACTCGAATAGCGCGCGCGGACGCAATGAAAAAGTCACTAGACGAGCTCGCGCAATTAGATTGGCTTGGAACAAAGCTCGTAATAGAACATTGCGACAGGTATATTGAAGGGCAAAATCCAGAAAAAGGCTTCCTTCCGCTCGAAGACGAAATTCAAATTGCAAAAGATGCAGGAATTGGAATCACAATTAATTGGGGTCGTAGCGTTGTTGAAGAACGCAATGCTAAAGCCGCTATAAATCACGTACGCGAAGCAAGAAAAGCTGGAGTGCTTAAGGGAGTAATGTTCTCGGGAGCAGGCCCAGAAGCTACGCAATACGGGTACGAATGGATTGATGGACACCTGCCTATGGCTCCAGACGAGCCAACGTCCTTAATGACTCTTGCGGAAATTCAGGAAACTGCGCGCGAAGCTTTAAAAGACGATTATTTAATCGACTATTTGGGTGTAAAAGTATGCGTACCGCAAGATTCCAGCGTTCCAGAACGCTTGAATTATTTAAAGCATATTTACGAAGCTGTAAACGCAACACAAATTGCGTGAATTAAAAACTCAATCAATCAGCAAATAAAATATATTTCTACGGATGTGACTTATGAACGAAATAAAAGATTCTCGCTCTACATATCTTGCTTTTGACATAGGCGGAACAAAAATAGCTTACGGATTGGTTACATTACCGGAGTCGGCATGCAGCAAAAATATTGCAGATGCGGCTGATACAGCAACGGCAAATATTGCAGATGCTGCAGGTTGCGCTATTCCGTCCGTGCAAGAATACGGTTCAATACCAACCGAAGCGTCAAAAGGCGGCGAAAGCATAAAAAATCGTTTAGTAGAACTAGCGAAACAAATCCTGGAAAAAGCGCAAAAAAATGGCAAAACCATTAGCGGAATCGGAATCGCAGCCGCCGGAGTGCCAAATAGTAAAACTGGCGAAATAGTTGCAGCAACAGACATTCTTCCCGGTTGGCGCGGACAGCGAATTTACGACGCGTTTAAAAGCATAACTGATTTGCCAGTTTATATGATTGGAGACGTTGGCGGACACGGACTAGGGGAAGCTATTTACGGAGCTGGGCGCGGAAAATCAATCGTACTTTCCATTGGAATAGGAACCGGCATCGGCGGCGCAATTATTATAAACGGCAAACTTTTTACGGGAGCACACTCAGTTGCCGGTCACGCCGGTCACGTTGTTAGCGATTTGGGAGTTGGATTCGAATGCTCTTGCGGAACGCACGCTGGGCATATTGAGCCAGTTGCGTCCGGAACTGGTCTTGCAACTTTATACAACCATAATTTGCCTGCAGGTGTTCAAAAAGCAGAAAACGGGTACGAAGTATGCGTTTACGCAAACGAAGGTCAACCGCACGCTAAAGAAACGCTTGCTAAAAGCGCAAAAGCATTGGGAGAATGCATAGCTGGAATGGCGAATCTTATAGACCCGGATGTTATTGTGCTTTCGGGGTCTGTTGTAGAAGCAGGAAATATTTGGTGGGATTCAATGCGAGCTGGATTTGAAGATTCTGCTTTAGATTTGGTTAAAAGCACGCCGATTTTTAAGGGAAAGCTTGGTGGCACAGCTCCGCTTATTGGTGCTGCTTTCGCCGCTTTTACAGCTTCTCAAATTTGAAATATTTTTAAAAAGGAGAAAAACTATGAATCCTGTAGTTGAAAAAATTAAGGGCGGCTTAATTGTTAGCTGCCAAGCTTACCCTGGGGAGCCGCTTAGGCACCCGGAAACAATGGCACAAATGGCAATGGCTGCCGTAGAAGGCGGCGCTATTGGAATTAGATGCCAAGGATTGTCGGATATTTCCGCGATTAAAGGTCAAGTTGACGTTCCTGTAATCGGCATTTGGAAAGATGGCCACGATGGAGTTTATATAACACCTACTTTGCGTCATGCGCGCTGCTGTGCGGCGGCTGGAGCAGATATTATTGCGATTGACGCAACTGGTAGGCCGCGTCCAGACGGGCTTACTTACGAGCAGACTGTTAGCGCTTTGCACAATGAGGGCATAGTAGTTATGGCTGATTGCGGAAACTTCGATGACGCTAAACGCGCTGCGGATTGTGGAACGGATATTATATCTACTACTTTGGCTGGTACTTCTCCAGGAAGACCGAAAACAGACGGGCCTGATTTTGAACTTTTAGGCCAGATTTTGCAAGCTTTCCCAAATTACCCTATTATTTGTGAGGGGCGTATTCACACCCCTGAGCAATTGCATGAGGTTATGCAAATGGGCGCGTGGGCTGCAGTTGTTGGGACGGCAATTACGCATCCAACGTCAATTACGCGTTGGTTTGCAGCAAAGCTTTAAAAAGAATAAATGAATTTTCACAATCTCGACACACGCACAACTTGACATCAGACATCAGACCTCTTATGTTTAAAGTAACGTGAAAATCACACGAGCGCATAATTGAAAACTATTCACATTCAAAGATGAAATGTGAATCAACAAACTCAACGGTGAGGAGAAAACATGAAACGGATTAGCTCAAAGCTAACCACTGCAATAGCTGCAGGCCTAGCCGCATTAGTTATGCTATCTGGCTGCGGTGGAGCAAAAAATAAGTCAGCAAAAGCACATACTGCTGTAAAAGATACGATTACAGCTCAAGTTGCGTACGCAAGCCGCGATTTCGCACCATCTACAACCTCTGGCGCGTTGCCAATGGCAGCAAACTGGCATGTTACGGAGCCACTTTACGCTCTTGACTACAGCAACTTTAAAGTTTTCAACGCACTTGCAAAAGGAGAACCAAAGAAGATTTCCGACACCGAGTACGAAGTAACCATTCGCGATGCCGCTAAGTTCTCGGACGGAACAGAAGTAACTGCAAACGACGTAGTATCCTCATTCAAGCGCACAACCGCGCAAGGAAGCCTCTACATATCAATGCTCGACTTCATTGATTCCGTAGAAGCAAAAGACAATCGTCACGTAATCTTTAAGCTAAAGAAAGCCTTCCCACTGTTCAAGCAGCGTCTCGCTTTGATTCAAATTGTTCCAACCGCAAAGTCGGATGCAGACTTAAAGAATCAGCCAATCGGATCCGGCCCATGGAAGTACGTATCAATCACCGATAACCAAGTAAAGTTTGAGCGCAACGATTTGTACAACGGTAAGTACAAGGCACAAACCAAGAACATGGTTTGGAACATAACCGTTGACGATACCGCTCGCGTAACTGCTATGCAAGGCGGCAAAACAGACGTAATGGAAATGGTTCCAGCACAAGCCTTCAATACTTTGAAGTCCTCCGGTTCTGAACTTAAAACCGCTCAGGGCTTCACTCTCCCATTCGTTATGTTCAACACGAAGCAGAAGCCATTCGACGACAAGCGCGTGCGCCAAGCTGTACTCTACGCAATCGATGTAAACAAGCTCATAGCAAACCAAATGAGCGGTCAAGGCGATCCTGCAACAAGCTTCTTGCCGAAGAATTACGCAAACTACCATAAGGCAAAGAACGTATACACCAAGAACATCGACAAAGCAAAGAGCTTACTCAAGGAAGCCGGCGTAAAAGGACCTATCAAGTTCACCCTTTACACAACCGACCACACTTGGATCACCCAGCTCGCTCCGCAAATCAAGAACGATCTCGCTGAAATAGGTATGGAAGTAGACATTCAGTCTATGAAGTCTTCCGCACTTTACCCATCAATCACCGATCGCGACGACGCAAACTACTCGATGGTTTTGGCACCAGGCGACCCATCCGTATTCGGAAACGACCCAGATTTGTTGATGAGCTGGTGGTACGGAGACAACGCTTGGACCCGTCAGCGCACATTCTGGAAGACTTCCGAAGGATACGCAAAACTTCACAATCTTATGGACAAGGCTTTGGCAGCTAGCACACCAGCCGAGCGCCAAAAGTATTGGAACCAGTGCTTCGACTTGATTAGCGACGAAGTTCCTCTGTACCCACTCTTCCACCGCAAGACTACGACTGCCGTAAAGAAAGGCTCTTTGGCAGAGTGGAATGCAATCGGCTCTACCGGCATCAACCTTGTAAAAGCAAAGCTTACAAAGTAGGTGCAGAACCAGAAGTATTAAATAAACGTCAATCCCCTAACCTCTAACCGCAAAACCGGCCCAACTGTTTACCTTTCTCGCTTCTGTGCAGACGGGCCGGTTTTGTTATAAAAATAACAATTTCTTCAATGGATGTGTGGATGTCTTATGAGTAATTTTCTTAGACTTTTAGGTAGGCGACTAATTGCCCTGCCGTTCATGGCATTCGGCGTTACGTTCCTCGTATTCTTCCTTATGTCATTTTCAAAATATGATCCAGCAGTTGCAGCTTTAGGCGAAAACTCGTCTCCGGCAGCGCTTGCAGCTTTCCGCCACGAAATGGGCTACGACCGCCCGTGGTGGGAACAGTTCGGATCCTACATTCTTGGTCTTTTCCAAGGAAACATGGGTGTTTACGGCGTAAATAAAGACTCCGTAGCAGAACGCGTTGCAGAAGCATTCCCAATCACTCTGCAGCTAACTTTCATCGGCTTATTAATTGCAATAATTTTTGCAGTAGTGTTTGGCGTTTTTGCAGCACTTTACCGCGATACTTGGGTTGACCAAACAGTTCGAATTCTTTCGATTATTGCAATTGCAACCCCATCCTTCTGGCTTGGTGTTCTTTTGATTTACGTTCTTCAAATTAAGCTAGCTTGGCTCCCAGGTTCCGGCGATTTTGTGCCGTTCTTTGAAGATCCAGAAGCATACATGGCAAGAATGGCAATGCCTTGCTTCGCACTAGGACTTCCAGTAGCCGGCCAGCTTACGCGAATCATACGAACCTCAATGGTAGAAGAATTGGATAAAGATTACGTACGAACCGCAATCGGCGCAGGAATTCCAAAAAGCGTAGTAGTTGCTAGAAACGTATTCCGCAACGCCCTAATCACCCCAATTACAACTTTGGGCATGAAGATTGGTTACCTTATGGGTGGCGCAATCGTTATTGAGGTTATTTTTGCTCTGCCAGGAATGGGCACGGCAATGTTCGATGGTATTAACGGCAACCAGCCAATGCTTGTGCAAGGCGTTGTACTGGTTGTTGCAATCGCATTCATCTTCATAAACATCATTGTTGATTTGCTCTACGTATTAATCAACCCAAGGATTAGGACGGTGTGACATGCTATTTGGAAAGAATCAGGTAGTAGATGCCGCATCAAAGCCAGGCATCAAGTTTAATAGATTTAACAAAATGAGCTTAGGCTCCAGAATTGCGTTCATTGTGATTGCGCTTCTAGCATTTTGCGCTATTTTCGCGCGATTTATAGCTCCGTGCGATCCAGTAAAGATTACGCAAAACTATCAAGCTCCAACAGGTGCGCATTGGTTTGGTACCGATAACCTTGGCCGAGACGTGTTCTCTAGGGTTATGTACGGCGCACGTTATTCGCTTGTAATTGGCTTGTCATCTGTGCTTTTCGCACTGGTTATGGGAGCTATCATCGGCTCAATCGCAGCAGTAAGCCGCACCTGGATTGCTGAGCTTATAATGCGATTGATTGATATTGTAATGTCCATTCCAGGAATCGCATTAGCGGCCGTATGCCTTGCAATTCTTGGACAATCCATGATTGGCATCATCATTTCTATCGGCGTGCTTTACGTTCCACAAATCGCAAGAATTGTGCGAGCAAATATTATAAGCGAATATGGAAAAGACTACGTACGAGCAGTAATCGTTTCTGGCGCTCGAGCACCATGGATTTTACTCAAGCATGTAACCCGAAATATTGCAGCTCCAGTTATGGTGTTCACGACGCTTTGTGTTGCAGACGCAATCGTTTTCGAAGCCTCGCTTAGCTTCATTAACGCAGGTATTCCAGAGCCAACTCCAACTTGGGGCAACATTTTGTCTTCCGCAAAAGCGGGCGTTATCTTTGGATACTGGTGGCAGGCATTGTTCCCAGGCCTTGCGATTATGATTACCGTTCTGTGCTTGAACATTCTTTCTGAAGGAATTACTGACGCAATGGTTGCGGCACCAACCGCTCCAGTTTCTAAGACTGCAGCCGACGCTGATGCAGCTCGTAAGGAAGACAGGATTCTTACTGACCCAGTTGCAGCATACAAAGAGCAGCACGCAGCTTTGGTTGAATCTCTTGCGAAACTTCGCGAAGCTGAACTAAAGCGCACGGATCGTTTGCAGCCAACGTCTACAGAGCCTCCAGTTATTGAGGTTAAAGACTTGTGCATTCAGTTCCCACGCTACGGCAGCGTAAATGTTGTAGACCACTTGAGCTTCTCTGTTCGCCCAGGCGAGACAATGGGCTTGGTTGGTGAATCTGGTTGCGGTAAGTCAATCACTTCGCTGGCGATTATGGGCTTGCTTGATCCAAAAGCTAAGATTAGCGGACAAATCCTGTTTAATGGCAAGGATCTTGTAAAGCTTAGCCCAAAGGAGCACAATGCTTTGCGCGGCCACGAGATTGCAATGGTTTACCAAGATGCTTTGTCTTCCTTAAACCCATCAATGCTGATTAAAACGCAGATGAAGCAGCTAACTTCTAGAGGTGGCACTCGTAGCGCCGAAGAGTTGTTGGAGCTTGTAGGCTTGGATCCAAAGCGCACGCTTGAATCCTACCCGCACGAGCTTTCTGGCGGCCAGCGTCAGCGCGTGTTGATTGCAATGGCACTTACGCGAGATCCAAAGTTGATAATCGCAGATGAGCCAACAACCGCTTTGGACGTTACTGTTCAAAAGCAGGTGATTGACCTTCTTAACGAATTGCGCGAAAAGCTTGGATTTGCAATGGTGTTTGTAAGCCACGATTTGGCTCTTGTTGCCAAGGTTGCGCACTCGATTACCGTAATGTACGCAGGCCAGGTTGTTGAGCAAGGCTCCACTAAGGAAATCCTAACCGACCCGCATCACGAGTATACGCGTGGTTTGCTTGGCTCCGTAACCTCCATTGAGGCTGGTGCTCCAAGATTGCACCAGGTTCCAGGAACGGTTCCAAGCCCATCCGACTTCCCTAAGGGAGATCGATTCGCTCCTCGCTCTTCTCATCCAGATCAAGGACTAGACGTGCGCCCAGTAATGAAGCGCATTCCAGGAACATGGCACTTCTACGCCGCGCCTCCAGAGCCTGAATCGGATGTACCTTCCGCAATTTTGACCGCCTCCGATCAAGGAGATGTGCGATGAACATGAATGTTAACGAAACAAACAAAGTACAGAACGAAAATGGCGATGTTCCAATCATCGAGCTGCGCGACGCCGAAGTGGTGTTCACTACTCGAGCAGGATCTGGCTTATTCCATAAGAACAAGATTACAGCCGTAAACAAGGTAAATCTTAAGCTTATGCCAGGCAAGACGATTGGTATTGTTGGTGAATCTGGTTGCGGAAAGTCTACTACTGCAAACATTATGTGCGGACTCCAGCAGGTTACGAGCGGCAAGGTTTTGTTTAAAGGGCAAGACGTTACGCACCGAACCGCAAAAGAGCGCATGGATATTGGACGCGTGGTTTCCGTTGTGTTCCAGGATCCAGCAATGGCTTTGAATGCTCGTATGAGTGTGATTGATCAGCTGATTGACCCGCTTGTTGTGCACAAGATTGGAAGCAAAGCTGAGCGCGATGCTAGAGCCAAGGAGCTAATCCGAATGGTTGGTTTGCCTCACTCTGTTCTTGGCGCTTTGCCAGGTCAGCTTTCTGGCGGCCAGCGTCAGCGTGTGGCAATCGCTCGTGCGCTTTCGCTTAATCCAGATGCAATAATCGCAGATGAGCCAACTTCTGCTTTGGATGTTTCTGTGCGTGCTCAGATTTTGAATCTTCTTTCCGACTTAAAGAAGAGGCTGAATCTTTCCATGGTGTTTATTAGCCACGATATTCAAACAATCCGCTACATATCCGACGAAGTCGTTGTTATGAATCACGGAACGATTGTTGAGCGAGGCGAAACGCATCAGGTTATTAACAATCCTCAAAATGATTACACGAAGATTCTGATGGGAGCGGCACCGTCGCTGTTGCACCCAACGGAAGAAGAGTGCAAGTAAGGTGCGTTAAATAAATCCACACAAAATCTTGGGCGGTTCACTATCCCTCACAACAAAATTCAAGCGAGCCGCCCATCTCACTCAACTAAATTACGAAAACAAAATATTAAACAAAAATTTTAAATTCGAAATTTAATATCGAAATTTAATATCGAAACTTTAAGCACGAAAGAAGTGTAATTATGACTGAAAAATTCCACGGCGTTATTCCTCCAGTTGTTACGCCATTAACTGCAGACGGCGAAGTAGACGTTGTTAGCTTTGAGCGCTCACTTAATCGCATGATTGATGCTGGAGTAGACGGCCTGTTTACACTTGGCTCTTCTGGCGAAGTGGCATTTAGCACAGATAAGCGCCGCCGTGAAATCATTGAAAACGTAATGCGCATTGTTGACGGCCGTGTGCCAGTTTTGGTTGGCTGCATTGACACGGAAACAAACCGCGTAATTGAGCACGCAAAGGAAGCCAAGGAGCTTGGGGCTTCTGCAATCGTTGCAACAGCGCCATTCTACGCACTCGGCGGCATGGCAGAAGTTGAGCGCCACTTCCGTCTTATTCACGAAGCTGTTCCAGATTTGCCATTATTTGCTTACGACATTCCAGTTTGCGTGCACACGAAACTTCCTGGCAATTTGCTTGTAAAGCTTGGAAAAGATGGCGTGCTTGCTGGCGTTAAGGATTCTTCCAACGACGACGTGTCGTTTAGGTTCCTTGTAGACGACAACAACAAGGCTGGACACCCATTGACTTTGCTTACGGGCCAAGAGGTTGTTGTTGATGGAGCATACATGGCTGGCGCAGACGGATCTGTTCCAGGCCTTGCAAACGTTGAAGCAACTGGTTACGTACGAATGTGGAAGGCTGCTCAGGCTGGCGATTGGGCAACGGTTAAGAAGGAGCAGGATTGGCTTGCTGCTTTGATGCGAATTGTTACCGTACCTAGCGGCGTGGCAGGCTTCGGCGCTGGCGTTGGAGCATTTAAGACCGCAATGGCATTGCTTGGCGTGTTTGACACAAATCAGATGCCAGATCCAGTTTGCCCACTTAAGGGAGAAAATGTTGAAGCCGTGGCTGGCGTTCTTAAGGAAGTTGGCTTGACTTTGGCAAAGAATCCGCAAGAAGTGAGCGATTCCACTAAGTAGCGGCTTAAGTGCGTATCTTAAGTAAAAATCATAAATAATCATAAATAATCTAATAAAGCCTTTTATTTATGGTGCATAGTAAGTAAATAGTGTTGCGGTGTGCGTTAATTCGCATGCCGCAATGCTAATAATTGCTTAAAGCTTTAAAGGAGAAGCAAAGATGGCAGAAGTTATTATTGTAAAAGATCAGGATGAAGCTGGCGAGCTCTACGCAAAAGCAGTTGTAGATTTGATTAGTCGCAAGCCAGACGCAGTACTTGGCCTGGCTACAGGGTCTAGCCCATTAAAAGCCTACGAGCATCTTGCAAAGCTTGTTAAAGAAAATAATGTTGACGTTAGTCGCGTGCGCGGATTTGCGCTTGACGAGTACATTGGATTGCCATTAGAGCACGAGCAGTCCTACCACAGCACAATCCGCAGAACCGTAACCGACTTAATCGACCTAAACCCAGATTTAGTGCACGTTCCAGGAGATGTTCTTAACGGAGCGCCATTAAGCGAAGGCAGCAAGATTGCGCACGCTGGAGCTGACTACGACGCTGCTATTGCTGCTGCTGGTGGAATCGACGTGCAAATCTTGGGAATTGGCTCCGACGGCCACGTTGGATTCAACGAGCCGGGATCTTCGCTTGCGTCTGGAACGCGCGTAAAAACCTTAACTGAGCAGACTCGTGTAGATAACCGCCGATTCTTCGACGGAGATATTAACCAGGTTCCAACTCACTGCATAACCCAAGGAATTGGAACGATTTTGCGCGCTAAGCATCTTGTTCTTCTTGCGTTCGGCTCAAATAAGGCAGATGCTGTAGCTGCAACGCTAGAAGGCGGAGTAAGCTCGCTATGCCCAGCTTCCGCGCTTCAAATGCATCCACACGCAACCGTGATTATAGACGAAGCGGCAGCAAGCAAGCTTAAGTTGGCAGACTACTATCGTTGGGTGTACACAAATAAGCCATCTTGGCAGGGAATCTGATAGATCCGATACCTCTGATAGATAAGTCTAAAATTAAGTAACGTATTCAAAAGCACAAACGCAGGTGGGTTAAATGTCAAAAAATGCATACTTAGATGCCGTAAATAAGATTGATGATTCACTAAAATCAAACGAGGGGCGCAGTTTTGTAGTGCGAAACGTTAGCGTTGTAGACGCGCGCGGAATTGTTCCTAACGCTTGGATTTTGGTTAAAGATGGCGTGATTTTAGAAACGGGCATTTTAGACGAAGACCTTGCGCTGGCGATTAATGCTTGCGGCTTGCGCGCATCTGACTTAAATGTTGTAGACGGCGGTGGCTATTTTGCTGCGCCAGGCTATATTGATTTGCACGCTCATGGAGCCTGGGAGCATTCGTTTGACGACGGTGCCGAAGGGATTGCCATTGCGCGCGCGTATCACATGCTTCACGGAACAACTAGGCAAGTTCTTAGCTTGATTACAAATCCTCTTGACGTAATGCAAGAGAATTTGCGCACTGTTAAGCGCGTTATGCAAACGCGACCAGATGTGCTTGGATCTCACTTAGAGGGGCCGTTCTTGGCGCTTTCTAGAAAAGGCGCGCACGACCCTAATTGCCTAGTGGACCCTACTCCCGAGCGTGTTGAGGCGCTGCTTGAGGCGGCGGATGGCACTTTGCGCCAGATTACTATTGCTCCTGAGCGTGAACATGGCATGGAGGCTATTAAACGTTTTGTTGACGCTGGCGTAATCCCAGCCGTTGGCCATTGCGATGCGGATTATCAAACTGCTCGCACAGCTTTTAACGCAGGTTCCACGCTTATGACACACATGTTTAACGCTATGAACGGCATTCATCACCGTAAGCCAGGTCCAATTCCTGCAGCCTTGGAGGATTCGCGCGTCACGATTGAGCTTATTAACGACGGCTTCCACGTTGAAAATCCCGTTTTGCAAATGGCGTTTAATGCCGCTCCTAATCGTATTGCGTTTGTAACAGACGCTATGGCCGCCACCGGTTGCGCGGATGGCTCTTATAAGCTTGGAGCACTTGACGTTCAGGTTACAGACGGTCATGCAAGGCTTGTTTCTAATGGAGCTATAGCGGGGTCTACTTTAACGTTAGACGTTGCGATTAAGCGCGCTGTTAAAGAGCTTGGCATTGGCTTGCCGGCGGCAATTGCGGCTGCAACTCTCGTTCCAGCCCGCGCTCTTGGGGTAGATAAGCAGAATGGTATAACTAACGCGCCTTTGGGCTTGGTTGAAAAGGGTTACGCAGCCGACTTACTTTTGCTTAATTCTGGGACTTTGGCCGTCGAGCACGTTTGGCTAGAAGGCCATAAAATTTCGTAACGGAAATCGTGTCGTTGCGATTAATCGTGATGCTGTAGTACTCAGGCATCACCATTGAAGATGGAAGAACCGCTCTCTAAACTAGAGCGGTTCTTCCATTTTATAGAATGTATGTGCTTCAGCGCTTTTGCAGTCTATTAAGCAAAATCGACTGAATTGGCTCGTAATGGCTATTTACAGCCTGCCTATATCCGTCTGCGTCTCCCGCAATAGCAGTTTTAAGCATAAGTTCATGCGCTCTAGCGGTTTTTTCAAGCTCGTCCGAAACTTCCAGCCCCAATTGTGGCAAAACAGCCATATGCACAAGCCACAAGCATCGCACAAATTGCTCTGCAATCGTATTGTTTACCGCGCGCAAAATGCCCGTGTGGAAAGCAATGTCTTGTTCCAAGAACGTTTTTCCAGCATGCGCCTCTTTTGTCATTGTTTCCGAAAGCGCTTCCAGCTCTGGATGCTGCGTTCCCTTAAGCGACTCAACAACTTTATCCGCGCATCCAAGGTCTAGGAATTTGCGCATTTCTACAACGTTACTCAAGTCTTCAAAATTCTTATTAATGGAGATTAAGGAGCGAAAAGCGAGTGTTTCCACCATTGGGTCCAAAGATAGCGAGCCAACAAACATGCCTTTCCCTTGCTTAACTTCCACAATGTTAAGTGCTTCCAGCTTGCGAATCGCCTCGCGCACCGATGACCTTGATGCGCCAATCAAATTGCATAGCATTGGCTCAGTTGGCAGCATGTCTTTTGGTTGCAAGCGTTCTCTTAAAATAAGCGATCTGATTGCATCCATCGTTTCGTCGCAACGTTTTCTTGCAACAATCGGAGCGGAGTTAGAGCTTGCTTGCAATAACGATAAGCGGTCTAGTGTTGTCATCTCATCGTCTTCGCGGCTGCTAAATGTCTCTTCCATTTTGGCTCCTTTCAGTTTGCGTGAGTCTTCTCTCTTTTATTTCTTCCATTTTTTCGTTTTTGTGTACTTTGTTTTTGAAACCTGTTTGCAAACTATCTTGCCGACAAAGCGAGGAATCTATTGCTGTTATATAAATTCCAGTAGTCTCTTTTTCCCACAGTAGTTGCAAATTGTGTTTATTGCTAGAGGTAAGGCATTGATAAACGTGGTGGAATGGGTTTACGCACACATTTTTTTGCCACGTTTTGCCGCCGTCGAAGCTAAATCGCACAACTCCGCGGCCGCGGTACGGCATCATTTGGCTTGCGTTTGCAAATGCTATGCAGTCTGCGTTTTGCGCGTTTTCGTCGCTGAAGCAGGTTGCGCTCGGCTGGCTGAATATCTCGGGCAAGCTTTGGTCAAAAATCAGCTCGCTCCACGTTTCGCCGCAATCGTGACTAATGGCCTTGCCTACGCAGCCCGAGCGATTTTGATTGCGGAAGAACGCCAGAATATCGCCATTTTTGCGCTCTACAAACACGGTTTCGGAGCTTGTTGCATCGTCGTCTTGCATTGTTGCGGGATCTACGATTTTGCCGCCCATTAATCGCCCTTCGTTAATCATTTTGCCTCGGCGCCACGTTTCGCCGTCGTCGTCCGAAATAAGCGCTCCCGAAGAATAGTGCGATTTGCTTTGGCCGCTGCAATAAAATGGCACGAGTATTCTGCCGTAATGTTTTTCGCTATGCCTAATAATAATTCCGTTCCCTGGGCATACTCCAGCGAAGCTCATCCACGGTTCTTTAACCATGTGGTCAATTAAGCGTGGTGCGCTCCACGTTTCGCCGTCGTCGTCCGAGTAGATTTGCGCTATGTAGCAAGTTTTTTCGGCGAATAATGGCTGACTTTCGCTTGCAATTTCTGGCGATTTCCATATGTCCCACGTGGAACTGTCGCAAGTTTGATTATTGTGCAATCCGCTGCTCAGGTCTCCGCTCAAATCGCCATTTTTTATGCTTCCATCTGGGTAAATTAGCCAGTTTGTTGCGCATTCTTTTTCGCTAGAATTGCATGGCAATTTTACGGCTGCGCTTGCGTCCATTGCCGCCGCGTAGTGGCCACCTAAGCGGTCTATAAGCTTGATTCTTCCGCATGCGTCTACGCCTACAGCTGTTTTGCAATTTGTTAGCCCAATTCCGCCAGGATTAATGTCAATTAATACGTTGATTCTTTCGCTTTTGCCTTCTGGGTCTAAAACAGGGCAGGAGTCGATTGCGCTGGCGCCCAGTTTTCCAAGGTTTTTGCCAGGCATGTTGATTACGGTTTGCAAAGGCCCCCACGTTTTGCCGCCGTCCGCAGACCTGCGAATCACAAAGTTTATGTGATTTGGAGCGTCGTTCGAAACGCTTGTTCGCTGGTCTGCTCCCGCGATTAGCGTTCCCATGCGCGTTTTTACAAGCGACGGTATTCTGTAGCTGCGAGAGCCTGCGTAGCCTGTGTCGAATAATGCAGTTGTTACAAGCGGTTTTACTCTTGATATTCTTTGGATTTGGCCTTCGCTTAGCGCACTAAAGTAGATTCCGCCCGTTCTAGCTTCGCCCATTAATCGCACTCCGAGCAGGTTTTCGCCAATGCTTACGGCGTTTAATCCCGTTATGTTTGCAAACCAGAATTGTCCTATGTTGTGCGACTGGCTGTATCCGTCTACGTAAATGTCGATTGCTCCGCGATTTGCGCGAATAATCAAGTCGTGCCATTCGCCGTCGTCAACGCTTGCGGCTGCTTCGATTACGCTTTTTACGCACGTTTCGCTGTCGATTAGCGTGATTTTTATGCCTTCTGGCCCTGCATACACGCTTATTTTTTCGCTAGATTCTAGATTAGTTTTCGTTCCAACAGTTCCGGCTGCAAAAAGCACTCCGTGTTGGCCTGGCCCGCGCAGCCTAAATTGAATGTGCAGCGTTCCGCTGGACTTGCAAGATACGCGTTTTATGTCTCTTGCGCAAATCGTAGGTCCTGCAAACCATATGTCTGGCTGTGCTTGAGTGGCCGAATTTGCGATTTCTTCTGGATTTGGCAAGTGGTTTGAGTAGTAAAAGTCGTAGATTTGCGAAGATTCTGCCTGTACTGCACACACTTCGGCCGCTTTTTCGCTCACTCTTTGCGGTCCAAGATTCGTTGCGCTCGCAAAGCACTGGTATCCGTCTAAATAAAATCGGCTCCCAAAACTTCCGTACGTTATTGCAAAATCGTGTTCGCGCCCATCACATGCGCCTAGCGCATCTTCCATGTGCAGTGCAATTTCTTTTGCACCGTTTGCGTCGGCGTTATCTTCTAAAAGATTTTGCGCACTAAGCAGGGGAGCATCTTCTTTAATACTTATTTTTATTATTGGAGTTGCGTGCTCTTGATGCGTGGAAGCTTGCGATTTTCGCGCGGGCTTAATATTTAATAAATCGCAATCCGCATTTGCTACAAATTTGAACCCTATTATTCCTTCGTTTTGATTCCCGCGATTCCCGCTATTTTCGCTAGCTGCCGTAATTTTTATTGTGGCATGATTGAATCGCGTGTGTGCCGAACCCCCGATATTGGCAATTTCTTCACCCAGGTTCGTCGTCTTCGTTGAACGACGTTCCATTTTAGTCCTCCATGACCGTAAAAATTAAAACATCAATGTTTTAACACATCTGACGTCTTACGACGTTCACTATTCAGTCTATCATACATTTTTAAGCAAATGCACAATTGTTACACATGATGTTGCAGCCGTTGCCACAAAATAAAAAAGAACGTTGAAAAATCAACGTTCTTAAAGAGTGCGAACGGCGGGACTTGAACCCGCACGAGCATACGCTCACTGCCACCTGAAGACAGCGCGTCTACCATTCCGCCACGTTCGCATACAAAGTGCAAGGCTATCATATTTGATATAAATTCGCAATGTTTAGCCTAGCATTTTGTGGCAAAAACTACTCTCATCCTTTTGAACCGTTTTCGTAATAGTGCGCAAGAGTTTCATCGCGGAACTCTTCAAAATATCCACCGTCAATAGAAGCTCGAATATCGTCGAGCAGCTTCACGAAGAAACGCTCGTTATGAATTGTTGCAAGCGTAAATCCGTTCATTTCACTAGCGCGCAGCAAATGATCCACATACATTCTGGAATAATGAGTGCAAGTGTAGCAATCGCAGCCTTCTTCAAGCGGACGCTGATCATGCTTAAACTCAGCGCGTTTAACGTTATAACGCCCATGACGAGTAAAAATTGCTCCGTTTCTTCCGCATCGAGCCGGGGCAACACAGTCGAAAGTATCTCCGCCGTTTTCAACGCAAGCAAAAATATCATCCACGGCTGCAATACCAAGCACGTGACGTGGGCGATTTTCCGGCATAGCATCGCAAATCCAAGCGCAAGTATCTCCAATAATTCGCTTCTCAATAGCGCCACCAATACCAACGCCATCAAAATCTAAAGAAGCAATCTGCTCGGCCGCATGCCTACGCAAATCCTCATAATTAGCGCCCTGCACAACACCATATAACGCTTGATACGGCTTGCCCACACGCTCCTCGGTTAAACGCTTATGCTCTGCAACACAACGCTTAGCCCAGCGGAAAGTGCGTTCTACTGACTCCTCCTGGTAGCGACGCGTATTCATCAAAGTTGTAAGCTCATCGAAAGCAAACATAATATCCGCGCCGAGCTTGTGCTGTATTCCCATAGAAATTTCTGCACTAAAACGGTGCTTGGATCCGTTAAGAGGAGACTTAAAAGTTACGCCATCCTCGTCAACAAAAGCCATACGCTCCTTACCGGCTGCAATAACATCGTCCGACTTCATGCCGGTAATGTCCATTGCAAGGGTCTTCTTAAAACCAGCACCCAAAGAAAGAACCTGAAAACCACCAGAGTCCGTAAAAGTTGGCTTATCCCAGTTCATAAACTTTCCTAAGCCACCAGCCTCGTCAAGAACATCCGCGCCCGGACGCTCATACAAGTGAAAAGCGTTTGAAAGCATGCACTGAGCGCCCAAATCCTTAATGCTTTCTGGCAACACTGCCTTCATCGCAGCTTGAGTTGCAACAGGAACAAAGGCTGGGGTGTGAATATCTCCGTGAGGAGTGTGTATTACACCAGTGCGCCCGTAGCGAGCGCCGTCACGACCTTTGCCTTCAGCAGTATTGGAAAGTCGCGTTTTATTTGTAAACGAAAATTCTTTGCGGTCACCAGGCTTCCCAGGCTCAGCTCCGCGTGGATGTTCAAGAATACTTGTCATAGCATTTACTTTATTAGAAGGCATGACGATAGCATTAAATAAATTTAATAGTGCATATAAATAAGAAGATGGTTTATGATGGTGTATCAAGAGTCTTTTTTAAGGAGGATGAATGGCTGACGATTTGTATGGTACCAATCAGCAGGAATCCAATAACAATGTAAATACTGAGGCTATTGCACAGCAGCAAGGCCCACAGAACCCGCAAAATCAGCAGGACCAGCAAGGCACGCAAGCTCAGCAGGATTCGCAGAACACACAGCCGCAACAAAATTCGCAGCCGCGGACTGCTCAAAATGTTCAAGCTTATAGTCCTGCTCCAGAGTTCGGCGCATACGGACCTGTGAATAATAGTGGAACAGCAAGTCAGCCTAACACAAACCAGCCTAGCGCAAACCAGCCTAGCGCAAACCAGCCTAACTTAAATATGCCTAGCGCTAATGCGGCGCCTGCCTCATATGTTGGGCCGCAAAATCCTTATGCCCCTTCAGCAAATACTTCTAATGCTTTCGGAAATCCATACGAATCTAACGAAAATATTAACCAAGCAAATGGCGATTATGTTAATCAAAACGCGCAGCAAAATCTTCCTCCAGTGTTTAATAGCACAAATGAAGGAGACCACAGCGAAACAAGCGCAGTAAATAAGGGAGAAAAGTTTGTCAATCTTCAGGCAAATAACAATACTCCGCCTGTTATGATTGCTATTTTATCTGCAGTAATTTCAGCAATAGTTTGTGTTGTTGTAATGACTTTCGTAGTTTCGCAAGGCCTTATTGCAATACCGCAAGGAAGCTCCTTAGAAAGCGTCGGTTCAAAAGCATCTGGCCCTGGAACCGCAATAGTTAAAGGCGCACAATCTCCTGATTGGCGTGGCGTAGCTCGTCAAGTTTCTGGCTCCGTAATTTCTATTCAAACGCGCCTAGCCAAGGGAATGGGCAAGGGTTCAGGCGTAATAATTGATTCTAAAGGATACGCAGTTACGAATAATCACGTAATTGCAGACGCAAAACAAATTCAAGTTACGCTTTCTAACGGCCAAATATATTCTGCAACTTTAGTTGGAGCAGATAAAACAACAGATTTGGCTGTTCTTAAGCTTGATAATCCGCCAAAAAATTTGAAAACTGCACAATTTGCAAATTCAGATTTGCTTGCGGTTGGTGAAGCAGTTATGGCTATTGGCAACCCGCTAGGCTATGACGACACTGCTACAACAGGTATTGTTTCAGCATTAAATCGTCCAGTATCTGTTATGGACGATCAAAGCCGTTCAGAAATCGTAACTAATGCTGTGCAAATTGATGCCGCTATTAATCCAGGAAATTCTGGCGGACCGACCTTTAATGCAGCAGGCCAAATTATTGGCATAAACTCTTCTATTGCAGCCACTTCTACTCAAGGCGGAACAGCAGGCTCGATTGGTATTGGTTTTGCAATACCAGCAAACTTGGTGAAGCGGGTAGTTTCAGAAATTATTAAAAATGGTTCTGTTAAGCACGTTGCTTTGGGAATTATGATTAAAAGTGTTGCCGTGGAATCAAATGGCATTACTCGCGGCGGTGCTCAAATTGTTTCTGTAAATCAAGGAACTCCGGCAGCTAAGGCAGGACTTAAAGCTGGAGACACCATTGTGGCGTTTGACGATAAACCTGTTGCTAATAATTACGCTCTACTTGGGTACGTTCGAGCAACAGCGTTTAATAATAAGGCTACACTTACTGTAGTTCGCGGCGGAAACACTCTTAAATTGACTGTTACGTTCGACCAAGAAGAAGCTGCTGTTAGCGGAATGAATCGTAAAGAAAAGACGCTGAAGAATAATAAAAAGAACTCTCGAAATCGTGGTAGTAAATCCGATGACGATGACGACGATGATTTACAGCAGCGTGACGATAGTGACGGAGATGACGGCGGCATCTTTGATCCGTTCGGATTCTGGTAAATTAAATAACGCCTGCAAATATTTAAGGCCATAATAAGTACGCCCCCAACAGTAAGATGCATCTTGCGATTATCTTGCAATTGGGGCGTATTTATTTATTCCTTCACACTACTTTTGCGCTCGTATACAGTTACTGTTCCTTCGGAAACATTCGATTTGAAAGAGGATTTAGTTTTAGCAATAACGTGCGCCGTGTAATGCTCAATATTGTAGTCCAATGCAACAAAGTAGTACCACGGTTCGCTTGATTCGGTTACAAAGAATTGAGGTTCTTTTTTAGCCTTGCAAGCTGATATTTCATCCAACGTTTGAGACTCAGAAGGACGTTCATTAGTAATAAACGAACTGTTTTTATAACTGCAATCAATAAGATTCTTCGCAAAATAAGGGTTTGCTGTAATAAGCTGCCAAGAATACTGGTGTACATCCTCGAATTCTGGGGAAATAGTATTACCGTTACTATCTAATTTTTCTTCTTTATGAAGCCAAGATGTTACGAAACGCTTATTTTCTGCGTGATTTCGCTGAATGAATTGAGCAAGAGCGCGAGAACCTGAGTAGTCGAATCGAATATCATTAACGCAAGCAAATATATTCCAAATCAAACTTGGCGCTAGCAAAATAACAATAATAGATTGAGTAAATGCACACTTATTACTTAACTTATTTGCAAGCTTAATATCAAAATTAAGCGGCTTATTAGCAACACACATCCACAGTTGCGCAATAAAGAATACGAATACGATTCCTGCATGATGCAAAGTAAAATATTGCGTTGCAATAATAGCAAAAGTCAAATAAGGAAGAATAAGGGATACCAACATTTTCCTACGCTTTGCAATACAAATAGCGAAAGCCCAAATCAGTATTGAAATAAGAACGCAAATAATAGTTGGCAATATTCCTAAAGACATTCTTCTCAAAGAGACATCTCCAGCGAATGCTGTAAACATGCTTTCTGACGGAACTACGAAAATAAAATACAGAAATTGAATAAGATGAGAATTTCCGCTAAAAGTTGCGCGGGAACCAAATGCGTTAGCAGCAGGCCAAATGCAGGCAATGCTTGCAAAACCAACAAAAGCAAGCAAAATCCATCCAAGCAAACGATTTATGTTAGAAAATATTTCGCAAACAGCATTCTTAATTCCAGCTATCTGTACACTTCGCACAACCCAAGCCAAGGCAAAACCTGCAGCAATAGCAATTCCATAAGCGCTAATCGCACACATTAACACAAGACTTAGCACAAGTTTCCAAGTATTAGATGGCTTAGAATCCGCATATTTCCAATAATGTGCAACCATTAGCAAAGAAACGCATAGCAATGCGTAAGGGCGTGCAGTAACGCCGTATTGGAAGCAAATAAAATAAGTAAATGGCAGAAGCGCAATAGTAAGGCGATTGAAAGGAGCGCGGAAAATCAGCCATCCTCCTAGAAGAGCAGCGCACAAAAACTGCACACCTTTAAGACCAATTTCGTACGGAACACCTGTTTTTGCAGGGATTGAAAGAAGAAGTGTCCAAAGTGGCGGATGCCCTTCGTAATGCGGACGAAGAGTTAACAAATCAGCAAACGAAGAATCGCGTGCAATAAGCCAACTCTGCGCTTCGTCAAACCACGGCTCGTGAAAACACATAACAATAGCAACAACCACAAGATACGCTGATAGCGTAAGCGCGCGAAAGTGCTTAGCGAGCCATATGGTTTTAGACGATTGATTTGCAGTCGTATTATTGTTCATAACTTCCTTCATTTTGCAAACAAAATCACGCCCGCACTTTGGCGAGCGTGACATAACAGAATAATTTATAAATATTTGTGAATCTAATTTATAGAATCCATTTTTCAGAATCTAATTTTAATTTTGTTTTGCAGCAGCCAAACGACGAGCGTTAGCCACAGCATACAAGCTGATTCCAGCCGCAACCGAGGCGTTAAGTGACTCAACTGCGTTAGAAATTGGGATTCCAGCAATAGCATCACAAACTTCACGAGTTAGTCTGCTCATGCCCTTACCTTCAGAGCCAAGAACCACAACCAGCGGATCAGTTTCAAAGCCAGTTTCACCAACGAGCTTATCGCCGCCGCCATCAAGACCAATCGCATACCAGCCGCGCTCGCGCAAACCTTGAATAGCCTTATTCAAATTAACAACTCGAGCAACTGGCAAATGAGCTGCAGCACCAGCAGAAACTTTCCAAGCGGCAGCAGTTACGGAAGCACTTCTACGCTCAGGCAAAATCACGCCGTTAGCTCCGAATGCTGCAGCAGAACGAATAACAGCACCCAAATTTTGCGGATCCGTCACACCATCTAAAGCAATAAACAACGGACGAGCATTAATTCGAGCAGCAGCAGAATCAGCAGCTTCCATTGCGCGAGACTTCTTTTCTGCACGTTCAACCAATTCCTGCAAAGCGTAATACTGGTAAGGCTGCACTTTCAAAATAATGCCCTGATGGTTGCTAGAACGCGCAATTCTATCCATTTCCAAACGGTCAGCTTCCAGCAGACGCAAGCCCTTAACTCCAGCAAGTTTTACAATTTCGCGAGTGCGATCATCATGTTCGATTCGGCTTGCAACGTACAACTGTAAACTTGGAACTCCAACTCTAAGAGCCTCAAGAACAGCATTACGGCCAATAACCAACTCATCCGAATCAGAGGCAAACTTATCCACCCTTCGCCTTGCAGCTAAACGCGGGTCAGCGAAAGTGCGCTTTATAGCAGCTTTCTTAGCGAAATAAGCCTTATGATATACGCGATCTTCAGCCTTTGGCGTAGGCCCTTTGCCTCGCAATGCATTGCGATGTTTTCCACCCGACCCCTTGGTCGGTCCTTTTTTCGTAGTCATACCTCTATTCTCACATGCCCCCGAGGCATTGAGTTTGCAATAAGCAGCATTAACTTTTAATAAATATCAATAAATTTTATTAATTTTACATACTTCTTTTTAGGTTCGCGCACTTATTGGCGCGTTATATGACATAATAGAACGGTACTTATTTATTGCAGGAAGCTTTTAGAAAAGTGCGAATAACTGCTTTTTAAAAGTGACGCAATATTCCACAACCGCGCAATAGTTACAGTGCTGAACGTACAAAATAGCGTTCGCGTTGCGATTATTGACTACTCCGCGGCGCTCCCAAGGGGGAAAACATGGTTGATCACACTCTTGATCAATCCAAACGCAAGGCCTCTGATGCCAATCAGGATCCTTCATTGCAAAACGTTCAACAAGTGTCACAAGCTTTAAACGTAGACGTAACTTGCGGCTTAAGTTCCGAAGAAGCATCTAAACGACTTGCACAATTCGGTCCGAACGCGCTTGCTGCATCCGAAAAAACGCCTGCATGGAAGCGATTCCTTGAACAGTTCAAAGATCCACTTGTTTACTTGCTGATTGCAGCTACTATTATTTCTGCAATTGCTTGGTTCGTGGAGAGAGCACAGCATAAAGGTAACAGCGGTGGAGAAGTTCTACCGTTTGATTCCATTGTTATTATCATAATTTTGATTGCAAATGCTGTTCTTGGATTTATTCAAGAGGCACGCGCGGAAGAAGCGGTTGAGGCTTTATCTAGAATGAGCGCACCTCAAACTTCGGTTTTGCGAGATGGACACGTTATACGCATCGATACTACCGAGGTAGTTCCTGGCGATATTCTTGTTCTTGGCGAGGGCGATGCTGTTTCTGCGGACGGCCGTTTAATTGCTGCAGCATCTTTGCGTGTTGCTGAAGCAAGTCTTACGGGCGAATCGGTTGCTGTAAGCAAGCGTCCCGATACTTTGCAATCCGCAAAAGCTTTGGGCGACCGCACAAACATGGTTTTCAACGGAACTGCTGTTACGCAAGGAACTGGTCGCGCTATTGTAACTTCAACCGGCATGAGCACGCAGGTTGGAAAAATTGCGGATATGCTTTCCAAGTCGGACGAAGAATCCACTCCTCTTGAGCGCGAAATGGTAAGAGTTTCTAAGGTTCTTGGTATTGCTGTATGCATTATTGCGGCTGTTGTTCTTGCCTCAATGTGGCTGCTAGAAGGCTTCCATAGTATTCAGGATATTATTGATTCGCTTCTTCTTTCCGTTTCTCTTGCTGTTGCTGCAGTTCCAGAAGGCTTAGCTGCTATTTTGACTGTTGTGCTTGCTCTTGGCGTGCAGCGCATGGTTAAGCATCATGCGGTTGTAAAAAAACTTTCATCTGTGGAAACACTTGGTTCTGCTTCTGTTATTTGCTCCGATAAAACAGGCACATTAACTCGCAACGAAATGACCGTTGAGCGCGTAATTACTCCTAGTGGAGAAGTGCAGCTTACCGGTAGCGGCTACAAGCCTGAAGGTCGAATGGTGCTGCTTGATTCTGCAGATGCGGATCTTGCTGTCCCGCAAAATCTTGCTACAGAAGTATTAGGAGCTTTAGGTTCCGGCTATTTGGCTAACGATGGCGATCTTCATTACGACGAATCTACTAAAAATTGGCAGCCAGTTGGAGATCCTACAGAAGTGTCTATTGTTGCTGCAGCGCGTAAAACAAAGGCAGATAAGCGTTACGCTCACTTAACTCGCGTTGCTGAAGTTCCGTTTACTTCTGAACGCAAACGCATGTCTGTAGTTGTAAAAGATGGTTCAGATTCTGGAAATCTTATTGTTTGCGCTAAAGGCGCTCCAGATGTGCTTCTTTCTTACTGCACTCGAATTGCAGTAGCTGGTGCTGTACGTCCGCTTACTGACGGTGACCGTGAAGATATTTTGGCAACTGTTGAGCGCCTTTCGGGGGAAGCTTACCGAACTCTTGGAATGGCGTATCGTCCGCTTGGTGTTGATAGTTTGGCGAAAGTTGACGGCATGGTTTCTAATGCTGCCGGTCAGATTGCTGATGTTGCTGAGCAAAGTGACGTTTTGGAATCTGATTTAATTTGGAACGGCATGGTTGGAATTATTGACCCGCCTCGCATTGAAGTTCGAGACAGCGTTGCTCAAGCTCACCGAGCTGGAATCCGCACTGTTATGATTACCGGCGACCATCCTCTTACGGCTACGCGCATTGCTCGAGATCTTGGAATTATTGGAAAAGATGAGCATGCGCTTACAGGCGATGAACTTGACGAGTTGCTCTCACGCGACGACGACAATATTGCTTTTGATGAAGCTATCAGTAAAACTAGCGTGTACGCGCGAGTAGCTCCTGAGCACAAACTTGCTATTGTTTCTTCATTGCAACGTCAAGGAAATATTGTTGCTATGACAGGCGACGGCGTAAACGACGCTCCTGCAGTAAAGTCTGCCGATATTGGCGTCGCAATGGGCATTACTGGCACAGAAGTAACTAAAGAGTCCGCCAAGATGATTTTGGCTGACGATAATTTCTCTACAATTGTTGCAGCAGTGCGCGAAGGCCGTGGAATTTTCGACAATATTCGTAAATTCTTGCGATACTTGCTCAGTTCTAACGTTGGTGAAGTTTGCACCGTTTTCGGTGGTGTTGTTTTTGCTGGAGCGCTAGGCATCACGCAGCCTAATTCCGTAGGTGTTACGCTTCCACTTCTTGCAACTCAGCTTTTGTGGATTAATCTGCTTACGGACGCAGCTCCTGCGCTAGCGATGGGCGTTGACCCGCAAACTGACGATGTAATGGATAGAAAGCCTCGAAAACTTACCGATAGCGTTATCGACCGACGAATGTGGGGAGATATTGTATTTATCGGCATAATTATGGCTGCTATTACGTTAATTGGAATGGATATGCATTTGGCAGGAGGCTTATTTACTGACCGTTCTGTTGGCATTATGAGCCACGCTGCACAAATGACTCACGCTCGCACAATGGGATTCACAATTCTTGTGTTTGCGCAAATGCTTAACGCACTAGCTTCTCGTTCCGATTCACAAAGCGTATTTGTAGGTTTGTTTGCAAACCGTTGGCTTTGGGGCGCTATTGCAGTTTCTGTGCTTCTACAGCTGGCAGTAATTTACATACCGTTCTTGAACGAACCATTTGGAACTGTTCCTTTGAGCTTAAATGAATGGTTTGAGTGCCTTGGCCTTTCAATGGTTGTGCTTATTGCTTCGGAGTTAAGAAAGTGCGTGTTACGTTTCATCGCAAAGCACAAGGCTCAAAAAGCTTTAACTGTGGTTGCTTAAAAGCAAGCAAACACAGACCGCGGCACGCGCTACAATTATCAGTATTGTAATTTTCGCGCAAAATAGCAGTAAATATTTCGTGCGAACAATGAAGTTACTGATGTATAAGCTTTATTGCAAGGAGATTTGACGTCATGCTGTTGTCTGATCACGACATTCTCAAAGCTCATGATGAGGGTCATATTGATTTGACCCCATGGACCCCGGAAATGGTACAGCCTGCGTCAATTGACGTGCGCCTCGACCGTTTTTTCCGCTTATTTAACAACCATGCTTACACGTATGTTGATCCTGCAGAAAATCAGGGTGAGCTTACAGAACAGTTCGAGGTAGCTCCTAATGAGCCTTGGATTTTGCATCCTGGTGAGTTTGCTCTAGGAGCTACATGGGAGTATGTAAAGCTTGACGCAACCATTGCTGCACGCTTGGAAGGCAAGAGCTCGCTTGGACGCCTTGGTATTTTGACACATTCCACCGCTGGCTTTATTGATCCAGGTTTCGAAGGTCATATTACTTTGGAACTTTCTAACGTGAGCACTTTGCCGGTTAAGCTTTGGCCGGGTATGAAGATTGGCCAAATGTGCTTCTTCCAGTTAAGCTCACCATGCGAGAATCCGTATGGTGCAGCTGTTAACGGCTCGCACTATCAGGGTCAGCGCGGTCCAACTCCGTCGCGTTCGTATGAGCATTTCTACCGTGCTGATTTAAGCTAGCAATGCTTTTATGGCATGATTTTTTGCAAAAATCGTAAAATTCAGAAGAAAAGTATAATATTCACAGAGAATTTTCAGGTTGTATTACTGTACTGCTCAGAATAGTATGGTTTTATAATAGTGTCGAACAAAACGACAGGTGCAAAGCACCTAGAATTTATTCTTTTCTTCTCTCCTTTATTTCCCCGGCGCACAGGCGCCGGGGTTAAATTTTTTTCGCAACATAAATTACTTCTCTACCATCAGAAGTTAAGATCTGCGTTGCGAGCTGCGGATAAGATAGTCAAATGCAGATAATGCAGCATTTGCGCCCGTTCCATACGCTGTAACAATCTGCTTATACGGTTCGTCCGAACAATCTCCAGCAGCAAAAATACCTGGAATATCAGTGCAACCAGCGCGATTTGTAATAATTTCTCCTCTATTATTTAGAGGAATCTGATTTGCGAGCCAGCGAGTATTTGGAGCCAAACCAATCTGCACAAATACGCCGTCCGCTTCAATAACATGCTCTTTAGATTCGGAATTATTCGCACTATTTCTATCTATATATTTAACTGCCGTAACTTTATTGCCATTGCCTTCAACTTTGCTTACAGCAGCACTCGTAATAATTTCAGTATTTGGCAAATTATGCAAAGTATTTAGCAATACTTGATCCGCTTTAAGAGTATCCATAAATTCGACTACAGTAACGTGCTTTGCAATACCAGCTAAATCAATCGCTGCTTCTACTCCAGAATTTCCGCCACCAACAACGACAACATTCTTATCTTTGAAAAGCGGACCGTCGCAATGAGGGCAGAATGATACACCTCTATTCCTATACTCATCTTCTCCAGGAACGCCTAATGTACGCCAAGTTGCGCCAGTTGCAATAATCACTGCACGAGCTTTCAAAGATCCGCCAGAACGAGCATGGATCGTATGCAAACCGCATGATTCTTTGGCTAAATCGAGCGAGTCTGCCCAATCAGGAGTAAATACGTCAATATCGTATTGCGAAATATGTTTAGTTAAATCTGCTGCTAGTTGAGCGCCAGTAGTATGCGTTTGCGAAATATGATTTTCAATACTTTCGGTTTCTACAACCTGCCCGCCACGATGATCCATAATCATAGCTGTACGCAAGCCTTTACGAGCAGTGTAAATTGCGGCAGCAGAAGCAGCAGGGCCACCACCCACAAGAACAATATCGTATGGGTCTTGTGCATTCATTTTTTCTGCGAGCGCAGCGTTTGCCGCAGAAATGCTATTATCATTATTTCCATTCTCGTCCTGAACAACAGATTTTTCTTGTGCTGCAAGCACAGATACAAGTTCGTCTATTCCTGCTCGTCCTGAGGAAATAAGTTTGCCATCTTCAAACACTGCCGGCACGCTCATTATGCCAAGGCGCTCCACTTCTTCTCTAAAAGCGCTACCTTCTACTGCAATATGCTGAATTTTAGGGTTAATAATAGAAATGGTATTAAGTGATTGCACAACTTCTGGGCAATTTAAGCAAGTTACCGACATGTAAGTTGTTACATTGTGTGGACCAAGTTTAAGTATTGCTTCGCGCTGCTCATCACTAATTTTTGGCGCATAGCCGCTTACTTGTAGAAGCGCTAATACTAAAGAACTGAATTCGTGTCCTAAAGGCAATCCTGCAAAACTAACCGATACAGTAGATTCTCCATTTGCTGAATTATCTAGTTTTCTGCGCAATTCAAAGCTTGGCTTACGCTTTGAATTGTTGGTTTCATTATTATTTACTTCAACAATACTGATTTTGTTGCTTTGTTGAGATACTTCTTCTAACAATGCTCTAACTTTTTGAGATGTTTCAGAATTGTCAACGTAAGAAACGATTTCTATTTTAGATACCATCTTTTTTAGTAATTCTGAAAGCTGAGCAGTTAATGACGCATTCAACAAAGACATAATCTACTTCCTTCGGTAACTTTAGCCACAAGCAAAAATAAGTTAAATGCGTAGGAAACTATGAACGTAGCCCCCTACGCATTGCGAAAATTCTTTAAAAAGATTCTTTAATATTTAATTGCAAAAATCAGATTTTGCCGACCAAATCGATAGAAGGCTCCAAGGTTTCTTCACCCTGCTCCCATTTTGCTGGGCAAACTTCGCCTGGGTGCGCTGCAATATACTGCGCTGCCTTAACTTTACGAAGCAGCTCGTCGGCATTACGGCCAATGCCATCAGCTGTCATTTCGAAGAATTGAATCATACCTTGCGGGTCAACTAGGAAAGTTGCGCGGTGAGCTAAACCTGATTCTTGATTCCAAGCATCAAAATTACGCGAAAGAGCTCCGGAAGGATCTCCCAACATTGTGTACTTTACTTTTGCAATTGCTTCAGAATCGTCATGCCATGCTTTGTGCACAAAATGTGTATCCGTAGAAACTGAGTAAACTTCAACACCTAGCTTTTGCAATTCTTCATAGTGGTTTGCAAGATCTTCCAACTCAGTAGGGCATACGAATGAAAAATCCGCTGGGTAGAAGAAGAAAATAGCCCACTTGCCGAGTACGTCAGCATCGCTTACTTCAACAAATTCACCATTCTTATAACCATTTACTTTGAATGGAAGAATATGCGTGTTCATTAAACTCATACTATGCTCCTCAATATGTTTAATTGTGCTTTCTAAGCGAAACTATCAATACTGATTATAGGCAATAAATAGTGTTGCTTCCATAGTTAAAATGTATTCTATATCACTAATTAGGGTATTTGACAGCATTGTTTAACAGAATATATAGTAGAAAGTCTTGTTTTTAGTTGCATAAGACTATAAGCATGCATATTGATTTATTAAGCAAGATACGCGTATACCGTATAATGTACTTGAAATAACGCACTAAAACAGATAAAGGATTAGCGCAAACATGAAAAGCAACGCTAGCATTTTCAAAACCATAAGCGGCATAATAGTAGCTTTCGGCTTACTTTCTACAAGTTTTATTGGTTTACCATTAGCTACAACTACAGCTGCATTGGCAACTGAAAATAGCACTACTGCTAGCGAACCAGTGCATACTCCTTTGACTGCACAAACTGCTCACGACATTTCAACTGGCAGAATTCGTTTGGAAAATAATCAGATTGACTCATTGCTATATCACAAGCCCGAGCTAGATCCAAACGCAGATAGCGATGACGACGGTCTTAAGAACAGCGAAGAGCTTTACACTTACGTAAAAAACGGACGCACATATTACGGATACAATTCACATCCGCTTATTAAGGACACCGACGGCGATGGATTAAACGACAAAGACGATAAAAATCCTCGCAGGTGGGATATTAGCCCTCGCGACATGGCGCTGTTTATGGAACTTGTGTATAGAAAAGACGAGTACGTCAAAGAAGTACTTGACTACTCAAGACCACTCACTAAAATTCACAAAGATCGCAACGAATATAAGCTTATGCATAACGAGCTTGCGCCATTCTGGAAAGTCAAAGAAACATACCACTTTGGAAGCGGATTTGATGCTATTCTTTTTGAAAATGTAAATCCTGCATATCCATTTATTGAACAAAACGGCGTGCAAGTTCTTGGAATCCGAGGAACTGAAAGCGGCGGAGATTTTACTAATGACATTAAACTAGCAATGGGATCAAACCCGAGCCAAGCTTTAGATGTAAACAATGTGATGGATAAAATCAATAGAGAAAAACTTGCTACTAATTTATATATAACAGGGCATTCTCTCGGAGGTTATTTATCTCAACGTGCTTTAATTTACGCTAAACAAAAAAATTACCAATGGATTACAAAGGCCTATACTTTTAACGCTCCAAAGATTAAAGGAAATCTATTCAACAAATGGCTTTGGGAAACATCTGATTTTGGCGATAAATTAACAAAAGAAGGTTATGCTGTTCACTACAAAGTGGATAACGATAAAGTAATAGGACCAATAGGAAACCTTAACGGCGCAATAAGCATAGGAAAATCTGGAGAAGGTCACGGATCTCGTAGTTACTTTGAGCCTAGAATGGATAGTTTCAAAGGATTCACAGTTGGCGAACGCAATAAAATTGAGGGAATCGGTCGCAAAATTGATGCACTTGACGGATTAGTTAATGAACCAGTTATTAAAACTGACGAACAATCTTTCGAGCCTAAAATTAAAAACATAGACATTTTTGAAAACGATAAGTTACCAAAAGTAACAGATTATCTTCTTAACGCATCTGACAGACCGCAAGGATCTACTATTACAGATATTACAGATAAAACCGCTATTGATACTTCTAAAAGCGGAAAATACGAAGGTAAAATATTACTTACATTATCTGATAATTCAGTAAAAACTATTATAGTTCCAATAATTATTCATAAGCGATTGGCTAATATCGAGGAACTTCCAAACGTTACGGTAGTAGAAGGTAAGAAAGTAGAAGTCAAAAAAGATACTACGATTCCTGCTGATTTCGACTTTAAGCCGTATTTGCAAGGTTTACCAGAAAACAGCACAGTAAAAGTTGTAGAACAACCAGATACAACAAACATTGGTGAAGCAACATTTAAAGTAGAAGTAACTTTTGCGAGTGGCGCAAAACGGAAGGTAATTCTTAAAGCTCACGTTGTAAAAATAATTCCAGCAACACCATTAAAACCAGCGAAGAAAACCATTCCTTGGACCAAGCTAACGCCAGCAACTCCAGTTACACCAACGCCTGCGCCACCAACTCCAACACCAGCGCCAGTGCCGCCAGCGCCTGTACCACCAACCCCACAGCCTCAGCCTCAACCACAACCGCAACCACAACCGCAACCTCAGCCTGAGCACCCTTCAAACCCAACTCCAAACCCACAGCATAATGAAAACAATCATCCTGCTGAACCTGAAAATCCTACAAATCATAACAAGACCAATCAGAGTGCGGGAACTACAACAATACCGTCAGCTCCAGCAAGTGTTAATAAACTTAAAACCGAGCTTGCAAACACTCTAAAAGCCGGCGAACACAACATTGTTTACGCAGGTAAAAACAATAAGATTTCTGTGCAATTGAACGCTACAAATGAATTTATGCAGCGCTTGATGAGTGAGAAAGCAGTAAAAGCCTACGCGTACATTTATTCAAATCCTCGTCTTCTAAATGGACAATATGGAACCGAATACGTAACGGTTCATTTCAGTGCAGATGGAAAACCATCTTTCGACGCTGTTATTCCTAAAGAATATGTGGGAAATCACACTATTGTGCTGATTGATGAAGCCGGCAATCAAGTTGCTTGGACGAACGTTTTAGTAAAGAGGGATGACACTTCACAGAATCCGTCCACAGGTGAAACTGGTATTCCACAAACACAAAACACACAAAATGTGCAAAATACTATCGAAAACGAATTAACTTCAAGCGCAAGCTCTGAAACAACTGCCAACGCAAACAAGAACGTAATCACGCAGAAAGAAGCGAGCAAGCCAACCACAAGCAGCCATCCTCTTGCGAATACTGGAATCCAAACAATTCCAGCACTTATTAGCATCGCAGTAACGCTATTTGCAAGCTTCGTTGTTGTTTTAAGCATGAGAAAAGCAAATCGAATTAAATACTAGATAGTAAAAGAACTTGTCGAAGAGCGGATGACGGGAGTCGAACCCGCCTCTGAAGCTTGGGAAGCTTCCATTCTACCGATGAACTACATCCGCATGTTGCAAACAATTATTGTATGCAACTTTTTAAGACTAGCATGTGCTATTGAGTATGCAAATACTTATGCTTACTTAGCGCTAAATAATTACATAAACAGAGCACTTGCTGTTTGATTGCGGCAGGCAAGACCGCAAATCAGCAACCACAAATCAACAACCGCAGATTAACAATCTAAGGCAATAGCTATAAGATCCGCAGATGATACTACTTTCTTTCGAGCGCGCTGCTCTTTAGCACCAGCTTCACGCTCATACTCATCTACTCGCTTCCAGCCGGCGTAATCAATGGCTTTCACGCCTCGAGATTTAAGCAGCTCATTTATGGACTTTTCGTTACGATCCTCTGCAATCAGCCCAGATTTAGCTAAATCTTCGAGCATGCGATCAACAATAAGAAGAGCGTCAGATTTAGTAGAACCAATTAAACCAACAGGTCCTCTTTTAGCCCAGCCGGTAGCGTACAAGCGTTCGCGCACCTCACCATTTTCCGCAGAAGTTACGATTCTACCATCATTATTCGCGAGCAAAGTACGCTTTTCGTCGTAAGCAATGCCTGCAACCTCAGCAGGATGGTAGCCAATCGCATGATACACGGCTTGCACAGCGTAATCTTCAAATTCACCTGTGCGAGACATTGTGCCATCCGCGCTTGTTACAGTTCGCTCAACTCGTATTGCTTTCACACTCCCATCTTCGCCAAGAATTTCTACAGGAGCCGAGTTGAAATGAATAACGTAACGTCGGTTAGCAGGATTTCCTTCAAAATCAACGTTTCCGCCATCTTCCATGTCTTCTGCCATGTCTCGAATCGCAAAAAGTTCCTCAACCATTTGGCGCGTGAGCTTATCGTTACCAGCAACTTCTATCGTTTCATCGTCTAGCTCAAAATCGTCCTCGTTAATAACAATTTGCACTCCGGATAACTTTTCCATTTCGCGCAATTCTTGCACGGAGAATTTCGCTTGAGCTACGCCTCGGCGAATAAATAAATGCAAGGTTTGAGTTTGATTTTTTTGCAATCCTTCGTACACGTCGTCTGGAATATCCGTATGCGCGCGCAAATAATCAGGATCTCGCAAAAGCTCACGAGCAACATCCATTGCCACATTTCCGCCGCCAATAACAGCTACTTCCTTGGCTTCAAGCGGCCACGTGCGCTTGCTAGTTGGGTATCCGTCGTACCATTCTACGAATTTTGCAGCTCCGTACACTCCGTCTAAATCAGCACCTGGAACCCGCAATGGCCTATCTTCCACAGCTCCTGTAGCAAATAACACTGCATCGTAGCGCGCCAGCAAATCTTCTAAAGTAATATCTTTACCAAATTCAACATTCGCATAAAGATGAATATTTGGATTATCAAGAGTTTTTTCAAGCGCATCGGCAATAAATTTAATACTTGGATGATCCGGAGCCACACCATAACGCACTAAGCCGAAAGGCACAGGCAATTTTTCAAAGAGATCAATGCGAGCGCTTGTGCCGAGTCCTAATTCTTCGCCACGCTTAGCAAGTTGTCGCAAGAAAATATCGGAAGAATACACTCCAGCAGGTCCTGCACCAATTACTGCAATTCTAACTTCAGGAGCATGCACTTTAGAAATCTCAGAGGCCTGAGATGTTTCTGGTGCAACATTTTCTATTAAATTATTTTTTTTCATTATTATCCCCATATTGAACTATACAATACGGCACTTTTGCCGTTTTTGCGCGCATTATGCGCGGACTTCAAGCACAGATTTCCTTCAAGTGCTTTCCTAATTAGACTAGCGCATTGCTAAGTCTTACAAAATGCTTACGTTAAAAAGCTTAGATTAAAACGCTTTATTTAATCTTTTCACGCGAGCGCAAAGCAGTTAACGCCCAAGTAATTGAAATAACGTCAATAATTTCCTGCATCATTGCTCCAATAACCGCTGGAATGAAACCAAAAGCAGCTAAAATCATGCTTACAATAGCCAAACCTATTCCAAGCAAAACTGACTGTATCATAACTCGTTTTGTATGCTTTGCAACGCTTACAGCATTAGCAACTGACGCAATATTGTTGTTCATAATAACTACTTGCGCGCACTCCGATGCTGCAGTATCTGTGCCATCCGTTACAGCCACACCAATGTCTGCAGCTGCAAGAACTGGAGCATCATTTACTCCGTCACCAACCATCATGGTTACGGTTGAATCTTTCTTATTTTTGGCTGCATTGTAATTGTGCTTTTTTACATACGCTAATTTATCTTGCGGAAGCAAATCTGCATGCACCGAATCAATACCAACGCTTTTGCCAATGGTTGTTGCAGCTTGTAAACCGTCACCGGTAAGCATTGCTATTGTTCTAACACCCAAAGCGCGCAACAAAGCAATAGTTGATTTCGCGTTATTTCGCGGCACGTCTTTTAATACGATTCTTCCTACCAGCACGCCGTCAAAAGACACGTAGGTTGCCATTTCGTCTGCTGCAAGAGATTTACCTATAGTTTGATTCGCGTTTTGTTCTGTAACGTACTTGTGTCTGCCTACACGCACTAAAATGCCATCCACAACGCCCTGAATACCCTGGCCTGCAGCTTCTTTAACACTGTGTACTACAGGGTATTCTCTAACGCTAGGAAGTTGCGGAACCGACGATGGGTGAGCATTTTCCCACAGCTTTGCTCCCGCTTTAGCAATACCGCCTGCAAGTATGTGCTGAGAATAAGTTTCTAGAACGCCCGCAAGCATAACTATGCGATCAGCCTTCTGCATAGAATCAACTACGTCAACTCTTGCAACTTGCGGCTGTTTAACCGTCAACGTGCCAGTTTTGTCAAAAAATACGTCTGTTACACGACTTAATTGCTCAAGCACATCCTGACTTTTAACAACAATTCCAAGTTTTGCTAAACGCCCAGTACCAGCCATGCAAGCAACTGGAACTGCAATAAGCAGAGGACATGGGGTTGCTAAAACCAATACTTGCGCAAATCGCAATGCGTCGCCAGAAAAGCTCCAAGCAAAGCCGGCTATTGCAAACGAAATTATTGTAAACGGCACAGATAGCATGTCTGCAAATCTAACTACTGCAGCTTTAGAAGACCTAGCAGACTCAACAAGCTGCATGATTTTCTGATACTGCGAATTTTTAGACAGCTTGGTTACGCGCATAATAAGCACAACGCCGCCGTTTACGCAGCCAGAAAGCACCGAAGCTCCCGCATAGACTTCTCTAGGAACAGATTCTCCGTTAATAGCACTTGTGTCTAAAATTGCAGAACCGCTTAGCAGCTCACCATCGACCGGCACAGTTTCGCCGGGAAGCACAATAATTACGTTTCCAATCTTTAATTCATCAACTGCAACTGTAGCGTAACGCTGCAAATTTGAGGTGATTTCGCCGTCTGCAGATGCTTGTAAAAATGGGCAATTATTTCGTTTACAGTTGCAATTTTGCAAGTTATTATTTTCGCAATTACTTTCGCAATTTTGCTCGCTACTATTAGATTGCTTAGAATTAGTGGCATCTACTTTTCTAAATTCAGCATGCTGGCACAGAACACACGAGCTAGGCTTGCACTGATTTTCACTCAAACATGGCAGTTCGCAGGATTCATCATTTGCTTGATTATTATTCATTCCATGCTCAATACCTGGCAAAGTCATAAGATGAGCAGTTTTTGGAGCTGCACTTACTAAAAGAGATAGATTGCGCTGAGCTTTCATATGCGCAAAATCTTCAATTGCCTCTCCCGTCCAAACCATTACAACAATCAAATAACTTGCCCAGAACTCACCAATAAAAAGCGTTGCAAGCAATGCAACAAAAGCTAGCAAATCAATACCTAAAGTTCCGCGCAATAAATTTTTAATCATGTTACGCAAAGAAACAAGGCTGGTATATAAAACGAGAATAACGATAATAGTTTTGCCAACACTAAGACTTATTGAAATATCGAAATCAAGATTTAAAAAATCAAAGATTTGTTGCGAAAAATTATAAATTTGCTCATTGAAAGTAGCCAATATAGGCAAATTGCATGAGTAAAAAGCCACAATAAAAGGAAAAGCGAGAATTACGACTGTTAATTGTGGTGCACGACGGCAATATGCTAAAAGTTTACGCATACACTTTCCTTACGCTGATCAGGTTAACTACGCTTAAAACGCTGCTAACACACGATTTCACGCCTTGTTAACCCACTGAGCGCAACTTAAATAGTGCACTCAATACACGGCGTAAAGATTTATATTTAATTTATATTTGTATTTAGTAATCATACCAATAGGCCTTGATGAGAAACATTCTCACAAACACAAGTTAAAGCAAAACTAAGAACACGCACTCAAGAAACAAAAAAGTTCTGATTGAAGAATCAATCAGAACTCTGTCCGTGGAGCTAAGGAGACTCGAACTCCTGACCCTCTGCTTGCAAAGCAGATGCGCTACCAGCTGCGCCATAGCCCCATTTGAAAGAATGTAACCATTCTATCGTGGGCCCGGGAGGACTTGAACCTCCGACCTCATCCTTATCAGGGATGCGCTCTAACCACCTGAGCTACGGGCCCAACTTGTATGCCTAAAACATACAAGTAGTTACTGTAGCACAGCCACAGAAAATGTCAAACCGCAACACGCCATAAAAAAGAAAACGGCATGTTGCGGTTTGAATCAAAAAAATCAAACAGAGGTTAATTAATCAAGATGGCTACGCATAAACCACTGGAACTTTTCCAGCTGCTGCACGTGATCCTGAATAATGTTAGAGCTCACAATGTCAAGCTCATCAAGCTCTGCAATAGCTTTGCGATCGTCTGCAATCATATCGTTGTAATACTCAATAAGAGCCTGCAAATATTCTTTAGTTGACTTGCGGCCAGTTAAAGCAAAACGCTTCCATGTTCGAGCTGCAACAACATCGTCTGCGCGTCCAAGTGGAGAACCACCCAAAGTTGCAATTCGCTCAGCAGTTTCATCCGCCTGCGCCAAAACTTCAGCAACCTGAGGATCAAGCATTTCGTGCACAGCAATAAAATCTGGGCCAGTAACATTCCAATGAGCATGTTTAAGCACCAAAGCAGCCTCCTGCTCATGGCTTAAACGATTCTGCAAAACAGCAACAGCCTTTTCACTGGCCGCCTCGTCGAGACCTGGCAAAATATGCAATAAGGCCATATTTATCCTTCCTTAGATTTTTTATTACTATTACATTCTACTGCTACGGCTTAAATTATGCGCGGCGACGCACTTCAAGAGTAGCAATACGTCGACCATCAACCGCAGTTACAGTCATATCGTAGCCGTCTGCATCGTGCAAAACAGCTCCAACGCTTCCCATAGAACCAGTATGCGCTAAGAAATAGCCTGCAACAGTTTCATAAGGTCCATCTTCAAGCTCAATGCCTGTAATGTCAGCAAAATCTTCAATGGTCATACCACCATCAATTTTTGCAACACCATTTACAAAAGCAGTTGTTTTATTCACATTATTTTGCTCAGATTCTTCAGGCAGATCATACTCGTCGCGAATATCTCCAACAAGCTCCTCTGTCATATCTTCAAGAGTTACAATTCCGTCAGTTCCGCCGTATTCGTCAATAACAATAGCCAAGTGGATTCCGCGCTTTCGAAGCAGCTCTAGGCTTGGCAAAAGCTTTGAAGTTCCAGGAAGACTAATTCCTTCGCGAGTTACATCTGCAACAGTTTTTGCGTTAGGATCTCTAACATCCAACAAATCGCGCACATGCACAAAACCAATAACGTCGTCAAAATCCTTGCCAATAACCGGATATCTGGAATACGGAAGCTCACGAATTTTTGCAGCTGCTTCTTCAAGACTTAACGAGCCGTCCAGAAATTCCACGTCAGCACGCGGGCGCATCACTTCAGCAACAATTGTTTCCGAAGCATCAAACACGTCATCCAAAATATTGCGCTCATCCTGACTTAAACGCTTATTGCTATTAACAAGCACGCGCAATTCTTCGTCAGAAACTTCGCTTTCTTTTTCATTAGGATCAAATCCAAGCAAACGCACAAAACCGTTAGTATTCTTACCAATAAGCCAAATAAGCGGCTTGCAAATTTTCGAGAAAATATCTACCGCCGGCACAACCGCTCGCGCAATCTGCTCAGAACGCTGCATTGCAATACGCTTCGGCACTAATTCAGAAATTACAATAGAACAATACGAAATAATAAGAGTTAAGAAAATAGTGGTAAGCGGGCCTGCAACATGCTTAGGCACTCCCCATGAGCACACAACAGGCACAACGTAAGGAGCTAACGCAGATTCGCCGAAGGATGCAGAAAGAAAACCAGAAAGCGTTACGCCAATTTGCAGTGCAGATAGAAAAGTATTAGGGTCTCGCGCAATTTTCGCAACTCTAGCCCCACGAGCATCCTGAAGCTCCATGCGATCAATTTGCGAACTTCTCAAGCTCACTAAAGCTAATTCGGTTGCCGCAAATACGGAACCAAATAGCAAAAAAATCATAATGAGTAGAATATTAAAACCAATCGCCATACTTGTTATCTTAGTTTACTTCTATGCGATATCAACAATTCTTTAATAGAAAATTATTACGGACGGTAAAAATATCCAGTTGGCGCTTTAGCAGATTTTAACGATATAACTTTTAGTACAACCCCGGAACGTTGGTATCCTTTAACTCCTATGCTCCCCCTAGAAACGCGGGCGCGAAGCATAACCCACTCATGTTCGTGAAGTTTGTTGGCATTTTTATAGTTTGCAACTAAACCAAAAGGAGACATATCTAGAATGCAGCAAGACATGAGTTGACGAGATAAACGAAACTGATTTGCTCCTAAAGTAGTATCACGACTTACAAACCCTGTAATCGTAACCGTATATCCTTCATATTTTGAAATATTATGGTCGATTTCGTCATACCATAAACCGAAATCATCGTTTTTTACTTTTATTTCACGAGATTTTTCGCTCAACCCAGAAAGTATCGAATTGTGTCTTCTAATAGCAATAGCTCTGCCTCCTGCGTAACGATCAAAACCGCCAGAGCTAAATCTTTGCGACGATTGCAGAGGAATAATAATTAGCAGTGCAGGAAGCGCTAAAGAAACTAGTATTTTCCAAGAATCTCGTGCAGAAACATCAAACCATCCCAATGCAGCACAAAATGCTAAAACTAAAAGCAGAACGGCTGCAATTATCAAATATGCGAACGCTCGAGGAGTGGTAAAAAGCGTGTACTGTCCACTTAAAGTTACTGTGGCAATAACTGCTGCTAAACATAAAAGCACGAAAGATTCTAATATTTTTGCAAAAGTAATACGATTACGCTTTTTATTTTCTTCACTAACAGAACTTGTATTTTTCATAGCATGAACCCCCAAGCCCAGTTAGAAAACAGTGAAGCTAGAAGGCAAAAGCCTGCAATTGTTAGCGTTAAACGCAATACGAATTTGCCTCTGCAATCAGAAACAAGCATAAGAGTATTTTTTAAATCAAGCATTGGGCCAAATAGCAAAAATACTAAGACGGAAGACATTGGTAAAGAAGCTGCTAAACTTCTAGCAATTACAGCATCCGAACTTGAGCACAACGAGCTAAAATAGGCAATAGCCATCATTGCGGGTATTGCAATCAAAATATTGTTAGCTTGTATTCTGGAAGCAGGATCCGCCCCTAACCAAGCTCGTATAACAGAAGCAACAATAGTTCCGCACACAATAATTGGTAAAAGTTTCAAAAAATCTTCGTGAATATGCTTTATATACAGCTTTATTTGCAAACAAATACTTAATTTTGTGCGATTTTGCGTCTTTAATTGTTCTGAAGAATTTTGATTTTCTTTATGATCGCAGCCACAATTTAGTTCACAAGAACATTTTGGTTTAAGATTATTTTTTAATAAATTTTCGTTACGTAAAACAGATGATTTTGGCGGAAATATTGCAAAACTTAATCCAACTAATAACGCAATACCAACTCCTAAAGCAACGCGCATAACGGCTACAGCCGGAGCATCAGAAAAAGCGTACCAAGTCGCTAAAACAGACACAGGATTTACAACAGGAACAGCACAAAGGAAAGCTATTGCGCAAGGAAGCGGCAATTTTCTTGCAACGAGCCTAGAAAATGTTGGCACAACCACACAGTCGCACACAGGCACGCATACTCCAGCAATTATGGCAGCTAAAAAACCGTTTGCAGTAGATTTTGGAGCATGTTTTTCAATAAAATCAGCCGTTACCCAAGTTTCTACAGCAGCAGACACAAGAACACCAATAAGAGTGAAAGGAATCGCTTGCAAAAGTAGGCCAGCAACACCTCGAACAGTGGTGTCAATAAGAAGCCACGGGTAACGCGCTTGTAAAGCCGGTGCCATAGCAATAATAAGAGCTGCGAAAGGCACTCCTGCAATCAAAAAAAGATAGTTTGCAGAATTTGCTTGTTTTGCTTTACTTGCTTTACTTGTTTTACTTGCTTTACTTGCTTTTTCTACTTGGCTCGTTGTTTTTGCTTCGGTTTCTGTTTTTAGCATGATAACACTTCCACCAAGCCGTCACTCATTCGATACCTTGCTCCAACAAGCATCAAAGCGTCTTTGAAAACAGCTTCGCGAATTATTTGTGATTTTTCGCAAATTTCAGCCAAAATATTAGACACGTGAATACGTTCAATATCATCTGTATCTAAATTTTCCTCAACACCTGCGAGCGCAGCAGGCCCTAAAGAACGCAGCAATATTGACTCGCTCGACTCAATTATTTCGCTTGTTTTATCTTCGTCGTATTCAGAAACCAGCTTTTGCACGTTTGGCAAAACAGCCTGTATTGCGCCGCAATGCTCATGCCCAAGCACAACCAACACTTTTACTCCCAAATCACTCACAGCGTATTCTAGCGAAGCTATTACTGCATCATCCAACACTTCTCCAGCTGTGCGAACAGAAAAAATATCGCCCAAACCGGCGTCGAATATAAATTCTGGAGCAACTCTAGAATCTGCGCACGAAAGCACAACAGCTCCAGGATGCTGACCGTCAATAAGTTTCATGCGCGCTTGTGAATTTACGCCTGCATGCGCTGAATTGCCTTCTGCAAATTTGCGATTCCCCGCAAGCATTGCGCTTAATACCGATGTAGCTAAAACTGAATCTTCATTAGCAAAATCTTCGTTTGCCTCTTCTTGCATTATTACCTCCTACACTGGCATTGGCAATATTTTTAGTTGCTTAAAGTTTAAAAATCTTTGACTTAGAATATATTGTATCTTTCGTAGTAAATAAGAATTTTGTTTAAGAATATAAGCCTATTATCAAAAAAGCTCCCGTATTGCAATTCGCAAATACGAGAGCCTTCTTGATTCAGTAATTTATTAAATATCATCCAGTATTCTGCAAGCCTGCAGCAACACCGGAAACAGTGCAAAGAATAAGGTAGATGAACTCTGCCTGCTGGCTTTCGCTCAACTCTTCCTTATCTACCTTGTTGCGAAGCTTGTGCAATGCAAGGGATTGGATTACAGAAAGCGCATCCACGTAAGGAGAGCGCACGCGAATAGCCTGGCCGAGCACGTGACGATGCTGCAGAGGCCACTTGTCGTCAACTATTTGCAAAACCCACTTGCGAGTAAGCTGCATTTCCGAAAGTACTTTATCGCTCAAATCCTCACGATCTCCAAGGCTTAAGTACATGCGAGCAATACGCTCATCCGTCTTAGCCAAAGACATCTCAATATTGTCAATAAAAGTACTAAACAGCGGCCACTCTTCGTAAGCGCGACGCAAAGTTTCCAAATCACCAAACTTTTCGCAAGCCGTACCCAAACCGTACCATGCAGCCAAGTTAATGCGAGCCTGAGCCCAAGAGAACACCCACGGAATTGTTCTCAAATCGTCCAAAGACTTCGCACCCAAACCGCGCTTAGCTGGGCGAGAGCCGATTGGAAGCAAACCGATTTCACTCAAAGGCGTAACTGTAGAGAACCATGGAGTAAAGTCATCCGTTTGCAGCAAATCTAGGAAGCGCTCATGGGCTGCAACATCAAGCTTTGCAGCCATGTCCGCATACTTCTTCGTCATATCAGTATTAGTTTTCTCAACACTTGGCGAAGATTGCAACAAAGTTGCAGAAGCAACGGATTCAACGTGGCGAATAGCCAAAACTGGATTCCCGTAGCGCGCAAAAATAACCTCACCTTGTTCAGTAAGCTTAAATCGGCAGTTGACGGAGCCAACAGGCTGAGCAAGCACTGCACGGTTTGCAGGACCGCCACCTCGACCAACAGCGCCACCGCGGCCGTGGAATAGTGTCAAATCAATATCATGCTTCTTAGCCCATTGAGCAATGCGCTCCTGAGCAGAGTGCAAAGCAAGCGTTGCGGAAGTAGGACCAGCGTCCTTGGAAGAATCCGAGTAGCCAAGCATAACTTCCATCTTGCGGCCAGTAGCCTTAAGACGAGCCTGCACTTCAGGAATTTTAATAATCTCCTCAAGCACATTTACAGAATTCTGCAAATCTTCCAACTGTTCAAACAGTGGAATAACGTCTATTGTTGGCGCATCCTGTGGATGAGCAAAAGCAAGACGATTAAGCTCAAATACGTCGCGCACATGCTGAGCAGATTTTGCGAAGGAAATAATGTAGCGTCGAGCAGCACGCATGCCGTTGCGCTTTTGGATTGCGCCCAAAGCACGGAAGGTGTCGAGCACTTCTCGAGTCATTGGCTGAAGCGGTCCGCGTTCGCCGTGCAATCCGTGTTCGCGAATATCTTCCAAAGCGCGAGAATGCACGAGAGAATGCTGACGGAATTCCATTTCAACCATGTGGAATCCAAAGGTTTGCGCCTGCCAAATCAAATCCTGCAAAGGACCATAAGCTGCTCGAGGATCTCCGCCTTCTGCCAAAGAGCGTTGCACAATTTGCAAATCTTCAATAAAATCTTCGCAAGAATGATACATCAAATCCGTATCGCGGCTAATAGTGCGGTGCAAACGGTCAGCCATTACGAGCATTACAGCACGATGCGGCTCACTATTAGAAACATCTGAAGCGCTTTCTGTAAGCTGTTCGCTCATTTCGCGCTGACGATTCCACAACTCAAGTAGCTCCACACTTGGAGGAGTTGTGCGCGTTTCCATAGTTAAGCATTTGCCAACTTCGCGCGTGCGATTTTCCAAAGCTGCAAGCACGTGATCGCTAAACTTTCGAGCGACTTGACGGCTCACTTTAGCTGTCACATTAGGGTTGCCATCTCGGTCCGATCCAATCCAGCTTCCTGGGTGGAAGAACGCAGGGCAGCGAGGCGGCACAAGACCAGCCTTCTTACCTAGCAGCCAATCGTCAAATCGACGATACACGACTGGGATAGTGTCAAATAATGTAGCGTCAAAAATGTCAAGAATAGTATCCGCTTCTTCAACCGGAGTTGGCTTCTTCAAAGCAATTGGCGAAGTTCTAAGAAGAGCGTCAATTTCGTTATACAGACGACGATAATTTTCGCGCTTGTCGGATCCGCCTAAACGATGATGTTCGCTTAATAATTGCGAAATTCTACGAATCTTTCCGGCTACAGCCTTACGACGAGCTTCAGTTGGGTGCGCAGTAAATACAGGATGGAACTCAAGTTTTGCAAGCAATTCTTTCGCTTCAGCAGGGCTCATTTCAGTAAGTAACTTGTGATAAGCGCAAGTAAGTTCGTTAACTGGATCAACCGGCAACGAATCCTCAACTTCACATTCACGCTGATGAAGTACAGAAACTCGATAATTCTCTTCGCACAAGTTTGCCAAGTGGAAGTATGTTGCAAAAGCGCGCGCCAGAAGCTGAGTATCATGCAAATTCATTCCATTGAGCTTGCTAACAGCCTTACTCAAGCCATCGTCAGCTGTTACTTTTGCATCTACCATTTGCGCAAAATGCGCGGCACTAGCCTCAACAGCATTCAAACGCACGTCGTCGAATACTGCTAGTAATTTTTCATCGAATTCACCAAGAACATCGCGAAGAATATGCAAGCACAAATCCATGTCTTGCTTAAGCGATGCTGGAAGGTCACGCTCCTCTGGGCCTTTTCGTCCCAAACCAGACGTAACAATAGTTGCGTCCGCTGGAGTAACCTGCTGATTTTCTTCTGTCATCAGACCTCCTTGCGCCAGTAAATAAGGTTGCTCGGTCATCTGACTTCCGCGGCTCCTCCGCGGTTATTTAGGTCAAAAGTTGCAAGCCCACAGCCTTGTTTACAGCGAAATACCAAGTTAATTTTGAAACTACCACCGGACGTAGCATAAATAGTATTTTGTTAACAAAAATTTACTAGGTAACAGGGGGCGTATACTGAAAAATTGTGAGCACAGTAGATAGCAACGAAGACAATAATACTTGCAATAATGCAAACGTCCATAATTGCAATAGTTGCGATAATTGCAATACTAATTACAGCAACAGTTGCAATAACAATCCGGAAATTCTTCCAACAGGACACGTAGTAGGAAAACCTTCTGGACGTTTTCATACTCATGCTATTCCGCTCGACATGGACGATGTTGAGCGCGATTGGGATAAGCCTGTTACCGAAGCCTGCATAGCTGCAAAATCAAGCATTATTATTCGCGTCGGCGCGCTCGGATTAGGAGCAGGAACCGGAAGCTACCGTGTTCGCGAACTTATGCACAGAATCGGCGAACCGATGGGCGTTCACGTTCGAGCAGACGTAAATCTCACGGATATTGAAGCAACTTGCACAGATAAGCATGAGCGCATTACTGAAGTTGTAGATCTTCCAACAACAGGTGTTAATACTGAACGAATTTGGCTTCTCGAGCATTTTGCTGACTGGTTTAACGTTAAACTTGGAAACGATTCCCTCTACCACTCAAAAGCTACAGTTTCTAAAGAATTAGTTGATACTCTTCAAGAAAGCGACGTTGAGCGCGATATTGTACAAACAGCTAAACAGTCGGAAGAAAATGCTGCAAAAAAAGCAGAAAAACAAGCTTTACAAGAAGCAATCAAAAAAGAAAAGCCGCGAGGAATTTTTGCTTTACAGCCAGAAAACGCTTACGCTGAACATTTTTCGCATGTTCAAAAAATTACAGAAAACAGCAATAAGGAAGATGAAAATAATCATCCTCTTACTGTTCGCGAAGTGCACGACCGCCTCGATTTGATTAAAAATCGCAAGCCACTTTATAAACCTTGGTTTGCAGGTCTTGCTTCCGCAATAGCTTGCGCATCCTTTGCTTTCTTGCTTGGCGGCGGACTTTACGACATGATCGGTGCTTTTATTGGCGCAGGAATTGGCCATTATATTCGTCGCCGCATGTTCATGCATCATCTTAACCAATTTGTAGTCACATTCGTTGCGGTTGCAATCGGCGCACTTTCGTGCATAGGTTCTCTGCAACTTATTGGCTACTTCGACCCAAGTGCATTAAATCACACAACCGCATATATTGGCTCAGTATTATTTGTTATTCCAGGCTTCCCACTTATTACAGGCGGCCTAGATATTGCAAAAATAGATTTCCCTTCCGGAATTCAACGTCTGTGTTATACGCTTGCGATTATTTTGATGGGAACACTTGCAGGCTGGACTGTTGCAAGCATTGTGCAGCTTAATCCTCAAGGTTTCCCTCCTCTTGGATTAAACCCTTGGCTTAACGCAGTTCTTCGACTTATTACGGCCTTTGCTGGCGTATGGGGCTTCTCTGTGCTGTTTAATTCTCCACAGCGCATGTGCATAGTTGCAGGAGTTATTGGAGCTATTACGGATACTCTGCGCTTAACTATGACAGATTTCGGTATTGCTGCCGAAATTGCGGCGTTTAGCGGCGCACTTCTTGCAGGCTTACTTGCTTCTGCTTGGAGAGCTATTGTTCGCCACGGCTTTGCACCTCAATATTTGGGGTATCCGCGAATAGGTCTTACCGTTCCATCTATTGTGATTATGGTTCCGGGACTTTATATGTATCGTGCAATGTTTTATCTCGGTCAGTTCCACACGCTTCCAGCGTTAGATTGGACTTTCCGCGCTTTTATGGTAATTATTTGCTTGCCTATTGGTCTTGCTGTAGCTCGCGTTATTACAGATAAAAGCTGGCGTTACGACGTGTGATTTAGTGAATTTTAGTTCAGCTTTGCTGTTTTACATAATCACTCTGCGACCAGTAGAAACAGTTTGTTGCTGAATGTCCTGTCGTTTTTCACCAGCTGGCACTGCGCGATTATTACCCCAATCACGAATAGCTGCAACTTCTTCAGGATTGGACTTAGAAAATGGAACAACATTCTTAAACACGTCAATTATGTAGCCTTCGTCAGGAAGCATAACGGAATTATTTGCAAACATGTCGGAAGCAATATCGTGCACAACAGCATCAATATCCGAACCCGCAAAACCATCCGAAAGCTCCACCAACTCGTTAATCAGCGAAGGATCTGGGCATACTTTTGCATATTTCGTAAAGCAAAGGCGAAGAATTTCCGCACGCTCTTCCTCCGTCGGCAAATCAACGAAGAATATTTCGTCAAATCGACCCTTACGAAGTAACTCTGGTGGCAAAGACGAAACGTCGTTAGCCGTAGCAACAAGGAATACTTTGGATGTAGACTCTTGTAGCCAGAACAGGAACTGTCCGACTAGTCGCTTGGAGACTCCGCCGCCGCTGTCACTGTTTGAACCAGAAAGACCTTTTTCAATCTCGTCAATCCACAATACGCATGGCGCAACTCGATCTGCAGCAGCCAAAGCTTCGCGAAGATTGGACTCTGATTCTCCAACATACATGCCTAGCACGGAACTCATATCAAGCCTGTACAATGGCAACTCCCACTCATGTGCTATTGCTTTAGCAGAAAGTGATTTACCGCAGCCAGGAACACCACAAAGCAGCACACCTTTAGGCGGGTGTAGAGGAGAATTAGTCAAATCTGATTTAATAAGCGCTTCGCGTTTTTTAAGCCAAGACTTAAGGTTAGAAAGGCCACCAACTTGATAATCATCTTGCAACTTAATGCGCTCAATACCTGTCATATTGCCAAAAATACGATCCTTGAATTTAGATAATTCAGGAATGTCTTCGTTGGTAATAAACCCTTTAGCAATAAGCGTTGCAAGCACATTAACCGCTTCTGCTTCGGTAACGCCGAGCAAAATTTCTGCAGCTCTACGAATTTCATCATGCTGCCAGTCAATGCGCACGTTCATACGATTAGTCTCAATAGTTTCCGACAACACGTCGTACAATTCGTCAATATCTGGCAAATCTAACGAGGTCGTCATGCCAAGTCGCGACAATCCGCTCCAAACAGGCTTGTCAACAATCAAAATCATTGAGCCTTGGTGAGGTTCTGCAAGACGGACCATTTGCGCAAAATGACGTGCTGTTGTTGTGTCACTTTCGATTCCATCAAGATCGCTGAAAATATAATTCACATTCTGACGAGTCTTAAATGTTTGCTTTGCAGTATCTAAAGCACCAACCAACGAATAATCGTCAGACATTTGCTTTCTAGACAGCAATTCAACCAAACCTTCAGTTGCAGAAAACTCAAAGAATGGCAGCGAGCGCAACTCACTTGCAATATCGCTAAGTAACTCAGCCACGCGACTTGGTTCTACAGAATTAATAACAATTAGAGGAACACGAGCTTTCAAAAATTGCTCAACAATCTTCCTCGTTCCAGCATAATTTGGCATATAATCTACCTCTACTTACCAAACAATCGGCCGAAGAAACCTTTCGAACCGCCATTGTTTGCGTTATTATCTTCTTCTTCAGACAAATCTGGTTGTTGAGAATACTGCTCTGCTTGATTGATTACTTGCATAATAGCATCATTATTTTGATAATTTTCACTAAGCACTGCGGTAAGAGGAGAAGTTCTCACTATTTCCAACAGTTGATCGCTTGAATTTACTGCCCAAGAATCTGTACTTTTGCCAACATTTTTCTCCAGGTCTTTTTGGAGATTATTAATGTCATCAGTTGCGTTTTTCATGAGCTTAGAGCGTAAAACTTCTGGCAAGCTAGGATGGTTATCTAGAGCTATTCTTCGCGCCAACAATTTGCGAGAATGCAATATTGCGTTAGAAAGCTCATGCGTATCAGACGCGTGCCGTATATCTCTGGATAACTCTGAATCCCAGCGCTCCATAACCTTATTTTCTGCTCTATTAATATGCTTCATCAAACGTTCAAATGTTGATGCAGGGAAATAGTCAACTGTAATCTCCGGCAATCCAGCTAACGAAGTATTTGGATCGTCACCGAAAGCACTTAACCTGTTTACCCAAACAGAATAAACATCCTCAGCCATTATCTACCTCTATTTCATCGAGTAATTAAGATTTCGCTAGGTGGCAACGGATCCCAATCAGGCAAGTTGCCAGCTATTTTTCGCTCGCGAGTTATCTGGTGCTTTGCAGTAGAGGCGGTTGCGGTAAGAAGATTCCTGCGTTCAACAAATGATGCGTCTTCTTCCTGTTTTGGCTTAGGAACAAATCGTGGACGCCTACGAGCACCCGGACGCTGAACCATATTGTTCATTCCTTGCATACCACCCTGCACTCCCGGCATACCACCGTTCATAGGAACACCCGACATACCGTTATTTACACCTGGAACGCTGTTCATAGGAGCACCCGGCATAGCATTCATCCCCTGCATCTCGCCGTTCATAGGAGAAGCAGCAGGATTAGTTGCTGCATTTGCCGCAGTATACGAAGACTGACCTTCTGTAGGCGTATTTTCTACATGCGTGCCTTCTGCAGGCATACCAGAAGCAGGCACACTTGCATCAGACGCGCTTTCTACAGGCTGAGTTGCTGCAGACTGATTCGCCGCATGCTTCGGCTCTGAAGTCTTAGTTTCTTCAGACTTATTCACATTTTGGCTTGCATCAGACTCACTTTCTACAGACTGAGTTGCAGCGGTCTGATTCTCCACACTCTTAGATCCTTCCGGCCTAGATTCTGCATGCTTCGGCTCTGAAGACTGACCCGCAACATCTCCTTGAACTGGAGCGTTATTCTGATTAGAAACATCAGTCTTTGCGTCAACAGGATTGTGAGAAGAAGTATCCTGTTGATTAGGAACACTCGTCTGATTAGGAGCACTATACGAAGAATACGAACCGTAATTAGAAGCGGAAGTATCCAATCCATAAGAAGACGACGAATTATTCGCACCATAATTAGTAGATTCGTACGAAGAACCATAAGAAGACCCGTAAGAGGAATCGTATGAAGAGCCGTAAGAGGAACCATACGAAGAACCATACGCAGAATTATCAGTATTGTATTGCGAATAACCAACCTGCGAATTATTGTATTGCTCTCCGTAATACTGCTGCGAAGAGCTGCCTTGACTATTCTGTGCATTGCCATATTGATCAGGAGTCGAATAACTATAAGACGAAGCATACGTGCCATTAGAGTAAGTCGACTGATTATAATACGACGACTGAGAAGGATACGTTGATTGAGAATAATAATTAGCGTTACCAGCTGTAGGCTGCTCATTATTTGCAGCATATTCCTGATTATTGTTCACTTGCTGAGCACCGTTATTTTGCTGAGCATTATTACCTTGCTGAGCGCTGTTATATTGCTGTCCACCTTGTTCTTGAGATGGTTGGCCATACTGGTAATTGTTGCCATTAGTGTTGTCCATCGTTATTTCTCTTCCTCTTGAGATTCATCTGATGAAGGTTTTGCAGTAGGCCAGGTTTCAATCAAATCCCTTAATCCTTCTTCATCTTTATTAAGTTCCTGATATTCGAATTGAATGTCAACGAAAGCGGCACGAGCAGCTGCTAAATGAAGCCTTGAAATTTCAAAAGCTTCCTCTTTACTCTTCAAGGCCTCCGCAACAGCTTCATCCGCCTTCTTCTTTTTATTATTAGCCCAAATAGCTATACCAGCTACACATGCAAAAGCAACGAAAAATGCAACAGGTACAAGGTGCAAGATGAAAAGAATAACGACGCCAATAATAGAAAATATAATAGGCTTAATAAGTTCATCATTATTGAACTGCAACTTTTTTATATATTCGTCAAAAGTTTCATCCCAGGCGTGATGAAGATTGTTAAAAGCAACGTTTTCATTTTCTCTAGTTTCACCTGAATAACCAACAAAATGATATTGTTCAGCTAATTTTGAATGTTTCTCGTTAAGAACAATTCGCACCGAATTAACCACTTTAGAACGATAATTCTTCGTATACTCATTCAAAGCTGTTAAGAAATCTTTTTGACCGGCGCCAACGGAAACCTTCTGAGTTTGTACAGAAACACCCATCAAATCAGGAGAGATTGCAGTTCGAGTTTGCAAAGTGACAGCATCAACCGTTTCTTCCAAAGCGCGCTTGTACTGATCTGCCTTCTTTTCAGCTTTTTCCATATCGCCATCAGTTTCAACAATAGCCTCGTTATAAGCTACTTCTCGTCTTAACGGCAACTCTTCGTCATCGTATTCTGTAACCAACTGCTCAAGTAAGTCGTCGAGCATATCTGCAGATGCTTGAAGAGTAGTAGTGGTGTCATCTTTTATAGCTTTATACTTATCCCTCGTGTTGCCAAGAGTAGTTGCAGCCTCAAGCATATTCCTCAACTTACCGAAATCTGGACAGCAATCACGCAGTTCCTTATACTCGTTAGGAGCAAGCATCGAGCAATTGTTTTCGAGCTCATGCACCCATTCCTGAACCTGCGATTTTACAATATCATCGTCCAAACGCAGTTCGTCATTCCATTTTTTGATTTGCGCAGAAAGCATTTGCGCACCATTTTTACCAAACGCACCCTGTGCTGCAGATTCAAGAATTACTGCAAACTCACGAGTAAGCGCCTTAGAATCACAGCTTTGTAAATAGTGCCTAAGCCAACGCAACGCAGATTCGTTTCTTCCCATACGGCGCAAAACTAGCGCGAAGAACAACGACGTCTTTGCCGAGTTTCTATTAAATGCTTCTTCAACTGACTTTTCTACAATCTCTTTATCATTTCGACTCCAGGCAGCGATTGCAACAAGCGCAGGAGCAAGCCAATATCGAGGACTTTGAATCATCAATTCTTCTGAAACGTGAGAAACAACCGCGTCGCTTACGTTAGCAACATCAAATGCTTGCAAAACACCAATCGAAGTACGACGAACTTTATCGTAATGACCGTACTGTCGATCAAGCTCACTTTTAAGATTACCCAACTTAGTTTCTGCACGTTGAGCAATGGCGGCTCGCTTAGCTGCATCAACATATTCATAGAAGGCTTCGCTTAGCTTTTTTAACTCAGAATGTGTTTCATTAAGATCTTTACCAACTCGACTTACTTCTCCGCTAACAAGATTAACTTTGCTGTCAACTTGGTAAATAGACGAAGTTATATTATCCAAATACTTTTGTAGCGCACGAGGATCTACAGTTTCCTCCATGTCGTCTCCCTCTCTTAAAAGGCAATTCACTGCCGCAAAATAGCAACAATGCTATAAATTATATCAAGTTCTGCCTCATTCGATTAACTATTTTTTATGAAATTCATTATCTTTCCGTGCCGTCTTCAGCAACAGGAACCACTTCTCCATCCGAATAAATTTCAATATAAGCGTATTGCGGAGAAGCCGCTAAACTTCGAGCCGGCTGGAATAGCGGAGGCACAGTATCACTGTCTGTGTAATGCTCAACAATTCCACCATCAAGCGAAATGTAATGGTCAACGTAAGGGTAGCCAATGTAGCACTTTGCAAATAACGCAACAAGATGCCCAGCAAAACGCTGCTTGTACAATTCATTAATGTGATCAATGATCTGCTGCTTGTACGTTTCGTTAGTGGTGGTATCAAGACTGCGAACCGCTTCCAAAATTTGCTTCGAACGAACAGCATGTCTATTCTCAAGTTCCCATGCAGAAGTTTTTAGCTCGGTGTCAGCGTCTTTAAACTGATTATCTTTTTGTTGCGGAGTTTGCAAAGAAAATCTGTCCGCAAAATTTTGCGTTTGCATATTCTCGGTATTTACAATTCTTACTTGACGTGCCATATCGTCTCCTTATTTCTAAATTTCTAATTATTTAAAGTAGTATTGCCACGATTACTACAATTATGGCATCTGCGGCTACTCCTGCAATAATCATCATTTTTGAATTAGGATGAAGCCCATAAAATCTAATAAAGTTTTTTACCCTGAATAGACATGCGTTCCGCGTTACGAGCAGCAGATTGCGTAGCATGTTCCAGCACTTCAGCAAACGAATCTTGGTCACTAAATGCTTGCGGGAAGGTGGTTCCATTAATAGCTCTTAAAGGAGCTAATGCTCCTAATCCGGCGGAATTCGAGGATCAAAACCAAAATTCGAATATGCTTTAGTGGCACGATTGAAGCAATACGAATAAGAGAATTAAAAAATCAGCTCTTGCGAAATATTTTTTATTCTCTTAACAATTTTACTCTGCATTCGGCTTTGTTAAACATATGAAATATTGAAAATATTTAGAATATTTAAATATTTTTGTTAGTACTTCATTCCCATTGCTTCGCGAACTTGAGAAAGCGTTTCTTCCGCAATGGCATTTGCACGCTTATTGCCGTCGTGCAAAATGTCTCGAATAACATCCATGTCTTTTGCAAGTTCTGCACGACGCTCACGGTGAGGCGCCAAGAAGTTATTTACGTTTTCAATTACGTAAGCTTTCAATGCGCCGGCACCAGCATTACCAATTTCTGCAGCAATATCTTTAGGATCCCTGCCTGTAACTAAACCTGCGGTAGTAAGAAGTGCAGAAACTTGCGGACGAGTTACTGGATCAAAAGTAATCATCCTCTCAGAATCAGTTGGACTCTTCTTAATTAGTTTGGCAGTTTCTTCAGCAGTAGCTCCGAGCATAATTGAATTACCGTAAGATTTGCTCATCTTACGACCGTCCAAACCTGGAATTTCTGGAGCGTCAGACAAAATTGCTGCCGGCTCTGGGAAAACTGGATTCTTTTTTGCGTATCTTTCGTTAAAACGACGCGCAATCGTGCGAGTGATTTCAACGTGCGGCAAATTATCTTTACCAATCGGCACAACATTAGCTTTGCAGAACAAAATATCGCAAGCTTGATGCACTGGGTAAGTAAGCAGCAATCCGGTTAAAGCGTGTCCAGATGATTCCATTTCTGACTTTACAGTAGGATTCCTGTGCAATTCTGCTTCCGTAACTAAAGACAAGAATGGTAACATAAGCTGATTTGCTGCAGGCACAGCAGAGTGCGTAAATATCATTGTTTTTTCAGGATCAATTCCTGCAGCCATATAATCAAGCACTAAATTCAAAACATTATCTTCAATATGCTCGGTTGTGTCACGGTCAGTAATTACCTGATAATCAGCAATAATAATATTGGTTTTTACACCACGCTTCTGCATTGCGACACGCTCACGAATAGAACCAAAATAGTGGCCTAAGTGCAGGCGTCCTGTTGGACGGTCTCCTGTAAGCATGGTAAATGAAGAAGGATTACTTTCTAGTTTTTCAAGCGTTGCATCCGAACGTTTACGCGCTGCAAGAAAGCTTGCACTCATCTCATTTCCTGCGGCTGTTACCTGTGCTTCTTCCTGCATTTTTAGCTCCTTACATACACGCATTTTTACGCTTAAAATATGGCTTTCATGGTAAAAGTTTACACAGACAATATACTCGGTTGCGGTTAAGTGGTACGCTCTTGTGTGATGAACTGATTGTTACGGTAATTTTTTAAGAGGGGGTCAGATGGGCCGCGGACGACAGAAGGCAAAGCAACAGAAAATTGCCCGTAAGCTCAAATACCTGACGACCGATACGGATTATGACGAGCTTGCTAAGGAGCTTAACTCCAGCGAACCCGGACAAGGATCCTTCGATCCATTTGCGTCGAGCGAAACTTACGAGGAAAACTCGTATCTTCCAGATCAGGAAGCAACTGTTCAAGAAGATGATTCTAATGAGTCTTCCAACGATGATGATTTAGACGAATATGCAAAGTGGGCGGCAGAAGCTGCAGCTAAGGCTGTAAATAATGAAAATTCTTCTACAAATTCTGGCGCGCATACTCCTGTGCATCATCACATTCCTATGCCAGTGCCGAGTTTCATGCATAAGAACGATAAATAAATCTTAAAATTACTAATAATTAGGTTGCTAGTAATTATTTTTAGCTAAATATCCTGGGTCTAAAAAATGAAGGCCCAGGATATTTGTAAATAAGCATTATAAATAGATGTCATAAATTTATATCAAGTGGCAAAATATCGCTTAAATCATCACGCTCACCGATTGCACTTATGTGTCCGGCTTGTTTTTCTTGCTGCCAACTTGTAATACCACAAGAAATTCTTAACCAAACTTGCGGATCAAGCTCAATAACATCCGGCGGAGTAAGATTATGCGGATCAGAAGCTGGTCCTTCCAAAATTTTTACTGCACCAAAAGGCGCAACTCTTACCTCTACTGCACACCCAGGGACTCTGTTTTCAAGAAGATATAAAGAATATCTAACTGCTAAAGCTTCGTCAATTGGAGAAATATTTAAAATATCGCTAGTTATTTGAATAGCTTCTCCGCCATTATTAAACGCTTTATTAGCAGACTCACACCACGCTTTCCAAGCACATTGTCCTCTTTTTATATCTCGCTCAAGTATTACTACCATATTTTTATTATCTTCTAAACAACATACTTTCATAAATATATTTGTATTAAGAAGCCATATATTAATATTTAAAGGTGTTAGGTTGTGGTACTATTGGGAACATCGTGTGCATTAACATACCTTTTGTAGTTATCTACAACAGTTATCTACAACGTGGTACTGGTTTAACTGCCTAAACATAAAGTTTCAGGCTGCACACTTTTTAGGAAATATAACAAACGGCACAAGGAGTCAAATATGACTAAACACGTCGCGCCGAAAGCCAAAACTACTGCGACGGCATTTGCCAAAGAACTTCAAGAGCACCTCAAGTACACCCAGGGTGTAACGCCAGAGCAGGCCACCACGGCAGATGTGTATGTTGCCGCTGCTACCGCAGTTCGTCGCCACTTGATGGACTCTTGGATGCAGACACAGCATGACATGATTAACGGAAACACCAAGGCTGTTGGCTATTTGAGCGCAGAGTTCTTGATGGGTAAGCAGCTTGAGAATGCTTTGTTGAACGCTGGTCTTACCGACCAGTTCGAAAAAGCTGTTACGAAGCTTGGCTTCGATCCAAAGGCTGTTATCGACGCTGAGTATGAACCAGGTTTGGGTAACGGCGGTTTGGGTCGTCTCGCAGCCTGCTTCATTGATTCGCTCGCCTCTATTGGCGTTCCAGCATTCGGCTACGGCATCCAGTATCGTTACGGCATCTTCAAGCAGCGCTTTGATGAAGAAGGTAAGCAGATAGAAACACCTGATTACTGGCTTAGCAACGAAGAGCCATGGGGCCACATTGATTACGGTCGTGATCAGCGCGTCAACTTTGGCGGCGAAGTTGTTGAAGAAAACGGCAAGCGCGTGTGGAAGCCAGCTTGGTCTGTTCGTGCAGTACCAGTTGACTACATGGTTCCAGGTTACAATTCTGGTCGCGTAAACACTCTTCGTTTGTGGACTGCTAAGTCTTACGACGAGTTTGATTTGCTCACCTTCAACAAGTCTGAGTACTTGGATGCTGTAAAGCCACAGGTTGCAGCAGAAAACATTTCTAAGATTCTTTATCCAGAAGATTCCACTCCAGAAGGTAAGGCTTTGCGTCTTGAGCAGCAGTACTTCTTCGTAGCTGCTTCTATTCATGACGCTATCCGCGTGTTCTACCCAGGTCAGGATAAGCCGGATCTCACAACCTTCCCAAGCAAGATCAACTTCCAGTTGAACGATACTCACCCAGTTATTGGTATTCCAGAGCTTATGCGCGTTCTTATGGACGAGTACGGCTACGATTGGAACACCGCTTGGGGTATCACCACCAAGACCTTCAACTACACTTGCCACACCTTGCTTCCAGAAGCTTTGGAAGTTTGGCCAGCCAAGCTTATTGGCGAACTTTTGCCACGCCACCTTGAGATTATTAAGGGCATTAGCGAGCAGTTCCGCAACGAGCTTCGCGGTAAGGGCGTTGCTGAGGATCAGGTTGAGCGTATGCGCATCGCTACCGACGCTGACGAAAATGGCGAAGGTGCTGTAGTCCGCATGGCTTACTTGGCTACCTACGGCGGCTCTTACGTTAACGGCGTTGCTGAGCTTCACTCTGAGTTGTTGAAGGATGTCACTTTGAAGGACTTCTCCAGCGTTTACCCAGATAAGTTCAAGAACGTTACTAACGGTGTAACTCCTCGTCGCTTCGTGCGCTTGAGCAACCCACGTATGTCTGCTCTTATTACTGAGGGCTTGGGCACCGACGCATGGCAGGGTGATTTGGAGCTTCTCGAAGGCTTAAAGCCATTGGCTGACGACAAGGCATTCGTTAAGAAGTTTGCTGAAGTTAAGAAGCAGAACAAGCTTGCCTTCGTTGATTTCGCAAAGCAGAAGTATGGCTTCGAAATCAACCCAGACACTATGTTTAACACCATTGTTAAGCGTTTGCACGAGTACAAGCGCCAGTCCATGAAGATCCTCCAGGTTATCTCCACATACGCTGGAATTAAGAACGGCACAATCGACGTTGACAAGATGCTTCCACGCACCGTGTTCTTCGGCGCTAAGTCTGCTCCAGGCTATGCTATGGCAAAGCTCACCATTCAGCTCATTAACAATGTTGCTCGCGTGGTGAACAACGATCCAGCATGCAAGGGCAAGCTCGCTGTGTTCTTCCCACCAAACTACAACATCGAGTTGGCTATGAACTTGATTCCTGCCACCGATTTGGATGAGCAGATTTCTCAGGCTGGTAAGGAAGCTTCCGGTACCGGTAACATGAAGTTCGCTTTGAATGGTGCTTTGACTGTTGGTACTCTCGATGGTGCAAACGTTGAGATTCGCGAGCGCGTTGGCGCTGAGAACTTCTTCCTCTTCGGCATGACCGTTGACGAAGTTGATAAGCTCTACGCTGAAGGCTACGATCACGGCGGATCCCGTAAGTACTACGAGTCTGATCCTCGCTTGAAGACCGCTGTGGATATGGTTGCTGACGGCACATTCTCCAATGGCGACAAGAGCGTGTACGAGCCACTCGTCAACGATTGGCTTACCCACGATTACTTCATGGCAATGGCTGACTTCAGCTCTTACATGGATATTCAGGCTCAGATTGAGGAAACTTACCGCGACCCAATGAAGTGGGCTCGCATGGCAGTTTTGAACGTAGCCAACTCTGGTTACTTCTCTTCTGACCGCTCTATCGAAGATTACCTCGATCGCATTTGGCACACTGGTGCTCTTCCAGTTGCCGAGTGAGCATAAAAATAGCGTCTTAATCGCTTAATAAGAAAAAGGCGGAGGCTGTTAATCAGCTTCCGCTTTTTGTTTCTAGTAATTAAATCGAAATTAATCACAAGTAAGTAAATAAACAAGTAAACAAACAATAAAGGCGGCTGCACATACACACAGTCGCCTTTATTTGAAGTATTTTAACACAACACTGCTGTTTTATTCTTCAACAGCAGGAGCGTCTTTACCTTCTGTCTCTTCTTTTTCTAGCCCCAGATCAATTGGTGAAGAGCTGTTCTCCCACGGCTCCTCCCAAGGGTCATAATCAGGATTGTGCTGCTTATAAACATACAATGCAGCAATTCCTGCGAGCAGTGCTCCGAAGAGCAGTGCAAAGAACTTCCAACCGCCAGAGGATCTGTTCTCCATGATGGCTCCTTTCGGGTTAAGCTGACCTGCTCGTCCAAGTCAACGATTTATATAGCGTTTTGTCGCTTACTCACTATCATAGTTGCTTTTCTTCAGAGTTGCATCTTTTTACACAATCTTATTGATTAAATTTGTGAAGTAAAGCCTATATCATAAAGATATGCATAATTTGGATATAAAAAATTTATGGAATAGAATACGTTTTCGCAGCAATACTGTTACTGCAATTCTCATATACGCTTGCATTGTTACTTGGCTAATAGAAATATTTTTATACTTCGTAACTAAAGAAACCTACATTACTTTTATAGAATATACTGCCTTCGTGCCAGTTACTGCGTTAAATACCCCATGGACTTGGTTCACATCAATGTTTGTCCATGCGCCAAACATCACTCATATTTTCTTCAACATGCTGTGCCTTTGGTCACTCGGCGCAGAACTTGAGCGTTATTTTGGCAGATGGAAATTCTTTGGACTTTATTTAATATCGGGTCTTGGAGGATGCATTGCAGATATTATTTGGTGCAGAATAATTAATAATTGGCAGTCCGCCTCTTATGGTGCTTCAGGCGCAATTATGGGTCTTATTGGCGCACTTTTAGTAGCTCAGTGGCGACTTGGTGAAAACATGCGAGGAACAATTATTTGGATTGCGATTACTCTCGCTATGCCAATTATTATTCCAAATATAGCTTGGCAGGCTCATGTTGGAGGTTTAATTATTGGAACAGCGCTTGCAGCATTGCTAGGAGTACAAAATCCTCTGCTTAGAAAAGCTTCGTTTAATACGCGTTTCTTAACGTATTTTATTTCTATTTTTATTATTCTTGTTGCGTGCGCAGTATTCTGCTTACAAGGATTAGCTTAGTTAAATTACACGCATGTAGTTTTCCACCATTGTGTACAGAACTGTGGATAACTTGGGTATAAGTTGGGCATAAGATGCTAACAACTACTCAAGTTATCCACATAATTATTCACAAATGCTAATAACTCGCCATTTTTGCGCTTGTGCAAAAGTGTATAAAAGTTATCCACAATTACTACTCTATGTTAATTAACTTTCGAAAAGCGCAGAAACGTAATTAGAAAAACAATCTACTCTACTGTTTTTCTGGCAGTTTACTCCAATTAAAAGGCTGTTCAACCAAGTAGTATGCGTTACCGTCATCAGGCGCAGGCGCAAACTTCACAGGCTTAGTTTTATATGATGGAATAAATGGATTTAGGAAAGAATCTATAGTTTTAGCAGGCTTAATAGGTTCTTCGGTTTTCTTATACAACTTAGGATCTCTACGCAGAATAAACGGTCTGTCCATATTTGGCTTATTTTTTCCTACTCCTTGGAAGTATCCGTCTTTTTCTAATTTGATTAAATCAGCTCCTACAGGAACAAGAAGATAAAAATCAGCCATTCTAAAACTTAAACCGTGATTGATACCAGGATCTTTATTAAGAGTATCGAGATAGTCATAACCGTAATCACCAGTTTTATAAAGCTTACCGTTCACACATTTATCACCGGTAATATCGTCAAATTCAGAATTACCACAGAATGTTTCAAAACCTCCACGATACAGTTCTACAACTCCTGTATCTCCATAAATAAGATGATTCCTCATATAATTTTCTTCGCGAGGAGGGTAATTAACACTGCACCCAACAACATTCTGATTAGCATGACACATATGCAATTCATTGTTTAAATTCAGACCTGTATAAGTGCTCACATTATCAGCCTTTCGCATGTTAATATAATCTTTTTCATGCGACCCATGTAAATTCAAAATCTTATAATCAGGATCTTGTGGATTAAACGGCTCTAAACGAAAATCAAGACAATCTCCAGAATTTGTGCACCATAAACCAACAAAACTATCTAGTTTCATAGCGTCCATCAAAATATGGTCGTCGTAAGTATCTGAAGATTCAGTAAACAAAGATTGTCCTGCGCCAACACCGTAATAAAGAGTAATGGAATCACTAGTAGTTTCAGTTCCCAACGCAGGATCCGAATCAACTATTTTATATATATTATTACGAGAAGAAAGTCGTTCTTTCGTTTTAACATCTTTGAATCCGCGACTCTTCAATAAATCCTCAGCCTTGGCAAAATCCATGCCGTACAAATCCGCTGGAACACCTTTGCCTTCAGTGCCAACTAAAACATGAATAGTACGATCAGCAGATTCATTAATTGAACTTCCAGGCTGAGGCGTAGTTCCAATTACCGTACCCGGATTGATAGCAGTTGCAGTATGCACTTTTACTGGCACGTTCATCTTTTTTAATTCGCGCACAGCATCTTCCGGCTTCAATTTAGTAATATCATCCGGAACTCCAGGCCCCAACGATTCATACACTGTTATTCTCGAAGAAGGTGATATTTTTTCGCCTTTTTTAATTCCTTTAATAGAAAGAACTTCACCTTTATTTTTTGCGGAGAATTTTTTAACTACTTTTACAGCAGCTCCCGATGACGATATTTTTTCAATGATTTGTTGAGCATTTCCTCCACTCAAAGAAGAAATAACATTTTTCTGCGAATACGAATAATAGAAAATTCCAACAGCAACAAGAACTACGATAACAAAACTAGAAATGCTACAAGCAATTACTTTTTTATTAGGTTTTTTAAAATTATTAGGTTGAACAAATTGATTTTCTAATTTGTCTTCTTCAACAGGAGTTCCACAGCTATTGCAAAACCTACTATTTTCAGAAAGTTGACTACCGCATTCGATACAAAATCGCATTGTTCCTTCTTCAACTGTTTAACCATTTAGCGCAAATTGAGTAAAAAATCTTCGCAGCTACGCTATTTCTCTAAAATTTATTTTAATTATTATTAATCTGAAGAACAAGCGCTTATTCGCTTAAAACTTTACGTTTAGCGTGCAAACACATCCATATGTTACGTAAGAATAAGATTATGCTTTCTGAGTTACATGCACCTTGTGAAATTCCTTGCGCAACACCTCAAACACTTGCGTTTATTAAAGAAAATGCGAAATCAAATCCAAATAATGCAGCTCTTAAAGCATCACGTAACGCGGGAATTGATGTTACTTTTGCAGTAAATCAAATCGCAGGCAAACAAATAGCACAACAAAAACTGCCAAAATGGGCATCCTGCGAGGAGATTATATATCCGGCACATATATCTATGGAACAATGCTCTTCGCAAGCCACAGCGCAATATAAGGCTAATATTGCACAAAAATTACTTAGTGAGCTGAATGAAGAAAACACTTCGAACACTCTTGTTGATCTTACAGGTGGATTTGGTGTTGATTGCGCAATAATGGCTGAGGTTTTTGATTCTGCAATATGCATTGAGCAGCAAAGTGATCTTTCCGCTATTTCACAACACAATATGCGAGCGCTCGGTCTTTCTAAAGTTACGTGTTACAACAATAATAGTCTTGAGGCACTTAATCAGATTTCTAGCGCAACAATGATATACATTGACCCTGCACGTCGCAATAATCAAGGTTCTAGAACTTACGCTATTGAAGACTGCACACCAAACGTGCTATCTATTAAAGACCAACTTCTTAAAAAAGCACAAATTGTTATTATTAAACTTTCTCCAATGCTTGACTGGCATAAAACTGTAAACGATTTTGGCGGTAATGTTGCGCAAGTGCACATTGTTGCTCATCATAATGAATGTAAAGAGCTACTAATAGTACTAAGCAAATCTCAGCACACGAAACTGCCAATATATTGCGTAAACGACAATCAGTTAACTGTTATAGAAGCCGCTTACGATACTTCAAAAAATCAGGTTTCAATACTTTCTGGATTAGATGGTAAAAGTAAGGAAAACAAAACTTTATACGTACAAAAATGGCGAGAATGGGCTCGGTACGTTTATGAGCCAAATGCTGCAATTATGAAAGCGGGATGTTTAAAGTTTTTAGAAGAAAAGTATGGCATTAAGCAAATAGAACCAAATAGTCATATTGGTGTTGCAGAAAAACATTATGCTAATTTCCCGGGGAAAATATGGAAAATTGAGAATATTTGCAGCCTTAACAAGAAGGAAATAAAGAAAGCGCTTGCAGATATTACACATGCGAATATTGTTACTAGAAACTTTCCAATGTCTGCAGAAACTTTGAAAAAGCGCCTTAAAATTCAAGACGGTGGAAATATTAGGCTTATTGCAACAACTGACAGCAATAAAAATCACGTAATTATTCGCGCAATTGCAGAATAAAAATAATTAAAGTAGCCACACAAAACGCGCAGCTACTTTAATAGAATCGTTTTTAAAATTAGTCGTAATTTTATTAACGCCACCACATGGTCATTAAGAAACCAACCACAACAAATCCGAAGGCAATAAGTAGATTCCATGCTCCAATTCCTGGGATTGGTAGCATAGGGTTCAAGTAATACACAACAGCCCACACTAAACCAATAACCATCAACGTGCAGAACAGTGGAACGAACCATGCTGCATTAGCCTTCGTACCTTTAATACTTTCTTCAACGCGACGCCTATTTTCTGCTTGACGCTGCATCATCTTCTGAATTTGTGGAGAAAGCGATGCTTTATCTGCAGTAGCATTCAACACTGCTTCGACTTCATCCATAGGAACGCCATAAGTATTCTCATTTGACGTATCGCTCTTCTTTGCAGCGTCGTCAGCTGCAGTCGTGTGCAATTTCTCATCAGCCATAACTGTAACTCTCCAATCAATCGGCTACACGCTATAATAGTGGTTACACTCGAACGTAAGAAGAATGAGAGCAAATTATGGTAAAAAGAACAGGAAAACATAGAGCTCAACGCTCGTTGTTAAGTAGTGTTGCTGTTGCCGTTGCCATCTTTCTTACAGGATATTTATTTGTTACTAATCTACGAGTCAACCGCACAGCTTTCGTTACTTCCAACACAAGTCAAATGGTTGAAAGAAACTCGCAGCGCACAAAATCTTTGCGAGAAGATATTAAAGATTTAGATTCCAGAATTAGTTTGCTCAACAAAACTCTCGTAAGCAGTAATGAGAATAAAGATTCTTCAGATACCGGTAGTAGCACTGTTCTTCCTAAGCTTGAAGGACCTGGAATCGTAGTAACTCTCAACGACTCTTCGCTGTGGAAAGGAGCAGTAAACGGTTCTGGAACTTCTGTAAATATTAACGATTATGTTATTCACCAGCAAGATATTGAATCCGTTGTAAATGCTCTTTGGCAGGGCGGAGCAGAAGCTATGACCATACAAGATCAGCGCGTTTTGTTTAATTCTGCAGTAATTTGCATTGGAAACGTGCTTATGCTTCAAGGTCATCAGTACTCGCCACCGTATAAAATATCTGCTATTGGCCCAGTAGACGATATGGTTGATGCTCTTAATAATTCACCAGCCATACGCACCTACAAGGAATACGTAAGTTCATTTGGATTAGGATGGAAAGTAGAAAAGAAGGAGAATTTGAAATTCCCAGAAGCATCTGCTTTGTTACAACCATTAAGGTACGCATCCGTGCTTAAAGAACTAAATAAATGATTTGTGTCGCAAGACCCTCACATCATAAAGGAGTAACGTATTATGCAGTCTGCTTACACGCAGGAAAATGATACGAAGAGCAAAGGCTCTAACTTCTGCTGGCAAATTGCCGGAGTTGTTGGCGAAGTTTTAATCGCTTTTGCAATTATGTGTGCGCTATATATCGCATGGCAAATGTGGTGGACTGGAGCTCAAGCAGAGCACAATCAGGTAGAAGCACGTAAAGAAATATCTTGGAAGAATCCTAAAACAGGTGACAAAACAAAGATCGCTTTACCTCAAAATGGCGAGCCACCAAAAGTTAGCAAGCCAAAAGGGGACGTTTTAATAGCTCGCCTGTATGTTCCTCGCTTCGGAAACCAGTGGGAGCGTAATATTATCGAAGGAACAACACCAGATATTTTGAGCAAACGTGGCTTAGGACACTATTCAGAAACTCAAATGCCTGGCGAAATCGGCAATTTCGCAGTAGCTGGACACCGCAATGGTTACGGACAGCCTTTGGGTGATGTTGACTTGCTTAAACCTGGCGATGCTATTGTTGTTAGGACTAAAGATTACTGGTTCGTATATAAGTACACTTCTTATAAGATTGTTACACCAGATCACGGTGAAGTAATCGCTCCAAACCCTGATCATCCTAACGAAAAGCCAACAAAACGTATGCTTACTCTAACTACATGCGAGCCTAAGTATACTACTGCAACACATCGCTGGATTAGCTACGCTAAGTTAGCTTATTGGGCAAACATTAGCGATGGTATTCCAAAAGAGCTTTCCACAATTGATGAGCAAGGAAAAGTAAAGTTTATTAACAATGAGCAGCAGTCTCTTGTTTCTCATCTTTCTTCACTTGTTCCAGTAATGCTTGTTATTGCAGTGCTTTATATTGTTATTTTTGCGGCTGGTGCTATTGCTTGGCAGTGGCCTGCACTTCGCGAAATTCGCGTAGGAAAAAGGAAAAAGCCAGATGCAAGCATTTTTGGCGGAATCCTTTTAATACAACCAGGCATTACAGCAATTCGTTGGATTCTTGCAATCCTAATTCATTTGTTCATCATATTAGCTCTATTCCAATGGGTATTTCCTTGGGCAGCTGCAACGATTCCATTCCTGCAGCAGATGTCTAATTACACAACAACTGTATGAAATAAATATAATTGAAAGATCCAATTAAATTTAGGACATACTCGAATAAAGTCTAATAAAAATAAAACTGTACAAATAAGGGCGATACTTAAAAGTTATCGCCCTTATTTTTATTCGATTCTCATAATATTTCTAGTATCTAATATCACTTACTTTGATTATCACTATCTGAAGAAGAACCAAGTCCTGGTCTCGTAATCAAAGTGATTGCAGAACCTTTATCTACCTTAGTTCCAGCATCTTCAGACATGCTGATCACTACATCATCATCTTTATTAGAAATAGAATCAGAAACTACCCTTAAGCCCTTTGCTTCAAGTATTTTCTTAGCCTGCTTAAACGTAATAGTACCAAGATCAATATGCGGCACTTCTACCTTCGGCGAGCCTTGTGACACATAGACTGTAATCGAGCTATGAGGCTTAACAGAAGATCCGGAATTAGGGTTTAATCGGGTTACAGAATCTTCAGGTACACTATCTGAATCTTCCTTTACAACATCCGCAGTAAAACCAAGATTTTGCAGCTGACTAATCACAATATCCTTGCTCTGACCAACAAGACCATCAGGAATCTTAGTTAAACCAGAAGCAATATAAAGCGTAATCAAAGTGCCTTTGTCTGCGAAAGAATCAGCATCTGGATCAGTGCGAGTCACATGATCTTTCTTCACATCAGCACTATCTTCTACTCGAACATTAGCAATCTTAAAACCAGCATGTTCAAGTATCTTACGAGCTGCTTCCTGCGATTTACCGCTCACATCTGGAACACGTGTTGATTGAGGTCCTACAGAGAACCAAACCGTAACTTTAGTACCAGACGCAACATGCTCGCCACCGCGCGGAGACTGTTTTGTAAACGTGCCTTCAGGCTGAGAAGAATGATCATCTTCACGAATATCTGGGACTAATCCTAATGCTCTAAGTTTTTCTCTAGCCGCATCCTGAGTGGTTGTTTCCATAAATGTTGGAACAACAACATTACCAGACATTCGATTATGACCCAGCATAAACAAAACGCCTGCTAGCACAACAATCGCAACAACAACACCAATAATAGAGCCGATTACAGCACGCTTACGACGCTTAGCTTGCGATTGAGCGCGTTGAGCTGCACGAGTGCTTGGAGCAAATGCAATATTTGATGGCTCAACCTGACCTGTAATAGGGTTAAACGATTGTGTTGCAGCACCATCAGTAGCATTAATGGCCATTGTTGCAGCTGTTTGCTCAGCTTGTTTGCGAGCTTTCATATTCGCTAAATCAGTAAGCGGATTAAAAGCTGCTGCAACAGGAACTCCGCCGTTCATGAACGCTAGAATATCGTTCTTAAATTCCGAAGCTGTAGCATAACGGTTCTGACGGTCTTTTGCCATTGCCTTAGCGCAAATTTTATCCCACATAGAAGGCATTCCAGGCACAAGAGTGCTTAAAGGAGTTGCAACTTCAGAAACATGCTGGTATGCGATAGCTACAGCAGAATCACCAATAAATGGTGGGCGACCAGTAAGCATTTCATAAAGTACGCATCCTGCAGAATACAAGTCAGAGCGCATGTCTACTTGTTCTCCGCGAGCCTGCTCTGGAGACAAATATTGTGCAGTTCCAACAACACCTTGAGACTGCGTCATAGTTGTTGCAGAATCGTCAAGAGCACGAGCAATGCCGAAGTCCATCACCTTCACCATGCCCTGCTCGGAAATCATAATATTTCCAGGCTTAATATCGCGGTGAATAATTCCCATTCTGTGCGAATATTCCAAAGCATTAAGTACACCAAGCATAACTTGTTCAGCGTCACGCTGGCTTAAGGCACCATTCATCTTAAGAATATCGCGCAGTGTTTTTCCTTTAATATACTCCATTACTAGATAAGGAAGGCGCTCTTCCAATCCGTTGTCGGTAGTAACAGATTCTTCACCAGAATCATAAATATTAACAATATTAGGGTTGTTCATTTGCGCAATTGCGTGAGCTTCTCTGCGGAATCTAGACAGGAAGATTTCATCGTTCGCTAAATCAGAACGCATGATTTTCACAGCAACAGTACGACCTAGACGCTTATCTACCGCAACACGTACTTCTGCCATGCCGCCGCGGCCAATAAGTTCTCCTAATTCATATCGACCATTCGCTAATGAGGTGGGCATTGTGGTATTCATTGCTGCTCCTTGCGATTATTGGTATTCAAAATGTTAATAATATTGACTTGATTCTGCGGCATACTCTTAATACATCGAGTTTGTCGGGAATCTGTAGAAATAAATCCTGTTGTATTGTTAAAAGCTGTTTCTTGATCAAGCAGCCTACGTTCAATACGAGATAAAACTTTTGATACAACAAGCGCATCTTTTGGTCGATCTTTTGGATCTTTTGCAAGCATCGACATAATAAACTGTCTTAATTGCAGATCAATATTTTCAGGCAATGGCGGAACAGGATCATTAACATGAGCCGCAGCAATATCTACCGGAGTAGCTCCAGTAAACGGCCTGTGCCCGCATAATCCTTCGTAAGCAACAACTCCTAGTGAGTAAATATCAGATTGTGCTGTTGCCTGTTCGCCTTGTGCTTGTTCAGGAGAAATGTATTGTGCTGTGCCAACTACCATACCGTCCTGAGTAATCTGCTCCTGATCGCTTGAATAAGAAACACCAAAGTCAGTAATTTTTACGTTTCCTGTTTCAGAAACCATAATATTTGCAGGTTTTACATCACGATGAATAACACCATGCGAGTGAGCTACAAAAAGTCCTCGTGCTGTTTGAATAAGAATAGGCAACAGTCTGGTTGGATCAATAGCTTTTTCTTTATGATACAAATCTGCTAACGACTTACTTGGCACGTATTCCATAATTAAGAATCCAATGCCATCATGCTCATAATAGTCAAATAGTGCTGCAATATTCGGGTGCGCAAGATTTGCCGAATTATGAGCTTCTGCACGAAGCCTACGCAACTTTGCTTCTACATTCGCAGTATCCGTACGCAGCGCTTTAATAGCAACAATTCGCCCAAGTTGAATATCAAAGCCTTTCCAGACTTCTCCCATACCGCCTTGCGCAAGGCGGCGATCCAGTCGATAACGATGATGAACTAACTGTCCTTCAACAAGTTTCATTGTGTAAGCGCCTCCTTCATCACTTGTCGCATAATTGGTCCTGCTGCGTAACTGCCCAGAACATTAGTATTGTGAACAATTACCGCTATAGCTATTTTAGGATCTTCTGCCGGAGCAAATCCAATAACCCACCCATTTGCAGACTGATTATTCACTCCAATCTGTGCAGTACCTGTTTTTGCAGCAACATGCATATTTGGTAATGCGAGATTTGGATTTTCTTTTATTACTACAGATTGCATCATAGCGGATAGTTTTGCAGCACTATCGCTGCTCATGGCTTGATTCATAATTGTTGGCTTCGTTTGCGACAACACAGACAAGTCACTTGAACGCACACAATCTACAAGCGTAGGTTTCATAAGCGTACCGTTATTTGCTATAGCTGCTGCAATCATAGCATTTTGCAAAGGCGTAACTTTTGCGTCACCTTGTCCAATGGATTCCAAGGCTAGTCTGTCTGGAGTTGGTTTAATAGAAAATGTTGAGCTTACGGATCTCATTGGGAAACCTGTAGAATCAGATCCATCTATAGAAAGAGATTCAAAGAAACCGAACTTTTTTGCCTGTTTTACAATCGCATCTGAACCCAAAGAATTGCCCAACTGCGCGAATGCAGTATTTGAAGAATAAGCTAACGCGTCTTCAAACGAAATTTTTCCGTCAGTGCCGTTTGCTTGAGAAACAACATTAGTTAAAGCAACACTTGTTCCAGGAAGAGTGTATTTCGCACCGGCAGGTATTAGCGTATCTGGCTGATATTTTCCAGTTTCTAGTGCAGTGGCAGCAACAATAGTTTTAAATGTAGAACCAGGTGCGTAAAGCTCAGAAATCGTACGATTTAACATTGGATTCCAAACATCTGATGTTATTTGTTCGTAAGACTTATTTACAGCACCAATATTGTGTATGGCAAGAACATTTGGATCATAGCTTGGCGTGCTAACCATTGCGCGAATCCTGCCAGTTTTTGGTTCAATTGCAACAAGAGCACCGTCTTTGTCTTTTAGAAGATTATATGCGAGAGTCTGCAGTTTTGAGTCAATTGATGTTTCAATAGAAGCTCCGCGGTTTGTAGCTCCAGTAAACAAAGATTTGAACCGCTGCCAGAATAATGCGTCAGATTCGCCGCTTAATAAACTATTCCTAGAAGCCTCAATACCTCTATCTGCACGCTGACTAATAGAAAAGTAGCCAGTAATTGGAGAATATACAGGACCGTTAGAATATTTGCGCTGATACACGAATGCATCTTTAGAGGAATCTGATTTAGCAATAACAATTCCATCCGAAGTAAGAATTGCCCCTCTAGGAGATCCAAACTCATGGTATAAGGCTCTACGATTTCTAGGATCAGCATTTAAAGCATTAGCATTAATAGAGGTAATAATAGTACTTGAAATACCAAGTACAACGAACAATACTAGTACAGCAATGAATAATTCTTTTAAGCTTTTATTCATTCGTCTCACCTCGTTCCTGCGAAGAAACAAGGGTTTGGCTATTCATACTATTCGCTTCTTCCTGACTATTAATTAAATTACTTTCACCAAGATCATTATTTTCAGATTTACTACGACTTCTCTCCTGCAATTCTCGCTCACGCAATGCTGCCAAAGCCTCATACTGGAAGGTGTCGGAAACTGGAGCTGATTCAGGTTTATTCGCAGAGTTAGAAATAACAATAAGCAATGCGGCAAGCAAATAATTTGCTACTAATGAAGATCCGCCAGCAGCCATATATGGCAAGGTCAAACCTGTTAAAGGTATAACCAAAGTAATACCACCAACAACAGTAAATACTTGGAATGCCATAGTAAAAACAAGACCGGATGCTAATAATTTACCGAAGCCATCTTTAATTTTCATTGCGGTAATCATTCCGGAAGTAATAATAATTAAATACAAAACTAATACTGCAAGAAGTCCAGTAAGACCAAGTTCTTCACCAATAGAAGCATAAATAAAATCAGAATTAGCTAACGGCGTTAAAGAAGGATGACCTTGTCCTAAACCTGTTCCCGTAGTTCCTCCGGCTGCAAGACCAAATAATCCAGATACAATCTGAGCCGAACCTCCAGGGAACCTGTTATACACAGCATTATCAAACGGGTGAAGCCAAGCATCCACACGATACTGCACATGTGCGAATAACTTTACTGCAGCTAAGCAGCCTAATGTGAATGCAATAAATCCAACAACCAGCCAACCTTTGCGACCTGTGGCAACATAAAGCATTGACACAAACATAGCAAAGAACATAAGAGAAGTGCCAAGATCATGCTGCACAACTAATACGCCCATTGATGCAGCCCAAACTAATGCAATAGGACCCATATCTTGCAATCTTGGCAAATGCACTCCAAGAACTTTCTTCCCTCCTACAGCAAGCCTGTCGCGATGATTAAACAAGTATGCTGCAAAGAAGAAAGCTAGGAAAAGCTTAGCAAATTCTCCAGGTTGCACAGTGTGATTTCCAAAACCAACCCAAATTCTTGCGCCGCCAATTTCTTTGCCTAATCCTGGAATCATAGGAGAAAGAAGCAAAACTAAGCCGATTACCATATTTACATAAGAAAAACGTCTTAATATGCGATAATCTTGCAGCACAATAACAAAAATAATAGATAATATAAGCGCTACACACACCCACACTAACTGTTTAATAGCAATATCAGTATTATTTTGCCTATCAATTCTTGCAATAAGAACTGTTCCTATTGCTGTAAGAAGCATAATACATGGCAAAATTGCTTGACTAGCATAAGGCTGCTTAACAAGAAGCACACCCCAAAATACTAAGAATAGCAGCATAACAATTGTTAGCATTGCAACATAATTAGCCGATATGCAACTGTCTATACGAAAGAACATTTGCAAAAATGCAATTGCTGAAACAAGAATCGCAAAAAGCAATAATGCTATCTGCCTAATACGCGTAGCAATCAAATTCATGAGGATTTACCCCCTTGCTGCGCATTATTGTCTTTATTATCCTTATTTTCCTTACTATCTACGCTATCTTTACTGCTTTTACTATCATTTGAAGAAACTATTTTTTTCTGACGCTTAGCATTTAATTTTTCTTTCGCACGCTGGAACATTTCTCGACGAATTAAAGAAGCATGACCGCGAGCTTCAGCTAAACTTCCAAAACTAATACCTTCACGCAATTGATCCTGCCATGATTTATCAAGATTTTTTACAGGAATATCGGTTGATTCAACTTCGTGAGATAACGCAATTCCGAAAATATTTGTTGGAACACCTTGATAAATAACAACGCGATCATTGTTCTGGCTAATGTAATACTGCGTTTGAGTCCACGAATAAACTCCATAACCAGCACCAGCAATAATCAACAATCCAAGCAAAATTCCTAGAGCAATACCTATGCGAGTCCATCTACGACGCAACGAATAAGCTTTATGAGCTTCATCTTTCTCATATTTAACCGCACGCGCAACATCCGGATCGTGCGGATCAGTAGATATTTTGCCGTTTTTCTTAGTTACAATAGGAATTTCATTCGTATCAGGAGTGTGTAAATCTTCTGATTCTTCGCGAATATGCGAAGGCTGAACAATTCTAGTCATTAATACGGAAGGATTAACAGCATCTGATTCATCCGCATTGTTTTGAACTAAAGCTGCAGCACGTTGCGCTGGAGAATTTTTATCTTCTCTAAGTGCTGGAGATGACGATACTGCTTTATTAACAATATCTGCAATAGATTCAAGATCTTGACTTGCAGCTCCACCAATCAATGGAGTTTGATGAGGCAAATCAAACGCATCCGCATCGAGAGCAAGAGTTGCATCCGCAACAACAGCAGTAACATTATCCGTGCTTCCTGCTCGAAGAGCCATAGCTACAAGTTTTTGAGCGCATTCTTCTTGATTAGAAATAGTGCTCATAACATCTTGAATAGTGGAATCTTCTAAAACTCCGCACAATCCGTCTGAACAAAGTAACCATCTGTCTGAAGGATGAGCTTTTCGTAAAGAAATATCAGGGCGCGGGTCTATATCAAAATCTCCCAATACGCGCATAACAACATTTCTTTGAGGATGATTCCTAGCCTCTTCGGGAGTAATATGACCCGTATCAATAAGATGCTGAACGTAGCTGTGATCTGTAGTCATTCTCATAAGATGATTGTCACGAAGCAAGTACGCTCTTGAATCACCTAAATGTGCCAAAACCCAATATCCACATACAAGAGTTACTGCAGTAACAGTTGTTCCCATTCCAGCAAGACGTCGCTCGCGCTTAGCTTTTCCAACAATCGCGTCATGAGCTGCCATAATCGACGTTTCCATCATTGAAGACACAGCTTTTACATCGTACGGCCTGGAATCTTGCTCAATATGCGCAAGCGAACGAATAGCAATAGTAGACGCTGTATCTCCTCCAGCATGACCACCCATACCATCGCAAATAGCTGCTAAATGTTCTCCAGCAAACGCAGAATCCTGATTGTTACTTCTAACTGTGCCAACATCACTAACAGCCGTAGAATACATAAATAATATTTTTTCAACTGATTCTACATACGCTGCTTTATTAACATTCTGATTATTATCGTCTGCTAATTTTTCAATTTGACCAGTTGTTTCTGTATTGGATTCTTCCTCATTATTTGAATTGATTTGCGTCATATTATCACCTCAATTCAAACATGGTTGCGCCTATTCTAACCGAAGTGCGCGGAGCTAATATAACTGGTTCACTAACGCGAGAATGACCAATCATAGTCCCATTAGTACTACCTAAATCTTCAAGCACCCATGCGTGAACTTTTTGATTAAAATACACGCGAGCATGATGCGAAGAAACAAATTCATCATTCAAAACTACCGTATTAGATGCAGCTCTACCAAGAGTTACTCCAGCAGCATTTAATGGGAAAGATGATCCTGCCAAAGGCCCGTCAATAACAACTAGCAAAGTAGGATTAACATCAGAATTTTTTGAAGACGAGTTAACCATTACAGGTGATGCTTGTCGTTGTACAGGCTTAGAAGAATTTACGTCATGAGATGCGCGTCGAGATTTTTTATTCCAAAAATGCGATTTTTTAGGACTAAAAACTTCAATATCCCTACGAAGCGAACGAATAGCGCATAACACAAAAACCCAAAGTAAGACTAAAAAGCCATACTTGAATATTGCAAACGTTAATTCAGTGAATATCATACGCGTTATCGTCTCCTCATTCGGAAAATACTTTTTCTCCTACTCTTGAGACGATGCCCAGTAGAGAATACGCGTACGCCCAATAGTAATAGTGTTTCCATCTACCAAGGTTGCAGCTGGAACTTGGTGACCTTCTACATAAGTACCGTTTGTTGAACCAAGATCTCTAGCAATAACACCATCAGGAGTGACGTCGATACTAAGATGATGTCGAGAAATACCAGGATCGTCGATTACAATATCGCAACCGGAACCTCGTCCTAAAATTGTGCAATCTTTAGTAAGCAAATACTGATTGCCATTAATCTCAAGCATTGGATGATTCTGCTGCTGGTCGTCAGTAGTAACAGGAACAGCATTTCCTTGAACTGATTCAGAAGTCAAATGGAAATTACCCTTAGTTAATTCCAAGTCTTCTTCAAAAATAACAACTACTGGTCCTACAAAAGCATAATGTTGACTTTTAGCATATTGCGTAAGATTGTCAGCAAGCTCATTAGCTAAAGCTTCACTACCCCACTGTTCAATATGATCAAAATCAGGTGTACTTAGCTTAAAACGATATTCATTTGGAGCAACAGTATGATCTCGGCCAATAGGCATAGCTTCAGCATCAATTTCACGTTCCAAAGCACTAGAAAAATCAACTGGCTGTAAATCTTTGGAGCCGAATTTTGCGAAGACGCCGTTCACTGCACCTTCCACGCTCTTCTCAAATCGGTCAAAAATGCTCATGGTAAACCCTTTCTATCTGTTCACCATAGTACTCGTCACCGGGTACGGTACTCAAATTTCACACACTTTTTTCTAATATTTTATTATTTTTAATGCTACTTGACTATTTTCAACGTGCATTTACATCATGGTAAGTGTACTCTTAGCAATTATGACGCAAAAAAATAATAACAATCACAGCAGATTGTCGGTAATTACTCGCAATTTTGCTACTATTTTTACCTTAATACTCGCAATTATTGTACCTTGCTTAGGTAAAGCACTACTTATTAGTAGTAAAGAACGAAATTATGAATCGACTATTGTAGCTTATTTTCACAATAGTGTTCCTTCTTCAGCATTGAACTTTTCAAAAATAATTGCGATTGTTTTTTCCACTAAAGGCTGCTTGGCAATACTATTATTGCTTGCAATAATTTCCTTGTTTATTAGTAAAAGCTTAAAACTTACAATTACTCAGCTTCTTATTTCTCTGCTTCCTATGATTTACATTTTTGCAGTTAAATTTGCTGTCCACAGACCAAGACCATATATTGGTCTGAATATTAAGCTACCTTCTGATCCAAGTTTTCCTAGTGGACACACTTCTGCAGCAGTCGCAGTCTGTGCAATGATAATGCTAATTATTTATGTAACTAAGCCTTCTCTTATTAAAGTTGGATTACTTTTTAGCACAATACTAGTTGTTATCGTCGCTATTTCGCGACTTATTGTTGCAGCTCACTTCCCTACAGACGTATTAACTGCAGCAATTATGTATCCGCTTCTTTCTGTTACAGTATTGCGCTCATTCCAGAGACACAAACTGTATGTAGATAATAGAAAAAACAATAAAAATAACAAAAATTATTCTGCTAAAAAATTAGTTGAAGAATTTGCTTCAGAAAGCGAAAACTCTAATGCTTAAAGGTTTTAAGAAGTTTATTTTACGCGGCAGCGTTATTGATATGGCTGTTGGTGTTGTTATGGGTAGTGCAGTAACTGCAGTAGTAACAACAATAGTTAAGAATATTATTAATCCTCTTATTGCCATTATTTTCGGCAAAACAGAGCTTGATGGCGTATTAACTATTACTATGAAAGGTGCCACAATTTCTTTTGGTGCAGTAATTGGAGCATTATTAAACTTCATAATTATTGCAGCCGCAGTTTATTTTTGCATTGTTTTACCTATTAATAAATTGCGTGAAATTGGTGCAGATTTATTGAAAATAGAACATGAAAAAACTGAAGAAGATAAACGTAAAGAGCGCGAAGAAAAAACTATTCAACTCTTACAAGACATTCGCGATGAATTAGCTAGAAGATAATATTCTTACTAACTAAAAAATATTTAGAAAATACTAAAATTCCCGCTAGTTAAAAACAATTAGCGGGAATTTCTATTAAGAATACAACTTGTTAGTAGACTGTTACCTATAAGTTTTTACTTATCAGTCGTCACCTAAAGTAACGTGTATTCCACCAACCAATGAGCCAACTACGTTATAAAGTAGCGCAATTATTGCGGATAGTATTGTAATAATAACAATTTCAACAATAGAGAATATAGTAACTGCACTCAATACTGTTGGAAGAGAAAACACATCAGCAAGATTAAAACCATTACTGTCCAAACCTGTTGATGAAACAATCTGAGTTACCTGATCAAAAACACCAATCATGTTCAAGAACAACCAAACTAAACCTGCGGCAATAACCTGAATAATACCGCCTGCAACGCTTAGAAGAAATGTAACTTTTGCAACTGACCATGCGTCAACACGAACCAAAGAAAGGCTCATACGACGAGCTCTAGGAGTATGACCTGCTTTAGAAGAATGTAATTGACTTGCTGAAGATGTTGATGATGCCATACCACCAATAGTTCTACGAGAAGAAGATGAACTACTAGATCCACCCAACGTAAACTGTGATTTTCTAACAGCCCTTCCTAAAGAAGAATCACCAAATTCTTCATTAGAATTATTGTCTTCTCTAATTGTGTAAGAAGATTCTTCATTAATATTCGTTGGATTTTGCGATGGCTCAAAATCTTCGCTCATCTTAAGTTTTCCTTCTCTTATTACGTTTCTTATAATTAGACTAATTATACTAATGAGAGTACCAATCAAAACGGACTATATCCGCTTAGTTGGCACTCTCATAAGTTATTAATAATTAAGTTTTAGCAAAGAAATTTTATTATTTACTACTTTTCGTAAATAAGATTTTAAGCTTCCTCGTTCGAAGAAGTTGCTTCAACTTCTTCTACTTGATTTTCCTCATCATCTGTTTCTTCATTACGAGCAATAGAAATAATTTCATCACCCTTGTCTGGCTTAGCAAGAGTTACACCTTGAGTAGTTCTTCCTGTACGCTTAACCTCGTTAACGTCGGAACGAATTACCTTACCGGACTTCATAATTGCCATTACTTGATCAGTTTCTTCAACAATCAAGGCACCAACCAAAGAACCGCGTCCCTCTGCAAGCTGTACTGCCTTAACTCCGTAACCATTTCTTCCTTGCAAACGATACTCTTCAATAGCTGTACGCTTTGCAAAACCTTCGTTTGTAACAACAAGAAGATCTTTACTTGTTTCAGCGGCAACAACATCCATATCCAAAAGTTCATCACCTTCGCGGAATCTCATGCCCTGAACACCTGCAGTTTGACGTCCCATTGGTCGAAGTTGTTCATCATCTGCTCTGAACTTCAAACTCATACCAAGTTTAGAAACAAGAATAATGTCGTCTCCTGAATTGCACAAAGCTGCACCAATCAGCTCATCAACAGGTTCACCAGTTTCTTCATTTGCCATTAGTCGAACAGCAATCAAACCACCTTGACGTGGAGAATCGTATTCTTGCAAAGCAGTTTTCTTAACTTTTCCAGAACGAGTTGCCAAAACCAAGTACTTTGCCACATCGTAGTTTTGAATTGACAAAACTGTTTGAATTGTTTCTCCAGGAGTAAACTGAAGCAAGTTAGCAACATGCTGACCTTTAGAATCGCGAGATCCTTCTGGAAGTTCGTAAGCTTTAATACGATAAACTCGACCACGATTAGTAAAGAAGAGCAACCAGTTGTGTGTAGATGTTAAGAAGAAGTGATCTACTACATCATCTTCACGAAGCTTTGCACCCTTAATACCTTTACCACCGCGGTGTTGAGCACGATACTCATCTGCTTTAGTTCGCTTAATATAACCTGCGCGAGTTACTGTTACAACAACGTTTTCTTCGGCAATAAGATCTTCAACATTCATTTCACCAGAGAAAGGAAGAATCTTAGTTCTGCGATCATCACCATATTTTGCAACAATTTCATCAAGTTCGTCGCCAACAATTTTGCGCTGGCGTTCTGGACTTGCCAAAATATCGTTGTAATCAGCAATCTTCAGCATCAGATCTTCATGTTCGTCAAGAATCTTCTGACGTTCCAAAGCTGCTAGTCTACGAAGTTGCATTGCAAGAATTGCATCCGCTTGAACTTCATCAACATCAAGCAAATTCATCAAACCAGTGCGAGCTGTTTCAACATCTTTAGATGAACGAATTAATGCCACAACTTCGTCAATCATATCCAAAGCTTTTAAGTAGCCTTGCAAAATATGATCACGCTCTTCAGCTTCACGCTTTAAGTAACGTGTACGCCTATCAATAACTTCAAGCTGATGACTTACCCAATGACGAATGAAAGCATCCAAACTCAAAGTGCGAGGAACACCATCAACCAGAGCAAGCATGTTTGCGCCGAAGGTCTGCTGCAATTGTGAATGCTTATAAAGATTGTTAAGAACAACTTTTGGAACAGCGTCACGCTTAAGAACAAGAACCAAACGCTGACCTGTACGACCAGACGTTTCATCGCGCATATCTGCAATGCCTTGAATCTTGCCATCGCGCACAGCCTCCCTAATTGAAGCAGCTAAGCGATCAGGATTAACTTGGTATGGAAGCTCAGTAACAACCAAGCACATACGTCCCTTAATTTCCTCAGTATTAACTACTGCGCGCATTGTGATTAAGCCGCGACCAGTTCTGTACGCTTGCTCAATTCCTTTATGACCTAAAATGGTTGCACCAGTAGGGAAATCAGGTCCTTTAATTCGCTGAATTAAAGCTTCAAGAAGTTCTTCTTTACTTGCATCAGGATGATCCAAAGCCCAGTGCACACCATCAGCCACTTCACGCATGTTATGAGGTGGAATATTGGTTGCCATACCAACAGCAATACCAGCAGAACCATTAACTAAAAGATTTGGGAAACGAGCTGGCAAAACAGTAGGCTCTTGAGTTTTACCATCATAATTTGGCAGGAAATCAACGGTATCTTTATCGATATCTCGTACCATTTCCATAGCCAACGGTGCCATACGACATTCCGTATAACGCATTGCTGCTGCAGGATCGTCACCAGGAGAACCAAAGTTACCTTGTCCATCAACAAGCATGTATCGCATTGACCAAGATTGAGCCATACGCACCAAAGTGTCATAGATAGCAGAATCACCGTGAGGATGATACTTACCCATAACATCGCCAACAACACGAGAGCACTTATTATATCCGCGATCAGGCCTATATCCACCGTCATACATTGCATAAATAACTCGACGGTGAACAGGCTTTAAACCATCTCGAACATCTGGCAAAGCTCGCTCGATAATAACGGATAATGCATAAGCAAGATATGATTCGCGCATTTCCTGCTGCAAATCCATATGCTTAACTCGTGCACCCTTCAGTAATCCATAATCAGTATTATCAGCTTCCTGAGGGCTTTGTGGCTCCATTGAACCATCTGGCAGTTGATCTCGATCTTCGCTATTATTAGCGGCGTTTATTTCGTCTACCACTGCAATTCCTTTGTATTCTTATAGGTTACTAACGTTTTTATTTTTCTATCTTTGTAGATATACCAATAACTTTTAAGCATCAATAAACCTTGCATCATGAGCATTTCGTTGAATGAAGAGTCTACGTGGCTCTACTTCATCACCCATAAGCATTGAGAAGGTTTCATCAGCTCGAGCAGCATCTTCAATATGAATCTGTTTCAAAATACGATGCTCAGGATCCATAGTGGTTTCCCACAATTCCTGATAGCTCATCTCACCCAAGCCCTTGTATCGCTGAATGCCTTCACCTTTAGGAAGTTGACGACCAGCAGCTTTACCTTCTGCTAAAACTCTGTCTCGCTCAGCATCCGTATAAACAAAATCATGCGCTCCCTTACTCCACTTCAATCGGTACAAAGGTGGCATAGCAACATAAACGTATCCTGCTGTAATCATAGGACGCATGTAGCGGAAGAATAGAGTCAAATTCAAAGTTGCAATATGAGCACCGTCGACATCAGCATCAGCCATAATAATGACTTTGTGATATCGAACCTTGCTTAAATCGAAGTCTTCACCATATCCACCGCCAACAGCAGTAATTAAGGATTCAATTGTTTCAGACTTCATCATTCTGTCAATTGATGCGCGCTCAGTATTCAAAATCTTACCGCGCAAAGGCAAAATTGCTTGCGTAATAGGATCTCTACCTTGAATTGCTGAGCCACCTGCAGAATCACCCTCGACTATAAATAATTCGCACTCTTCAGGATTACTAGATTGGCAATCCTTTAGCTTATCTGGCATACCAGCTGTTTCAAAAATAGATTTACGTCTAGTATTTTCACGAGCTTTTTTAGCAGCCAAACGTGCGCGAGAAGCTTCAACAGCTTTTTGAATAATATTTTTAGCTTCGCTTGGATGAGCATCAAGCCAGTCACCAAGCTTTTCTGTCATAACTCGCTGCACAAAAGTTTTAGCTTCAGAATTGCCAAGCTTTGTTTTAGTCTGACCTTCAAACTGTGGAGTTGTAAGTTTTACAGAAACAACCGCAGTTAAACCTTCTCGAACGTCATCACCAGAAAGATTAGTATCTTTTTCTTTTAAGATATTCTTTTCACGCGCATAACGATTAATTAATGTCGTTAAAGCAGCGCGGAATCCTTCTTCGTGAGTTCCACCTTCAGTAGTGGAAATCGTATTTGCAAAAGTATGAACAGCTTCAGAATAAGCAACAGTCCATTGCATAGCAATTTCTGCAGAAATACCAATTTCAAGATCTTCAGCCTCAAAATCAATAACATCTGGTTCAACTGGAACAGCTTTACGAGACTTAACTAAATAATCAACGTAATCCTTAATACCATGTTCATACTTATAACTTACGCTTTGATGCTTATTTTCATCAGTAGATTCACCATCTCCTGCAACCTCATCACCTGCCTCATCAGGCTTACGTAAATCAGTTAAGGAAATCTTTAAACCTTTATTAAGAAATGCCATCTGCTGGAATCGAGATCGCAAAGTTTCAAAATCATAAATAGTGGTTTCAAAAATTGTTCCATCTGGCCAAAATGTTACAGAAGTACCAGTAGATTCACCATCTTCCATTGGCTTACCCTTTGCCAAAGGAGCAGTAGGATGCTGATCTACATAAGTTTGAGTCCAGTGGAATCCTTGACGGCGAACCTCAATTTCTACACGAGTAGAAAGAGCATTTACTACAGAAATACCAACACCGTGAAGACCACCAGAAACAGCGTAACCGCCGCCGCCAAACTTACCACCAGCGTGAAGCTTTGTCATAACTGTTTCAACACCAGAAACACCTTCACCTGGTACTTCATCGACTGGAATACCACGACCATCATCAACAACACGAATAGCATTATCTGGCAAAATAGTCACTTCAATGTGAGAAGCATAACCTGCCAACGCCTCATCAACGGAATTATCAACAATCTCATAAACCAGATGATGTAAACCACGAGGTCCAGTAGAACCAATGTACATACCTGGCCTAATTCTAACTGCCTCTAATCCTTCAAGAACTCGAAGATCACTTGCATCATAATGTTCAGGAGCAAGTGAATCATCAAGTTGAGCATCGTCAAGCTTATGCTCTTCGACAGCATTATCTATCGAATTATCTTCCGTGTTTGTCACTTTTTGTCCCTTCACAATTTGCCTCATATTACAAGGCTTTTACAGAGCCAACATATGCCAGAAAGCACATAAAAGGGGATTCTAGCGCTTCAACTATATTACACGACATTCTATACATATAATATTGCCTCTCGTTAATAAGAGGCCTTTTTACTATTTTTTTGAAATTATAATATTTATAAGTTAAAAAATTACCTTCTCCAAGAACCTAATCCGGTTGTAGTCGGGCCTATAACTTTAATTTCTCTAATTTTAATATCCGAAAGGTTATTATTAATTTTTTCTTTTAATTGAGGAAGCAAATAAGAAAGTTGAGTAGCCCATACAGCAGATTGTGCTCTAATAATAAGCACTTCATTTATAACTTGACTTATTTCACAATGATTTGCAATATTTTCACCAACTACCTCATTCCAAGAATTACGTAATTTTGCTATATTAAGTTGCTTATTCCAATTATTATTAGACGCAAAAGATTGCAAAATACCGCAAAAAGCTCTAGGATCTCTACCTGGTTTGCCGAAATTTTCCCAAGCTTTATCTGCTCTTATAGAACGATTATTTTCTCTTTCAGCTTTTATATTAATTGGTTCAAAAATAATAGCAGGTAGTTTTCTTG
>NZ_JBKFWK010000007.1:0-69024 GCF_046508745.1 Gardnerella sp. Marseille-Q9185
CTGGCAACGCTATAATCAGTGCCTGCATTAACAATTGAATATTCCATATAAATCCGTGAGTAAATAAACTCATCACGATACAAACAAGAGGATATACAGCGAGTGCTGAAACAAGTATCGGCATAAGGTGACGCGAAGCAAACGATGAACGCGACCAACCCAGCAATAAGTAGCTTCCCAATGTTCTATACGAAAGATACCCATCAGCGATTATCGTAATGCCAAGAAGCAACACTGTTACAATGCAGACAATAATAAAAGTAAGTTGATTAAAACTATTGGATCGTGCTATTCCAGATTTTCCACGTTGAAAATCTTGGTAGGTTGTACCAGCGATGCGAGCAGCTTGAGTAACTAATGCATGGTAGTCTCGATTGGAAAGTCCCACAATCCTGTAATCACCAAGCTTTGTTTTACTATTGTTGACGAGGGCATCTAATTGACGAACAACTAAACGCGAACCCTCAATGGAAATAGTGGGAAGATCAGCAAGCATATCTGCTTTTGCCATATCAAGTCCAAGCGTTTTGCTGCTTTCGCTGTGTAATAATTGCGTAAAGGCATGCGATGTCAGAATCGGCGTTCCGAGATATGACAAAGTAAGCAAATCATCTTTACCTCGAGGATTGCCAAATATGCCAAGCTCAAAACCATCTACACCAGCGTCACTAGCCGCTAGGCGCATATCATTACGAACCACAAAAGCATTATGCTGAGCAACAGTCTCCTCGAGTAATGAATAAATTTGATCAGCTTTGTCTTCTGTCACACCGCGTAATGAAAAAAGGCGACTCGTTTGCGGATATATAGCAATACAATCGCTCAAGGAGTCACTCATTCTTGTCAAACCTAACAGCGATGCAAATAACGTAAGCAGAAGAACAAGCATGCATGATAATGAACGCAATAATCGAGACATCGCATACCCCTATAATAAGTTATTCATGCATACGGATTATTTGCAATCCCAATAGGCAGTAGCACATGGAACCAATGCCATTGAAACTGCTAGTACTACTGTCGATGCGATACGTGAAATTTTCTTCATCGTAAACCTCCAACTTATTTGCTGGGGGGGGGCAATGTGCCTCCCACTAACATGATAGATTCACTTATTTGTTGCGTCAACAAGAAGTGCTAAGGATGTGTTTTAATCGAGTATTTGGACGAAGCTTTGCGCAGCAGATGTAAGTAGGCGGTTAATCTGTGATACATAGTGCTGTTTCGTTGTTATGTTATACGAGTTATCGTGGCAAAAATTGCAAATCCAGCAAAATCTGTCACGATAACTCCATAAGTAAGCCTCTATTTAAAAATAGTTCCAAAACGGAAATATTATTAAATATTGATTGTTTAGAACATGCAAAGTGCCAATAGTAAAAGTTTTTTAAAAGTTTTTCTAAAAGCACTATCGTTAAAAATAGGTACGCCTATTTGTGTAGATAAAATCTGCACGTTAGTATGTTGATAATTTACAAAACAAGAATCACGAGGAGGTGCTTATTATGACTAATCCTTTGCGCGGTATACGAGAAGAGGATATTGTTAAGTACTTTAAAGCGCATAATCTTTCAGTTGGCAAAACGTATGTGCTTACTATGAAGTACGACCCTTGGTGGAAAGATTTAATCAAACTATTTTTGTTACCTAAATTATTCTATGTAGCGCAAAGCGTTGTTGCGCGTATTATTGCTGCCACTAATAATGAGTTTATTATTGTTAATCCGAATGTCATTTTAGGCTCGGGTAATCTAGCTAAATTAGACGATAAGTATCTTCGTCGTATTGCGTGGAATCAACTCACTAATTTTGAAGTTATAAGTAAGCCAACAACTCAAATAATTCGTTTTACTGCGAATGGCAAAACCGAAGAATGGAGTGTGCCAACGGAAAGTGCTAGCGTATGGCACTTTAATGTGTACAATCTTGATAATTTGAGAAAAACAATACAATCGCACATCTCTTGATAAGCAAATTCCGAAACAAGATACCATATATTGTATGAACACTACTTACGCAATTGTTGATAATGACACGCTTGTATTGCGATATATGCAACTTCTTCTAAAAAGTCGTTTGCCTGAAAACTTTGTTTGTGCATGGATGTGTTCTTCTGCAAAACAAGCTATTCATCGTTGCGTTACAGAAAATACTCCTGACGTACTTTTAGTAGATATGTCAATGAGAGAAATGAGTGGCGTTGATGTAATTAAGGCAATTCGCGAGCGCAATAGCAATATTGTTTTAATCGGCATTACTTCCTACATGTTAGATGAATACGTATTGCAAGTTGCTAAGTCGGGTGGTCAAGCGTTAATACATAAAGACAATTTATCAGACGTAGTTGCAGCTATCCAATCGCGCACAACAAGCTACGGGTGCCCAGAATTGCCACAATATATTGACTATTTTCACACTCCGCAAGAATCATTTAATATGATTTCTCAACTTACGAAGACTTCAGTTTTGTCTCATCAAGAATCGGAAATTATGCGCTTGTGCAAACAGGGGTATTCTACGAAAGAGATTGCAGATCAGCTTAATGTGAAAGTTTCAACAGTCAACACGCATTTACGGCGTATTTATGGAAAACTTCACGTCCGAAGTCGAATGCAGGCGCTTGCTGCGCTAGCAAAATATTCGCATGACATATAACGTGTAAGAAATTAACGTGTAAAAGTAGGTAGTTATGAAATTATTAACACGTATGATCAATTTTTTGCCGCATGATGCTTGGCAGAAAATTGGAATTGGTGCAATCATAAGTTGTACTTTGATTCTTGAAATTTGTTCCTATAATAATCTTCATTACTACTCTAATTGGCATGCAATTACGGTTGAAATAGTATGGATTGTAATCTGCTTATGTATTGCAATCTGGCCTCGTAAAGCATCTTTTATTGTGCTTATTTGGATGCCGTTGGTAATTATTGCGCCAAATATCAACTACTCATCTATGATGCTTACTATATTGATTTGTTTGGCAATTGCTGTAATTACTCAACCTTGGTACACTGTGCTTTCTTCTTGCGGAGTATCTTCATGGTTCTTTATTATCTGCGATTTTCAAAACGCTTATGTGTTAGCGTGGTGGCTTCTTATCACTCTTATTTCTAGCGCAATTGTAAAATACTATATTTCTACTATTCATCAGCAACAGGAACAGTTATTTGCACAGCGTTACAACGTTTTTCAAAAATATACCACTATTGCAGCAATTCGCATGCACGATGAAGTAACTAATGAGCTTTCCAGTATTATGATGATGGCCCAACAGTCTATTGAACCTCAAACAACTCATGAACAAGAGCATGAAAATTCTCGAGAGATTCTTCAATGTGCTACTACAACTATTCATAAAGCACGTAATATTATTTCTCTTCTTGACAATGCTACAACTGCAAGCACTAGCGATGTTATGCAATCTACTACATGTTATAAAGATTTTTGCACAGGCTTACGTGTTTTATTTGACTGTGAGCAAAAGTCATTTGAAAAGCTTGGCTATATTGGTTCCATTGACTTGAGTAGTGATTTAACTACTGAAGATTCTCAATCAATGCGTTTGCCTTTTGAAGAATGTGCTCAAATTGAATATATTTGCAGAGAACTACTTGCGAACGTAAAAAAGCATGCTGCAAAGCCTAAAGAATACGCTATGAATGTAATGCTTAATGACCATGAATGTCATATTACGTGTATAAATAGTGCGCAACGCGGTATTCTTGCTAACTTGCAATTAGGATATGGGCTGCGTTTTCATAAGATGCTTGCGGAACGAGTTGGCGGAACTTTTAAAGTTATTGAAGATGGAGATTCGTGGATTATTAATGTATACGTTCCACTTCATGTAGAGAAATAGCCATTGTGCAAGCATAAATTATTGTGCTTTCTTGCGCTTTAATCGAGTACTTGGATCTATTTCAATCGAGTATTTGGACGCTTTTCAATCTAGTATTTGGACGAAGCTTTGCACAGAAGATGCAAGTAAGCGGATAATCTGTGGTGCAGAATGCTGTTTCGTTGCTATTTTATATCGAGTTATCGTGGCAGTTTTTGCTAATTTTGCAATTTTTGCCACGATAACGCGTGATTTCGGCCGCGCGATATGGTCGTAACTATTGTCGCGTAATCAGTTAAAAAATATTGCCTGTTCATCAACCTCGTCGATGCACAGGCAATATTTTCAAAACAACAAAATTTGGTGAATAATCTAAGTTTTGCGGCTAAATCGTTTACTATTTTGCTACGTCAAGAACTACTAGACGTTGTCCGCCATAAGTTCTGGCATCGAGACAAGTTTGAATAAAGTAAGCAGACTTAGGGAATTGGTCAACGTACTCTTTGAATACTTTTAGCAACTTATCCGAGCTTCCGCCACCCTCAAAGTCTTTATAATCTGCCACTTTGTAATCTTTGCCGTTTAATTTAACTGGCATGCCTTTTTGGAGTTTCTTTAATAAGATGCCTGAACTGTTCAAACGGTCAACGACCATATAATGGCCAGTATTAACCTGGAACCAGTCGTCTTGAAGAGTCCAGTGATAGAAAGCATCTTTAACGTAAGCCAACTGATCAGGATAAGCGTCCCAAATAACGCGTTTAGTTTCACCTAGGGCTTCCAAAGTACCTTCTTGTCCCTTTACAAAAGCTTCGGCGATTTTCTTTTTTGAGGCTTTTTTGACTGGTTTTGAATGTTTTTTAGTAGAATGACGGCTTATTTTTGTTGGCACTGGTTTGTTTGCTTTGGAGTTACCGCAGGCTGCTAGCCCAACCAGCGAGCTGAAGAGCACTACAACACAAAGTAATTTTTTATAAGTCATTTTCCCCATAAATGGACTTCTTTCTTCTTCTAGATGCGTCTAACGGATGTTAGTCATCTTTATAAACTTGAACTCCAACTTTAGTGCCTGCTCAGTTCAGTTCAAAAATCTTGGTTTGAACGTGAGTAGGAGTGACGGCACTGCTGATTTTTGCATAAACAAATCAACAAGACCGGTTCCTTTTCACATAGTGTAGCATAAAGGCTGAGTGACCTGTGTTGCTTCCTGACTTTTTATCTTTTTATATAGACTCTATTTAGCTGCAATAATTAACCTAACTAAATTAAAATTGGTTAGCTAATTAAGATAATTAGCTAACCAATCAGTTAGTTATTCAGTTATTTAGTAAATCAGTCAGTTAGCCAGCTGTGTGATTAGAAGTCCCAATCGTCGTCGTCAGTTTCAACCGACTTGCCCATAATGTAGCTGGAACCAGAGCCGGAGAAGAAATCGTGATTTTCGTCGGCTGCAGGAGAAAGAGCCGCAAGAATCTCAGGGCTTACGTGAGTTTCTTCTTCGCTGTACTTAGCAGGGTAGCCAAGGTTCATCAAAGCCTTGTTAGCGTTGTAACGCACGAAGTCAAAAACGTCATCGTGGAAGTCAAATCCTTCATAAATCTGACCAGAATACTCAACTTCCAAATCGTACAAAGTGTCAAGCAAGTTCATAGTGAACTTTTCAAGATTCTTCTTATCGTTCTCGCTTCTAAGCTCCAAACCGCGCTGGAACTTGTAGCCGGAATAATAGCCGTGAATTGCCTTATCGCGCAAAATCAAACGAATCATGTCGGCAGTGTTCATCATCTTTCCGCGAGAAGCAAAGTAAAGCGGAAGGTAGAAGCCTGCGTAAAGAAGCAATGAAGAAAGCATAGTTGCTGCAATCTTGCGCTTAAGCGGGTCTTCGCTCTCATACTCGCAAAGCACGGTGGTAACGCGCTGCTGCAAAACGTCGTTTCCAACAGCCCAACGGTAAGCTTCGTCAATCTCCTCGCTAGAGCAAAGAGTGGAGAAAATAGAGGAGTAGGAGCGAGCGTGAATCGACTGCATAAAAGCAATATTCGTGTAAATAGCCTGCTCGTGCTCTGTGCGAGCGTGCTCAATCTGGCAAAGCTCACCAATAGTTGCCTGACTGGTATCAAGCAAAGTCAAACCTGTAAAAACGCGAGTAGTTGTCTTGCGCTCAAGGTCGGTGAGGGAACGCCAAGAAGGAATATCGTTGCTCAGTGGCACTTTTTCTGGAAGCCAGAAGTTAGCGATAAGACGATTCCAAACGTCCAAATCCTTGTCGTCAACAATATTGTTCCAATTAACTGGGCGCACGCGTGAGCCGTGATGGTAGCGGTATTGAGCTGGTGTGATGGAAGCTGCCATCATAGAGTCATCTGCGATTACGCGATTCGTGCCGAAAGGCTTATCGAGACTACTGCGTAGTGCTGTTGGATCGAGTTCTGTCATAATTACTCCTGATCTTGTGTTTACGTTTTATAAAATTTTTAAGTTTTTGATTTAATTTGCAAAAGATTTACGCTGATAGATTTACGTCGCTGCGATTTTTAGCGCTACGATTTACAGCGTGCAGCTTACGCAACCCTCGATTTCCGTACCTTCCAAAGCTTTTTGGCGAATACGAATGTAGTAAAGAGTCTTAATTCCCTTACGCCACGCGTAAATCTGAGCCTTGTTCAAATCGCGAGTAGTAGTAGTGTCTGGGAAGAACAAAGTAAGCGACAATCCCTGATCCACATGCTGAGTTGCCTCCGCGTAAGTGTCAATAATCGCCTTCCAACCAACTTCGTAAGCATCCTTAAAGTACTGCATATTGTCGTTCGTCATATAAGCGGCAGGGTAGTAGACGCGTCCAACTTTGCCCTCTTTGCGAATCTCAATGCGAGAAGCAATAGGGTGAATCGAACTCGTGGAATGGTTGATGTACGAGATTGAGCCAGTTGGAGGGACAGCTTGCAGATACTCGTTGTAAATGCCGTCGCGCAAAATATCGTCACGCAACTGCTCCCAGTCCGAAACGGTTGGAATTGCAACGTTAAAACGAGCAAACAAATCGCGAACCGCTTGAGTTTTAGGCTCAAGCGAGCGGCTGCCGTCAGTGTACTTATCGAAGTAGTTGCCTTTGCCTGCAGGCTTAGCGTAGGCGCTCGTCTTAAAGCTTGCAAAAGCGAGGCCGCGCTCCACAGCCAAAGCGTGAGAAGCCTTATAAGCGTGGTAAGCAACCGTCATAAAGTACATGTCTGTAAAGTCAAGAGCTTCCTCGCTTCCGTACTGCATGTGTTCGCGAGCAAGGAAACCGTGCAAATTCATTTGACCCAAGCCAATAGCGTGGCCTTCCGCGTTTCCGCGACGAATCGAAGGCACAGAATCAATAGAAGTATGCTCCGAAACAGAAGTGAGCGCGCGAACAGCAAGCTCAACGCTTGCACCCAAGTTTCCATCCATTGCCTTAGCAATATTAAGAGAGCCAAGGTTGCAAGAAATATCGCGGCCAACGTGGCTATAAGACAAGTCTGCATTGTAAGTACTTGCTTCCTGAGTTTGCAAAATCTCGGAGCACAAGTTACTCATAGTAATGCGGCCCTCAATAGGATTTGTGCGATTCACAGTATCCTCAAACAAAATGTAAGGGTAGCCAGATTCAAACTGGATTTCCGCAATCGTCATAAAGAATTCGCGAGCATCAATGTACTTCTTGTGAATGCGAGGATTTGCAACCATCTCATCGTAATGTTCTGTAACAGAAATGTCTGCAAAAGGCTTTCCGTATTCGCGCTCAACGTCGTAAGGGCTAAACAAAGCCATCTTTTCCTTACGCTTAGCAAGCTCAAAAGTAATATCCGGAATCACAACGCCCAAAGAAAGAGACTTAATACGAATCTTCTCGTCCGCGTTCTCACGCTTAGTGTCCAAAAAACGCATAATATCTGGGTGATGTGCGCTAATATAAACAGCACCAGCGCCCTGACGAGCGCCAAGCTGATTAGCGTAAGAGAACGAATCTTCCAAAAGCTTCATAACAGGCACAACGCCACTCGACTGATTCTCAATGCGCTTAATAGGGGCGCCGAGCTCGCGCAAATTAGTAAGAAGTAGAGCAACGCCGCCGCCGCGCTTAGAAAGCTGCAAAGCAGAATTAATTCCGCGTGCAATAGACTCCATGTTATCTTCCAAACGCACGAGGAAGCAGCTCACAGCCTCGCCTCGCTGGGCTTTACCAAGATTCAAGAACGTTGGAGTGGCTGGCTGGAAGCGGCCTGCAAGCATCTCGTCCAAATAGTTGAGCGCTGCTTTTTCGTCGCCGTCTGCGAGTTCCAAAGCGACTGCAGCTGCACGCTGAGCGAAGTTTTCCAAATACTGCTTGCCGTCAAAAGTCTTTAAAGCGTAAGAAGTGTAGAACTTAAAAGCGCCCAAGAAAGTGCCAAAAGTGTGGTGAGCAGATTCTGCGTGCTCGTAGAACTTATCTAGAAACTCGTCGCTGTACTTTCCGAACACGTTGCCGTTGTAGTAGTAGTTGTCAATCAAATAGTTCAAGCGCTCGCGAGTTGAAGCAAACTTCATGCTGTGTTCTTGCACGTAACCCGAAACGTAAAGCTTTTCTGCTTCCTGGTCCTTGTCGAACTGAATGCCTTTTTCTGGATCGAAAAGACCGAGCATAGCGTTAAGAACGTGGTAGTCGCGGCTGTTGCGAATGCGTTCTGCTGTGCTGCTAGCAGCTGCGTTTGCAGTTTCGCTGGAGTCAGTGTGATCAAGATTAAGCGAAGTAGATTCGCTCATCGGATCCGTGCTATTCATTTGATTGATTCCTTTCTTCATGCGTTATTTTTGCTTTTCAAACGCTGATTGTTTTTTGATTCTTTTACTTATTTTGATTATTTAGTTTCTTCTGCTTCTTTTAATTGCTTTAAAAATCTAGGTATTCCCTGCGCTACTTTTTCAATATCTTCTTGAGTTCCTGTCAACTCAAACGAATACATATTTGGGATTGCGCACTTTCCTGCAATCTGACCGCCTGCAGCGCAATAAGCGTCTCCAAAATTCGTGTTTCCGGAAGAAATTACTCCGCGAATAAACGAACGATTTTCGCGATTGTTTAGGAATTTGCGTACTTGCATTGGTATTGCTTTTGCAATATTCCCGCCTCCGTAAGTTGGTACGATTAGCACGTACGGTTCGCGCACGTTTAATTCCGGGTCTTTTGGTCGAAGCGGTATGCGATACACGTTTACATTGTTGCTAGGAAAATCGCAATTTTGCACGAAGCGTAATGTGTTTTCGGAAACTGATGAAAAGTAGACTACGGCTCCGATTGATTCGCCTTGTGCGCGAGATTCTGGCTCGCTTGGCTGTTGTATGCTTTCTTGTTCACACATTTATCATGCTTCTTTTGCTGTTTCTGAGGAAGTTCCGAGTTTATCCGCAATTTGCGCGATTAAATCTGGACGGTAACCGCTCCATGATGTGTCTGGTGCAATAACTACAGGTGCTTGACGGTATCCAGCGTTGCGCAATTGATCCAGTGCTTCAGGGCTTTTTGATAAGTCTACAGTTTCGAAGTTCACGCCAAGTTTTGTGAACTGTCGTTTAGTGGCATCACACTGTGGGCAATGAGGTTTTGTAAACACTGTAATTGTCATTTCAATCTCCTCTGGTGATGGGGAACCGTTAGATTCCGCGGTGTTAGCACAAAAGCCAAAAGTCAGCATACTACTCATAATTACTATTTGTAGTGGTGTGTCGATTATTCAAACACTACATATAGTTATTGTTTATATTTACAAAATCCGCGTGTTTGTAAGCGTGTCGTACTTTTTTGGAGATTTTGAGAACGATTTGTTTGTATTAAAAATGTAATTTATATCACAAAATTTACTTAGTGTAACTTGCATTTTTTGCATCGAAAATCTTGTGCATATAGGCCGATAAAATTAAAAAGTGTGTTTCCTGAAGGGGAGTAACGCAGAAACGAAAATATAACAACAAGATAAGAGGTGTCGTAATGACTCAAGCTCAGGCAAATATTGGCGTTGTTGGCTTGGCTGCAATGGGATCTAATTTAGCGCGAAATCTTGCGCATCACGGAAATACTGTGGCAGTTTATAATCGTCATTATTCGCGAACTGAAACGTTAATGAATGAGCACGGCACTGAGGGTGCTTTCGTTCCAGCTAAAACTGTTGAAGAATTTGTGGCCTCTCTAAAGCGTCCGCGCACGGCGATTATTATGGTAAAAGCTGGTGCTCCTACGGACGCTGTTATTGAAGAGCTTGCAAATGCTATGGAGCCTGGAGATATTATCGTCGATGGTGGAAACTCTTATTTTGAAGACACGATTCGCAGAGAGCGCAGCATTCGTGCGCGTGGTCTTCATTACGTTGGTTGCGGTGTTTCCGGTGGTGAAGAAGGTGCTTTGCGCGGCCCTTCGATGATGCCTGGTGGCACTGAGGAATCTTGGGAGACTCTTGGGCCTATTTTGAAGTCTATTGCGGCTGTTGCAGAAGGTGAGCCTTGCGTAACGCATATTGGTACCGACGGTGCTGGTCATTTTGTAAAAATGGTTCACAACGGTATTGAGTACTCAGATATGCAGCTTATTGCCGAAAGCTACGATTTAATGCTTCGCGGCTTGGGTATGAAGTCTGACGAAATTGCGGACGTATTTAGTGAGTGGAATAAGGGCGAGCTTGATTCTTATTTGATTGAGATTACGGCTGATGTGCTTCGCCAAAAGGATGATAAGACTGGTAAGCCTTTGGTTGAGATGATGGTGGACCATGCTGGCATGAAGGGCACTGGTACTTGGACTGTACAGTCTGCGCTTTCGCTTGGAATCCCTGTAACGGGTATTGCAGAAGCTGTGTTTGCTCGCGGACTTTCAAGCCAGGTTGCTTTGCGAGAAGCTGCTGAAAACCAGGGTTTGACCGGTCCGGATGTGCATTTTGATTTGAATGATGCTGAGCGTAAGGCGTTTATTGAGGATATTCGCCAAGCTCTGTACGCTTCTAAGATTGTTTCTTACGCTCAGGGCTTCGATGAGATTGCGGCTGCTGCAATTGAGCATGATTGGAAGATTGACCAGGCTGCTGTTGCTCGCATTTGGCGAGGTGGATGCATTATTCGCGCCCAGTTCTTGAACCGCGTTTCCGAGGCTTTTGAGTCTGGTGAAGCAAGTGTTTCTTTGCTTTTTGCACCGTACTTTAAGGATGCTATTGAAAAGTCTCAAGCTGCTTGGCGTCGTGTTATTGCGCGTGCAGTTGAGCATGGCGTGCCTGTTCCAGCATTCTCTAGCTTGCTTGCGTACTACGATGGATTGCGTTCCAAGCGTTTGCCAGCTTCGCTTATTCAGGCTCAACGCGATTTCTTCGGTGCGCACACTTATGGCCGCATTGACGAGCCGGGCGTATTCCACACTCTGTGGGCAGATCCTAATCGCCCAGAGGTAAAGCAAGATTAAATCAAAATAATATTTATAGATAACAGGCTTCTGTATTTGTTATGCAGAAGCCTGTATTTTATTGTGCTGAATATTATGCAGATTATTGAATTGCAGCTTGCAGTGTTTCGGCGGTGGTTAGCCAAGAGATTTCGTCAGTTCCGTTTGCAAAAGACGCAGGATAATCTGGATTATTAGCTCCCGAAAGTGCGTTCATTAATGCAGCTCCCTTTTCTGCTCCGGCAGTCAAGAACCAAGTGCGACGACTGTGAGATAGCACAGGAACAGTAAGAGACAATCTCATTGGTGGAAGTTTAGGGGAGTGATTTACTCCAACAACAATGCGTTCGCGATTATTAACTTGTGGCAATCCTGGGAAAAGCGAAGCCATATGTGCGTCCGGGCCCATGCCAAGAATTGCTAAATCAAACACCGGCTCTGGTCCAAGTAATCCTATAATTTCTTCCTCATAGTCGTGCGCTGCCGCATCTAAAATAGCGTCATTTTCAGAGTCGCTGGCTGCTGCAATTTCCTCCGCGCTGCGCTCATCTGCAGGCATCTCGTGAATATGAGATTCTGCCAAAGCTTTGTTAGAAGTAAGTAAGTTAAGCAAAGCTTCGCGAGTTTTACGTGCGTTGCGATCCTCGCTATCGTAAGCTACGAAACGCTCATCTGCCCACCAAATATGCACTAAATTCCAATTAATCGCTGGCAAAAGTGGGTTGCTAGCAAGCATTTGGAACATGCGTATTGAATCCGTGCCGCCAGTAAGAAGTAAATGGAATGGTTTGTTTAGATTTTGCACATTATTTTGTGACTCCATAATAAACGTTACTAAGCGTTGGGCTGCAACGGCTGCAAGCACATCGGGATTATTGTAGCCGTAGATGTTTGCGTTGTGTGCAAAAGTAACTTCATTATCTGTCATGTCATTCCTTTTATGCAATTAAAAATGTTTCACACGCTGTTTCACAAGTTGTTTCACGTGTTGTGTATTTTTATAGACTTAATTGTTTTCTGCAGGATTATCTCGAACCAGCTGTGCGTAAATTTCATCCGGATCAATTCGTCGCAATTCCTCACTTAAGCAATCATCCAAAGTGCGAATAGGAAGCGCAATAGGTTGAGCGGTCTGATAGGGAAGACTAATTAAAGCCTGATCTCCGCCAGCAGGGCGAGTAAGAGACAAAGTGCCATCCTCACGCTCTAAAGTTACGGAAGTAATAGCTTTAGCCTCAGGATTCTCAACTATTTCTACAGGCACTCGCAAACTGCTCTTAAGCCAAGCTGCCAGTAAATGCAAAGAAACATAGTGCGTAGGGCCAGTAACTTTTGCGCTAGTAATTGGCAAATGCGGGGGTTGATCGAGCATAGAAGCAAGTAATGCGCGCCAAGGAGTTAAACGCGTCCAAGATAAGTCTGCGTCTTGCGGAGACCAGTTTTTGCGTAAGTTTTGAACAGTTTTAAGAGTGTCGTCTGCGCGCTGAGCATCAGTAATTCTGCTACTTGCCATAGCTCCAAGCAAATCGTGAGCAGGGTCTTCCGGAGCGTTCGTCGGCCACCACGCAACAATCGGCGCATCTGGCACAAGTAGCGGAATAACAAGCGTATCCGGGTGACGAACCAAACCGTTATGCGGATACAAAATAATAATCTCGCCAGCTCCAGCATCAGCACCAAAACGCACTTGAGCGTCAAGATTTGGCACAATTTCTCCGCGCTCAGCAGCATGTTCGCTAGACCAATCGCGAACCATAGCAATAACGCGGCAAGGATGCTCGCGGCTCGCAGCATTAGCAGCTTCGAGAGCATGTTCTAATTCTTGAAGATCTGTGTCTATTAAAAGAGTAAGCACGCGCCCAGTTGCGGATTCTCCACGCTCTTCGTGCAATTCGTCGATTTTTTGCGAAATTTTACTGGTATTAGTATCAGGAAGGTTGATAATCATGGCAGCCTCCAATGGCGATTATTACGAGCAAGCATGTCGTCTGCTTCTTTAGGACCCCAAGTTCCAGCGCGATACGGCTGTGGTTGTGTGCCAAGTGAACTCCAAAATTCCTCAATAGGATCGAGAATCTTCCAGCTCAAATCTACTTCTTCAGTAGTTGGGAACAGTGGAGGCTCGCCAAGAAGAACGTCAAGAATCAGACGCTCATAAGCTTCAGGCGAACTTTCAGTAAATGAACGTCCGTAACTAAAGTCCATAGAAACATCGCGGACTTCCATAGCAGTTCCGCCAGGAACTTTCGCTCCAAAACGCATAGTAACGCCCTCATCTGGCTGCACGCGAATCACAATAGCATTGCTACCAAGCTCTCGAACAGCAGTTGATTCAAACGGCAAGTGCGGAGCGCGCTTAAAAATCACTGCAATTTCCGTAACGCGTTTGCCTAAACGTTTGCCAGTGCGCAAATAGAATGGCACTCCAGCCCATCGGCGAGTGTCAACGTCTAGTCGCACAGCAGCATACGTTTCAGTAGTGCTTTTAGGGTCGATTCCTTGTTCTTCCAAGTAACCAACTGCTTTGTAAGATCCTTGCCAGCCTGCTGCGTACTGTCCTCGAGCAGTATTGGCAGCCAAGTCTTGAGGTAGTCGGATTGCAGATAAAACTTTCGTTTTTTCTGCGGTCAAATCGCTTGCGCGGAAGCTTACAGGTTCTTCCATAGCAGTAAGTGCCATAAGCTGAAGCAAGTGGTTTTGAATCACATCGCGAGCAGCACCAATTCCGTCGTAATATCCGGCGCGTCCGCCAATACCAATGTCTTCAGCCATCGTAATTTGCACGTGGTCAACATAATTCGCGTTCCAAATCGGCTCGTACATTGCGTTAGCAAAACGGAAAGCCAGCAAATTTTGCACGGTTTCCTTACCCAAGTAATGGTCGATTCTAAATACGGAATTAGGGTCAAAAACTTCTGAAACAACGCGGTCTAATTCGCGCGCGCTCGCCAAATCGTGTCCGAAAGGCTTTTCAATAATTACGCGACGCCACGCGTGTTCAGAAGAGTGAGAAAGTCCAGACGCTGCCAACTGTTGCGCAACAATAGGGAAGCTTGAAGGCGGAATAGACATGTAAAATGCGTGGTTTCCGCGCGTGCCGCGGTCCCTATCTAACTCGTTTACCGTTTTGCTTAAACGCTCAAACGCAGAAGCATCGTCAAAAGTGCCGCGCACGAAGCGTATGCCTTTTGCAAGATTGATCCAAGTTGATTCACGAAATGGAGTGCGGCAATGCTGCTCAATATTTTCGCGCACAAAGTTTACGAAATGCTCGTCTGTCCAGTCTCGTCTTGCAAAACCTGTTAAACCAAATCCTGGTGGCAAAAGCCCTCGATTAGCCAAGTCGTATACGGCTGGCATAAGTTTTTTGCGTGCTAAATCGCCAGTAATACCAAAAATTACTAAACTGCACGGGCCGGCAATGCGAGCCAAACGTAAATCTCTAGGATCTCGTAATGGGTTCGTCCACGCAGACGCATCATCAGCATTGTGTTGCGTGTTAAAAGGAATCCTCAACTCAGTCATACATACTATCGTAATATTTCACTGCTATTTTTCCTACACGAGTCGTTATTTTCATTGCGATTCGTTATAAGATTTGCTTGTAGCGTGCGCAAAATACTTGTAGTTATGCCAAAATTTACGTGATTAATAAATCAGGCTCCGCATAGAGCGAGTCGAATCATTTTTGCGTATTTTGGACCACCAACTGGAGTTAAATGCACGCCGTCGTCAGTTAAATATTCAGAATGATCTTTGCTAAAACCATTCCAGTCAATAATGCCAACATTAGGATGCGTTTGAGCAAACTTGCGCAGGCGGTCGTTGGTAACATCTTGCCATGGCTGTGGAACTCTAGTTGTAACGAAATAAACAGGCTTACCCTTAGCAACATCTACCATGTGCTGAAGAACGCTGTCGTCGTGAGGTGGGCCATTTGTTCCTAGAGCGTAAATAACAACATCCCCAGCATGTTTTCTAGAAATATCTTGAGCGTATTCGTCGGCACCGTGGAAAATCTGTCTGCTTACTTTTCCGTCAATATAAGCATTAGGCATTACTTGTAGCAAGTATGGTTTTGCGCCTTCGGTAATAGAATCGCCTACCATAGTTAAGTTTACTGAGCAAGTGTTGCGCTTTCTATCAATACGAGTGTGTGATGCTGCAAGATTCTGCGGAACTTTTTCTGCAATTGGGAAAAGCACAGGATACTTTGATGGCGTTGGCGGAAGAGATTGTTTTACTACAGCCTTGTGCGATCCTTTTGCTTTCTTATTCGAAGCAGATGCATTTGCTTTCTGGTCAGTTTTTGTTTTTTCTGCTTCAGCATTTTTAGCAGCATCTTTAGCAGCATTTACAGTTAGTTCTGGTCGAATTTGTATTGCGCGTTGTTGGGCAATACTATTCCAATTCAATGGCAAAGCAATTAAGAAAATAGTTATTACGCAAACTATTGCTAATGCTACGAAATGTACCAATTTTTGCAGATATTTTTCTGTTTGTTTTTCAAATAGTTGATAGAAACATTCTGCTACTGCAACAATTACTACAGCTTGCAAAATCTGCTCTTCCCAAGAAACAGCTGTTGTTCTTGTGGCAGGATTGCACAATTCCAAAATTGGGAAGTGTATTAAATAAATAGCAAATGCGCGCTTTCCAAGATAAGATAACGGCGCAAATGCGAAAATTCTTGAGCAAATATTATCGGTCTGAGTGCAAGACCACAGTATTAGCGCGCAAACTGCCGCGGTTATTGTGTATCCGCCAAAAGTAAATGCTGAGGATGTGCCGTCTGCATAAACAAAGCACAAAATCAGAACTATTGTTGTAACAATACCTATTAAGGATCTTTGCCACGCGTGCAAAGGGTTGTAAAACACTGTTTTTGGAGCTGTAAATACGTTATCTGGAAGTTCGCGTATTTCAGATTTAGAAGAATCTTCTAAATCTGTATTCTTGTAGTCATCGCGCAAAATTTCAGCATTGTCAGACAAATCAATTTGTAATCCAGCTCGCAGATCTTCTGGAATACTATTTTCAGCAGAAGATTTTGCAGCATTTTCATCAATTTGCTTGTTGCTTACATTCTCTTCAGCATAAGTTTCGTTTGAAGAAGAGCTAGTAGTGTCAGATTTCGGCAATATTGGGGAAATCTTAACTATTGCATGCTTGTTGCCGCGAATCCAGTAAAATGCGCGAATAATCCAAGCGTGTAATGAATGTTTAGTAAACCAAGCCCCGTACATTGCCAGCATTGCGCCTAGCAAGAATTCCGACGCTCTTGTGTCAAGAGAATAATAGACGCGAGCTGGAGTAGTGTAATTGCCAAACATGTAGGCAAAAGTAAACGTAAGTATTGTAGAAAGTATTGCCAATCCTGCAGTAATATACATGCGATTAATTGCGCGTTTAACAAGCTTTACGAGGGCTGTAAGAATAAGTGGCCACACAACGAATGCTTGCATGATTAAGCCAAGATACCACAAGTGTTTAATCGGGGAAGGCAATCCTGTTTGCTCAAAATAAGATAGTTTGCGCGCAACGTACATTATGTTGCTAAAGAAGCCTGCTCCAGAAAAAGCGTCCGCCTGTAATTTTGGAAGTAGACTTGGCGAAAAAAGCCACATCATTGGTGCACTAACTCCAATAATTCCAAGGGTTGGTGGCCAAATTCGCTTTAAACGATGCCAAATGTAATTAAAGTAGCAGGTGATTAATCTTTTAAATTCACCAGTTTTTGTTTTACTTTGCTCAATGCTGTTTGCGCTGCTACTTGTATTACTGCTAGTCGTAGCGCTTTTTTGAGAGTCTAAATAGCGAAGTATAGAATGTGTGCAAAAGTATCCAGCTAAAACTAAAAATAGCGTTACTCCTAAAAATCCTCCAGAAAGTGTACTTGGACGCATATGGAAGCAAACAATTCCAATAATTGCTAAAGCACGCAAGCCGTCTATTGCAGGATTTCTTTTAGATTCAGTCTGATTTTTTACTTCACTAACAGTATTAGTTGACTTAGCTCTTTCGTTTGCAAGCTTTTTATTTACGAGTGTTTTACTAGCATTATTTGCGGCCTCAGCTTCCTTTTGGCGGAAGTTTTTATTGGCCGGTGAAACAGTGGAAGTATTCACGCGTTTCTTCTTTGTCATATTGCCTGCGCTTCGTCAACCATGCTTTTGTATGTGCACATATTATGTGTAAAACAGAGCTATAATAACTGTGTCTTTCGACACTTTTGAACCGCAAAGCGTGTTTTGAAATAATGCTTTCTTTAGTGCGCGCTAAAGTGAAATAGAACAGTTGTGTCAATTGTTATTAAAGATAATAAAGGAGCCAAAATGGCAGAAACTTTTAACGTCGTGGTAGAAATCCCACGCGGTTCTAAGAACAAGTATGAAGTAGACCACGAAACCGGTCGCGTATTCTTGGATCGTACACTTTTCACCGCAATGGGTTACCCAGATGATTACGGATATATTGATGGCACTTTGGGCGAAGATGGCGATCCACTCGACGCTCTTGTTATGATTCCAAACTCCGTATTCCCAGGATGCGTTGTTGAGTGCCGCGCTGTTGGCTTGTATCACATGGTTGATGAAGCCGGTGGAGACGACAAGGTTTTGTGCGTTCCAGCAGATGTTCGTTTCGACGATATTAAGGATATCGATGATGTGAGCGAGTATCACAAGGCAGAAATCAAGCACTTCTTCGAGCAGTACAAGGCTTTGGAGCCAGGTAAGGAAGTTCTTCCTGGTGACTTCTGGGCTGGCGTAGAGCAGGCTGAGAAGGAAATCGTTGCAGCTCGCAAGCGTTTGGCAGAAAGCGAAAAGTAAGTTTTACTTTTTAAATAAAAAATTCCCCTGCGAGTTCATGGAAAAAATAGTTAAAAAAATAAACTCACAGGGGAAAACCTATAATGCATTCTCATGCAACTACAAGCATACCAAGTCCTGCAATATAAATCAACATTCCTGAAAACATTATTGGAAGTAACGAAATAGCAACGTCGCGAGTTACGTTATTTTCGTAGTAATTTTTGCGATTATTCCTAACCCACAAATACGAAAGTCCGGAAAGCAAAATCACCATCAATACGCATAATGCAGCAACAAGTATGCCGCCTTCTGTGTTGCGCAAAGATGGCATAAATCTAATAATAGAAGGCAAAAACATCCAGCCAGGAAGAGCTGCACAAGCAATACTTGCTGTTAGAGTGTGAGAAAGGTTTCTAACTAAATTTGTGCGGTTTTCGCGTAGCATTTGCCTTAAGAAAGTTATGAATGTTGCTGCTACAAGAATTAGCGCAAACGACACGGCCCAGCGCTCATAAGGTTTTATTGCTGCAATGAATTTACTCATTGAAACAGTTTCATTGTCAATAATAACGCTTTGTGGAAGCCAGCCTTTTAGCGCAAGAGTTGCGCACCATGCTGAAGCTACGCAGGAGAATAATGCAATAGCTCGATCAATAACGTTGCCGTGCAGTGGCCAAAAAGTAAGGAAAGTTAAAAGTATAAGCGCGCAAACAACAAGAGTTATTTTTGCGCTTGCTATCGGTAGTGCAGATGCTCCTGCAATTAGTATCACAACAAAAATCTGGCTTGCAATCATTGCTAGAAAATTAGTGTGAGGAATATGTGCTTGTTTTTGAGAGCTAGTACAAGAATTAGCATCGTTCTGCACTTGTTTGTTGCAGATATGTGTTTCGTCGCTCATAGCACTCCCGTTACGGTAAATATTCGCTCTTATGAATAGTAATATGTGTATAAGCTTGATGCATATTACTTATTTCTTATTACTAATGTAGCTTACAACCTGCACTTATTGTTTGTGCTTGTTGATTACACAGAACTTTTGGATTGCTGTATTGTTGACGCTAACTTTATGCGAAATAAATTAAAGGTAAGTCGATATTTTTCGTAGCATGGTTTACAATTCCTGTAAAGGCTTGTATTTGGCATTGCATTATTTGTTGGCTGGAGGCATCACATGACCGATATTACATTGATGACTTCGTGCGCTTCTCCAGCAACTGTTTTGCCTTCGCTGGCTCTGCTTTCTCATAGAGTGCGTGTTCTTTCATTAGATTCTGCAAGTTTATCTAAACTTCCTGCACAAACAGTTCTTTTGATTGATGCTCGTGAAGATTTGGCTTTGGTGAAATCTTTATGCGCTCTTTTGCGCGCTGAAAATATTACAGTTCCAGTTGTATTGGTTCTTACAGAAGGCGGATTTACTGTAGTAAATTCTTCGTGGAATATTAATGACGTTGTGCTTACAAACGCTTCACCTGCAGAAGTAGAAGGAAGATTGCGCTTAGCTTCTCAGCGTATTACAAGTAATGGGTCGTTTGCGCAATCTCAAGATTCTCAAATTAGTGATTCTGCTGTTGACGATGGAACAATGCGCTCTGGCGATCTTGTTGTTGATATGCGCAGTTATACCGTGAGTTTGCATGGCCATCCTGTTGATTTAGCTTATAAAGAATTTGAATTGCTAAAGTATTTTGTGCAGAATCCTAGGAGAGTGTTTACTAGAGCACATTTGCTTCAGGAAGTTTGGGGATACGACTACTACGGTGGAACTCGAACAGTTGACGTTCATATTCGACGTCTTCGCGCTAAGCTTGGTGTTGAGTACGAGCATTTAATTGGCACAGTAAGAAATGTTGGGTATCGTTTTGATCCGTCTGAGGCGGAAGAAAATAGCGATGTAGATGAAGATACTCCCAGCGATTCAGATGATTCTTCAACGAATATATAAATTTGTAGTATGAAAGAATCAAAACAGGAAAAACTTGCGCGTATGCACGAAGAGTATGCGCTTCTTTGCAAAGAAATACCTGATCCTAAATGTGCGCTTAATTTTTCTAATCCTTTTGAGCTGCTTATTGCTACTGTTTTAAGCGCTCAAACAACCGATAAGCGTGTTAACTCTGTAACTCCAGAACTTTTTGATACTTTTCCAGATTCGCGTTCACTTTCTGAAGCTTCAGTTGAGCAAGTCGAATCTATTATTAAACCTCTTGGATTTTATCGAGTAAAAGCTCAGCATATTATTGCGCTGTCTTTACGTTTGGAAAGTGCTTTTCATGGCGTAGTTCCCTCAAAAATGGAAGATTTAACATCTTTGCCTGGCGTTGGTCGTAAAACAGCTAATGTTGTTAGAGGAAACGCTTTTGGATTGCCTGGTTTTCCTGTAGATACTCACGTAATACGCGTCACAGGCCGTTTAGGTTGGCGTAAAGACTGCAATAAGCCTAAAAAGTATGCAAATCCAGAATCTATTGAGAAGGAAATAACATCTTATTTCGACCCTGCAGATTGGACTAATCTTTCTCACCGTCTTATTTTGCACGGCAGAAAAATATGCACTGCTCGCAATCCTAAGTGCGCTTTGTGCCCTCTAAAAACAACATGTCCTTCTTCTAATATATTCGTTTAATGCAATTGCGTGTTGGTCTACATTCAGTTGTTGATATAGACTATGAACTATGTCAAGAACAGGCAAATACGCATATCGTACTTACAGATCATCTCATAGTCGTTCTAGCGCAGGTTGGGTTCCATGGGTTGTATTCATGGTTGTTTCTGTAGTAATGATTGGTGTTTTGTGGTGTGGATGGCAGATATACCAAGGGCGTTCGCCTATTGATTCTTTTACACATCCTGCTGGTAATTCGGTGTTAAAAGTCGGTTTAAGAACGGCTCCGGATTCTCTTGATATTCGTAAAGATAGCAGCGATTCTTTGCAGCAGGCGTTAATTGGCAACGTTTATGAAACTCTTGTAAAACGTGGTGACGATAACAGTTTGCAGCCTGGCTTGGCACAATCTTGGGATGTTTCTCAAGATGGATTAACGTATCGTTTTAATTTGCGCCAAGGTGTGCGATTCTCCAACGGTGACGTTATGAATTCGGATTCTGTGTTGCAATCATTGCAGCAAGGAATTACTAATAATTATCCAGGTTATGAAGCTTTAAACACTATTAAAACAGTTGCTAACCCAGATAATCATACTGTAGTTTTTACGCTCACAAAGCCTAACGCTTTACTTTTACGTCGACTTTCGGGTAGAGCTGGAATAGTGTATGACACTAAAGCTGTTGCTATTGATTATACGAATGGTGCTTTAGGAACTGGCCCTTTTACTGTTAGCAGTTACAATAAAGGACATTCTTTGGTACTTGTGCGCAACAATAGATATTGGGGTACGCCTGCATCTTGCGCAAGTATTACTTTGCAATATTTTGATAGTGATACCGCTTTGGCAGATGCTATGGAAAAAGGCAATATTCAGATGGCTGTTCCGCTTGAAGGCAATGAAAACAAGCGTCTTGCTGCTATTGCGGATACAAAAATGGTTGCAGGCCAAAGCACTCGCGTTCGATTCCTTGCATTTAACTCGACTGTTGCATCTATTTTCTGCGATGAGCAAGCGCGTAAAGCTGCTAGATACGCTATGAATGTGCAAACAGTGATGGCTGCTGATGGTAATGGTGGTGTTCCTGTAGGTGGACCTATTGACCCTCTTTCAACAGGATATGAAGATTTAACTGGATTGTATCCTTATAATCCTTCAAAAGCTGGTCCACTTTTCCATTACTTCAGTTCAAGTTATTTAGGAACTATTAGCTTCCTTGTTCCACAAGGTGAAGGCGATGTTGGCCGCGAACTGTCTAAGCAAATTAGCTCTGTAAGTGGTTTTAAGGTCAATCTTGAAGAGGTTGATCAAAAAACTTTGCAACAGCGTATAAGCGAAGGCAAATATGATATTGCTCTTACAACTTTGAGTAATACTTTAGATGAAGGTGCTTTTGCAGAAAGTGGCTCGCCGTTTGTTTTGCAGGATTCTAGAGCTCAGCAGGCTTGGGCGAATGCAGTCCACTCAAGAAATGCTTCAGAATATGAAGCAAACGTTCGTGCTTATGCGCGCGAAGTAAGCAATAATGCTGCAGCGCACTGGCTTTATGCTCGTAAAAGCATAATGGTTGTGAAATCTAATATAAGCGGTTACACAAAGAATATGACTGATCAGCTTCTTCCATTGCACGATGTAAGCGTGAAGTAGAAAGCGTAAGATTTGCGTTGTCGAACTGAGTTTCTAATATTCAGTTCATGAGTGAACAGGATAATAACGCAGTAAAACACGCACATTTAACACCATTGCCTAACAAGGTTGGTGTTGATGGTCTTGAAGACAAGTGGCGTAATAATTGGGAAGAAGCCAAGACTTACGCTTTCCACAATTCCCGCGACCGCAAGGCCGTATATTCTATTGATACTCCACCTCCAACAGTTAGTGGCCACTTGCACGTAGGTCACGTATTTTCTTACACGCATACGGATGTGATTGCGCGTTATAAGAGAATGCAAGGCTTTGACGTGTTCTACCCAATGGGTTGGGATGATAACGGCTTGCCAACAGAGCGCCGCGTTCAAAACTATTACGGCGTGCGCGTAGACACTTCGCTTAAATATGATCCTGATTTTAAGCCGCCTTTTGAAGGCACTGAAGGTAAGAAGATTGAAGCAAAAGATCAGGTTCCTGTAAGCCGACAGAACTTTATTGAGCTTTGCGAACGCTTAACTTCTCAAGATGAGAAGCTGTTTGAAGCTTTGTGGCGTAGGCTCGGTCTTTCTGTGGACTGGTCGCAAACTTACCACACGATTGGCGAGCAGCCTCGCCGAGTTGCACAAAAAGCATTCTTGCGCAATCTTGCTCGCGGAGAAGCATATCAGAAAGATGCTCCAGGCTTGTGGGATGTTACATTCCAGACTGCTGTTGCTCAGGCTGAGCTTGAATCGCGCGAATATCCTGGTTTCTACCATAAGATTGCGTTCCGTTTCGAAGATGGTACGCCAATTTATATTGAAACTACGCGCCCAGAATTACTTGCTGCTTGCACATCTTTGATTGCAAATCCAGAAGATGAGCGCTACAAGAAGTACTTTGGTCAGGAAGTTTACTCACCGCTATTTAAGGTGAAGGTTCCGATTTTGGCTCATTCTGCTGCTCAAATGGACAAGGGTGCTGGCATTGCAATGTGCTGCACTTTCGGTGATGTAACCGACGTTGAGTGGTGGCGTGACTTGAGTTTGCCAACTCGACCAATCATTCAGCGCAACGGCCGCATCGTTATGACCACTCCTGATTGGATTACGGACGAGTCCGGCCGCGAAATGTTCGAGAAAATTGCTGGTAAAACCACTTTCTCTGCTCGCAAGGAAGTTGTTGAAGCTTTGCAAGCTGCTGGAGATATGGAAGGCGAACCAAAGCCAACAAAGCGTATGACGAACTTCTACGAAAAGGGCGATAAGCCTTTGGAAATCGTCACTTCTCGCCAATGGTACTTAAAGAACGGTGGCACAGACGAAAAGCTGAACGCTGAGCTTATTGAGCGCGGCAAAGAACTTAATTTCCACCCAGACTTTATGCGCGTGCGCTACGAGAATTGGGTTCACGGCTTGAATGGTGACTGGCTTATTTCTCGCCAGCGCTTCTTCGGCGTTCCATTCCCACTTTGGTACCCAGTAAACGAAAATGGGGAAGTGGATTACGAGCATCCTCTGACTCCTAGCGAAGACCGTTTGCCAATCGACCCAACTATCGATGTGCCAGAAGGATTCGATGAATCTCAGCGTAACCAGCCAAACGGCTTTACTGCTGAGCAAGACATTATGGACACTTGGGCAACATCTTCCTTAACTCCACAAATTGTGACCCGTTGGGAAGAGCCAGGTGAGGAAAATCAAGCTTTGTTTAAGGCTACTTTCCCAATGGATTTGCGTCCACAAGGCCAGGATATTATTCGTACTTGGCTGTTTAGTACGGTTGACCGCGCGCATCTTGAAAACGGCTGCTTGCCTTGGAAGCATGCTGCGCTTTCTGGCTGGATTCTTGATCCTGATCACAAGAAGATGTCTAAATCTAAGGGCAACGTTGTTGTGCCAAACAAGCCAATCGAAGAGTTTGGTGCAGATGCTGTGCGTTATTGGGCAACTTCTGCAAAGCTCGGATTGGATGCAACTTACGACGAAGGCCAGATGAAGATTGGTCGTCGCCTTGCTATTAAGCTTTTGAACGCTACAAAGTTTGCGCTCGCAATTGGCCGCGAAGACGAGGAACATCAGGTTCTTGAGTCTGCCAGCGCGGATTGGGATTTTGCAGACGTTACGGAAGTTTTGGATCGCTCTGTTATGGCAAAGCTTGCATCCGTTATTCGTACCGCAACTGATGCGCTTGAATCTTACGAGCATTCTAAGGCTTTGGAAGCAATCGAAACCTTCTTCTGGGAATTCTGCGACGATTACATTGAGCTTGCAAAGAATCGTGCTTACGGTACTGCAGAATCCACTGGACGCACTCCAAGTGAAGCTGCTGTAAAGTCTGCTCGTACAACTCTTGGACTTGCACTCGACGCTTTGGCTCGCTTGCTTGCTCCTTACTTGCCTTACGCTACTGAAGAAGTGTGGAGCTGGATGCATGACGGCGAAGGCTCTGTGCATCGCGCAAGCTGGCCATGCGCTAAGGCTTATGAGGCTGCTGCAAACGGTGTTTCTGCAGATACTTTGGCTTACGCAGGTGAAGCTTTGGCTACTTTGCGCAAGATTAAATCCGAAGCAAAAGTTTCTATGAAGACTCCTATTTTGCAAGTGACTTTGAACGTTGCGCAAAATGCTTACAAGGCTGTTGAGGAGACTTTGGATGACGTTGCTGAAGCTGGTCGCGTTACTGGAGAAGTAAAGCTTAACGCTGTTAAGGCTGCAGTTGCTGCTGATACTGAATCTGCTGAAGATTCTGCAGAATCTGATGCAGCTAACGTGAACGTTTCTGTTGCTCAAAGCGAACTTGGCGAAGCTCCTGCAAAAAAGAAGTAAACGCAAGTAATCGAAAATAACTAATTGCAAACTGTTTGCGATTAGTCGCAAAACAAAAGCGCTGGAAGTCAATCTTCGACTTCAGCGCTTTTGTGTATTTAATCGCGAAGCATCGCGCGGTAACGCTAGACTGTAAACCATGAATCCAGAAAGCTTAAGTGAATTAATTGAAAAAATCGCTAAAGATTTAGTAGCAAATGGTAAAGCTGGCAGTCTAACAGAAGATTTGATTCCTGCAGCCGAAAAACTTGCGGTAATGCGACCAAAAGATCGTGCGCACGGCGATTGGGCTACGAATGTTGCTATGCAGCTTGCTAAAAAAGCTGGTATGAAGCCTCACGATTTAGCAGAACTTTTTGCTGAGCGTTTGCAAGAAGCGCAAGGTATTGCATCTGTGGAAGTTGCGGGCCCTGGCTTTATTAATATAACGCTTGATTCTGCGTCTGCAGCGGCTGTTGTTGACGAAGTCTTAAAGCAGGGTGCGGATTTTGGCAAGAATACGCACTTGGGTGGCAAAACTTTGAATCTTGAGTTTGTTTCCGCAAATCCAACTGGCCCAATCCACATTGGTGGCACGCGCTGGGCAGCAGTTGGCGATTCTATGGCTCGAGTTTTGGAAGCGAACGGCGCAAAAGTTGTGCGCGAATACTACTTCAACGATCATGGCGAGCAAATCAACCGTTTTGCAAAGTCTTTAGTTGCTGCAGCTCACGGCGAAGAAACTCCTGCAGACGGCTACAAAGGCGCGTATATTAACGAAATCGCGGATGCTGTTATAAAAGAAGCACAAGCAGACGGCGTTGATGTTCTTTCTTTGCCAAGAATTGATCTTGGAAAAGACAAGGAAGGTTTGCCACTTGGCGAAGGTGATTCCGAGCAGCGAGAAGAGTTCCGCAAGCGCGCAGTGCCAATGATGTTTGCCGAAATTCGCAAGTCAATGCGCGATTTTCGCGTTAGTTTCGACGTGTGGTTCCACGAAAACAGCCTGTACGAGGATGGCGAAGTTGAGCGTGCTATTGCGGACTTGCGTGAGCGTGGAGATATTTTCGAAAAAGATGGCGCAACTTGGTTTGAATCCACTAAGCATGGCGACGACAAGGATCGCGTAATTATTAAGTCCGACGGAAACTACGCTTACTTTGCTGCAGATATTGCGTACTATCGCAACAAGCGTCACCGTGAGCAGAATCCTGCAGACGTGGCAATCTACATGCTTGGCGCGGATCATCACGGCTATATTGGCCGAATGATGGCAATGTGCGCGGCTTTTGGAGACAAGCCGGGCGAAAACATGCAGATTCTTATTGGTCAGCTTGTAAACGTTATGAAAGACGGAAAACCTGTGCGCATGAGCAAGCGTGCTGGAAACGTTATTACGATTGACGATTTAGTTGATGCAATTGGCGTTGACGCTTCGCGTTATTCGCTTGCGCGCACCGACTACAACACAAGCGTTGATATTGATTTGGACTTGCTCGCTTCTCACAGCAACGATAATCCTGTGTACTACGTGCAATACGCTCACGCGCGCAGTTGCAATGTGGCTCGTAACGCGGCAGATGCTGGAATTACGCAAGATGGCGCTGATTTGAGCTTGCTTAATACCGAGGCTGACGGCGAAGTGTTGGCTGCTTTGGCGCAATGGCCTGCAGCTCTTGCACAAGCTGGCGATTTGCGCGCTCCTCACCGCGTTGCGCATTATCTTGAGGATTTGGCTGCAAGCTACCACAAGTGGTACAACCTTGAGCGCGTGGTGCCAATGGAGTTAAGCGACCCAGAAGATCGTTTGCCAGAAGCTGAGCGCGAAGCAGTTCGCATTGCAAAGTGCCCAGAGCCAGCTCGTGCTGCAGCTCGTTTAAAGCTTAACGCTGCTGTGCGCACAGTTATTGCAGCTGGTCTTGATTTACTTGGTGTTTCTGCACCAGAAAAGATGTGATTTTGCTTATTTTATATAAGATTTAGAGCAAAAATATATAGCATTTTTTGATTACATAGGACGTTGGTAATATGCCAGCGTCCTATTTATTTTTGATTAGAAGACACGCGCGAGATTGTAAATTTATGCTGATTAAGTACATGTGATTTATTAAGATACCCCCTAATATTATTTTCGCTTTAAATCCACAATAAAGTCAGGGATTTAGCTGAATAATATGCTTAAACAATTTTCACCATATAGGAGGTGTAAGCATGAGCGTCACAACACAAAGTGTCAGCACAGACAGTGCCCCGAAAAAAAGGAACTTGACAATTATTGAATCCGCGTACGTGGCGGTCATGTTGTTTGGCATGTTCTTTGGCGCTGGAAACCTGATTTTCCCAGTATTTCTTGGTGCTAACGCGGGCAACAATTCTGCGCCTGCAGCATTAGGTTTTATTGTTACTGGCGTTGGTTTGCCGTTGTTAGGCGTCACGGCTCTTGCAATGAGCCGCGCAAACGGTCTTTTTGAGCTTTCGAGCAAAGCTAGCAAAAAGTACGGCATGTTCTTCACTTGTGTGCTGTATTTAACTATTGGCCCGTTCTTTGCAATTCCGCGCTGCGCAACAACTTCATACACTGTTGGCTTAGAGCGCGTTATTCCACAAGATGGAAACGGTCAGCTTTACTTATTCTTGTTCTCCGTAGTGTTCTTTGCGCTTGCGTTCTTCTTTGCTATGAAGCCAAGCGGAATACTTACGTGGGTTGGTAAAGTTCTTACGCCAATCTTCCTTGTGTTCCTAGCGGTTTTGGTGTTTACTGCACTATTTTCTCCTGTAAGCGGCGCTTCTGCGGATGCTGCTCCTATGGGAAATTACGTTAATAAGTCATTCTTTACAGGATTCTTAGATGGTTATAACACAATGGATGCTCTAGCTAGCTTGGCATTTGGAATTGTGGTTGTTAGCACCATTCGTCAGTTTGGTGTCAAAGATCCTAAAGATGTGGCAGTAAATACTGCTCGTTCTGGTTTCTTTAGCTGCTTGCTTATGGCAGTGATTTACGTTGCGATTGTTATTGTTGGTGTGCGTAGCTGCGCTCTGTTCCCACCTGCGGAAAATGGTGGCGTAACTTTGGCGCAAGTTGCACGCTACCATCTTGGAAATGCTGGCTTGTTTGTGCTTGCTGCAACTGTAACGCTTGCCTGCTTAAAAACTGCGGTTGGCTTAATCGTAAGCTGCTCGGAAACCTTCTCTAAATTATTCCCTAAGGGTCCTAGCTACAGAGTTTGGGCTGTGTTGATTACGCTTGTTTCGTTTGGTCTTGCAAACTTTGGTTTGAGCGCAATCATCGAATATGCGGTTCCAGTATTGATGTTCTTGTATCCACTGTCAATCGTATTGATTCTTTTGGCTTTGTGCGGTCGACTTTTTGGAAATTCCAAAGTCGTGTACGCTTGGACGCTTGGTTTTACTGGCGTTGCAGCTGTATTTGACTTTTTGAATAGTTTGCCAACAGCTTTGCGCAACGCATTGCATATGAACGATATGTTGATTGTTGCTCAAAACTGGCTGCCGTTCTCGGAATTTGGCATGGCTTGGGTTTGCCCTGCTGTTGTTGGATTTGTTGTTGGCTATGTTCGCATGGTTTTATGTGACAACAAAGGTATGGAAGAAGTGGCTCGTGTAGCTGCTGGCCCAAATCTTGAAGGCAGTGTTGCTAGTAGCGATGACTATTCTTCAAGCGATGCTGAGTTTAACGAGTCTGCTGACTTCGCTGTATCTGCTAAGTCTACTGCTGACGAACCTAATTTTAGTGAGCAATCCTAAAGTTTTGTAGAGTCGCGTAAAAGTTATAATAATCGCCATATTTTGATGCGTATTTTACGTAACAAGATATGGCGATTTTTGTATAAAACGCGCACTTGACTTATTTATTGGAACGATTTAGTATATTTCAATAACGAACAAAATAATGTGCAATCTAAAGTAATTCTCGCTTAGCCAGTAAAGCAAGATACAAAAATGCACGCGTCTAATGCTCGATGCTGAGGCATTAGCAAAAGTGGTTGTTCATGAGTGAAAGGAGTAAACGACGCTGTTTGCAGCAGAAGTCTGGCGTTGCTATATATCAAATGATTCATTGGGCGGTATGTCCAAGAACCTAAGTTTCTCTAAATATTTCTAAGGAAGAACAACGATGTTGAAACTAAAAAAGTTTGGAGCAATCTCTATGATGCTCGCTGCTGCGCTGTCTCTTACTGCATGCGGTGGCGGCACAAGCTCTACAAGTAATACTCAAGGTAAAACAACCGTTTCTGTTTGGCACTACTGGGATGGTGCTAATGCAGATGCTTTCGATAAAAAAGTAAAAGCATTTAATGCTTCGCATAAGAACATTGAGATTAAAACTACGAATGTTCCTAATGCTGATTTCTTAACAAAATTACGCGCATCTGCTACGTCAAATACTTTGCCTGATATGGCAATAGGTGATTTGATTTGGATGCCTCAAATGGCGCAAATTGGCAAATCTGCAGACTTAAAAAATCTTCTCAAGCCTGAAGTAATTGACAATATTAACCCAGCATTAAAGAATTTCGGCTCAATTGATGGTCACTTAGTATCCGTTCCAATGTCAGCCAATAATCTTGCGTATATGTACAATCGCACAGTATTTAAGAAGGCTGGTTTAGATCCAGATAAGCCGCCAAAAACTTGGGATGAATTAAAGCAAATGGCAAAGCAGATTAAGGATAAGACTGGTCTTCCAGGTTACGATTTGCCAACTGAAGCAGGAGACAGCGGTGAGGCTCTTACTTGGAACTTCCAAGTCAATCTTTGGCAAGCCGGTGGCGAATTCTTAAAGAAAGATAACTCTGCTGCAGCATTTAACACTCCTGCAGGTAAGAAAGCTGCAAACTTCTGGATGGATCTTATTAAAAGTGGAGTGAGCCCATATGCTGGATGGGGCAAGTTTGAAAAAGGTCAAGGTGGTTCTGCACAGGAAGGTTCATGGATGGTAGGTATTTGGGCTGCTGATCCGCCGTTTGATTTTGCTGCAGCGCCATTGCCAACCCCTGAAGGTGGTAAGCCATCTACCAACCTTGGCGGAGAACAGGCAATGCTATTTAATAATGATGATGCAAAAGTAAAAGCCGCTGCTGAATTTGTGACTTGGTTCTTGCAAGATAAACAAGTTCTTGATTGGTGTGAATCTACCGGCTTCCTGCCTGCAACAAAGAGTGCAGCTAGCAACGCAGAGTATCGTTCTTGGGTTGAGAAGAAAGAGCCTCGCTTGCTGCCATACATTGAACAAATGGCAACTGCTCATACTCGCCCGAACACCAAACTATATCCACAGATTTCGTTGGCATTCGCAAAAGAAATGGAAAAAGCATTTTCTGGCGAAGTAAATGTTGATACTGCATTAAAGAATGCAGAAAAAGCAGTCAACGACGTAATAGCGCAAGGTAAGTAGTCATGCGTAATCCGATAGCACAGCTAAAAAATAAGCAGCCAGCTACTATTGACAACGTAAAAGTTGGCAGTAGCAAGCTGATGCGAAATGATCATAAAACTGTAGGAAAATGGGAGCAAATTCTCACAGCATGGGGATTATTGCTTCCTGGATTAGTGATTCTCGTCATCTTCACTTTTTATCCAATTATTTCTGCAGCCTACACGAGCTTAACGAATTGGAACGGTTTTTCTGCAAATCCAGATTTTATTGGATTGAAGAATTATGTAAAACTATCTCAAGATCCAGAATTTTGGAATAGTTTAACTGTGACTGTTATATATGCGTTTGGCGTAGCTGTGTTATCGGTTGTTTCCGGTTTGATTTTTGCGGTATTACTAGATGCGCCAATTCGCGCTCGCGGATTGTATCGCACCATATATTTCCTTCCTGTCGTTACCTCCTCGGTGGCTGTAGCAATTGTATGGAAATATATGCTGGATCCATCGGGTCTTGTAAATTCGGTACTCTCATCCCTCGGTATTTCAGGACCCGACTGGCTCCACGATAAGTGGCTAGCATTATTTGCTACTATATTTCTTACAGTTTGGAAGAACTTAGGTTTTAATATCATTCTATATTTGACTGCTTTGCAATCTCTTTCTAAGTCGACTTATGAAGCGGCAAGTCTTGATGGTGCTACGAGCTGGCAACAGCTGCGTTATATTACAGTTCCTCTGTTGAGACCAATTACATTCTTCGTGGTTGTTCAAGCGCTGATTAGCAGTTTCCAATCATTTGATTTAATTTATGTGTTTACTGAAGGCGGTCCTCGAGGAGGCACTGACGTACTAGGAATGTTTATGTATCGTCAAGCATTTAGGTTAGGCAATTTCGGTTATGGCACAGCAATCGCGATAGCATCGCTGGTGTTAGTTCTTATCGTAACTCTTGTGCAATGGAAGGTAAGTAATGCAGAAAATAAGTAAGGTCTTTACGAGATTGCGTTCGTTGCATCTTGCTCGACATATTGTACTAATTGTTGGTGCAGCCTCAGTACTCATTCCATTTATGTGGATGTTTACAACGTCGTTGCAAACAAAAGCTGAGACGTATGCCGTTCAGTCAGTGATTCCAACATCGTGGCATTGGGAAAACTATTTGCATGCTTGGCAAAGTGCTCCGTTTGCAAATTATTATATTAATAGCTTGATTATGTCGGCAATTATTGTAGTTGGTCATCTTGCGTTCGACGCTATGGCAGCTTTTGCTTTTGCGCGATTAGAGTTTCCTGGAAAGAAAATATTATTTGTGCTTCTGCTTTCTGCATTCATGGTTCCAGCCTTCGTAACTGTTATACCTATGTACGGTATTATTGCTCAGCTGCGTTGGATTGATACTATGGCAGCGTTAACGGTTCCTCGTTTGGCTGATGTATTTGGCATTATTTTGCTGCGTCAGCATTTTAGTACTATCCCGCGTGAACTTGATGAAGCTGCACGAATTGATGGATGTTCAAGTCTTGGTATTTTTATTAAAGTTATTCTGCCGCTTTCTAAGCCAGCTCTTGCAACTCTTGGTGTGTTCTCATTCCTATTTGCGTGGAATGATTTCCTGTGGCCTCTGTTGGTTACAAATGCTGAAGAAATGCGTACTATACAAATCGGATTAAGTGGTTTTGTTGGGCGTTATGGTACGTCATGGAATTATTTAATGGCTGGAACTTTGACGTCAACGTTACCATCAATTATTATTTTCTTCTTCTTCCAAAAAGCTCTTGAACGAGGAATAGCTTCTACTGGTCTTAAAGATTGAAGAAGTGATAAAACTTTCGTAATTTGTAAAATTAATTATTTGTTAGGAACAAGTCATGCAACCTGAGTGGGTAAAATCAAGCGTATTTTATCAAATTTTTCCGGAGCGCTTCGCAAATGCAAATGCTTCTATTAACCCTAATCCTGTAGAATCATGGGATAAATCTCCAACTAGAGATAATTTTTTCGGTGGTGATTTGCAAGGTATTAGTAAACATCTTCCATATCTTGCGGATATGGGTATAAATGCTCTGTATCTTACCCCAATTTTCCAAGCAGATACGAATCATCGTTATGATGCTACTGATTATTTCAAAATTGATTCTCGACTTGGCAATGACTCAGATTTTGATGAATTTATTAAACGTGCTCATGAATTGCAGATTCGTGTAGTTTTAGATGGCGTATTTAATCATTGTGGAATAGGTCATTGGGCTTTCCAAGATGTTGTTCGCAACGGTGAACAATCACAATATGTTAATTGGTTTTCGGTAGAGGGATTTCCTGTAGTGTCTCATCCGGAACCGAATTATAAAACATGTTCAGGCTGCTACTATTTGCCAAAATGGAATGTGTATAATCCAGAAGTGCGTAGACATCACTATAACGTTGCTAAATATTGGTTAAATCGTGGTATTGATGGTTGGCGTTTAGATGTTCCATATTTCGTCAATAAAACATTTTGGAAAGGTTTCCATAATATAGTGAAATCTTTTGGAGATGATAAATACTTAGTAGCTGAAGAATGGCGTAACCCTTCTCAATGGCTTACTCCTGAACTTATGGATGGAACCATGAATTATACTGTTCGTGATTTAGTCCTAGGTTTTTGCGCTGATGAAACTTTGGATGCTTATGATTTTGCAGATGGCATGAATGCTTTGTATAACGATATTCCGGAAGAGCATCGCTCTTGTATGTTGAATTTGCTTGGTAGTCATGATACTGAGCGCTTGCTTACGCGCACAAAGGCTCATGAATATGCTTGGGATACACCTGCTGAAGACGCTGAGAATTTAGCTTACGCTTTGCTATTCGCTGCTGATGGTGCTCCTATGGTGTATTACGGCGATGAAAATGGCATGGAAGGAGAAAATGATCCGGGTTGCCGCGCTCCTATGATTTGGAATAAGAATGATTGGAATTTATCTGTTCGTAAAACAGTTTGCAAATTAATGCGTCTACGTAGAGAAAATGCTGCTCTACAATATGGAAGGCAGCATGTAGCTGCTTTGGGAAAACATACTGTGTGTATCACTCGTACTTTGCCTTCAGGGCGTGCATGCTTATGTTTAGTGCATCGAGGATCTGGAGCTTACATCAATTGTGATGATTTGCCAGTGCGTATGGATCGTGCGCTATTTGGTGTGCCAAGTATAATAGGTAATCAATACCGTATGGGAGAAAAATCCATCATAATGTATGAAGGTGAAGCAGTGGGGAAGCTATGAATGTTCGTAGAGTGACTATTAAGGATGTTGCAAAGAAAGCTAATGTTTCCAAGTCTGCAGTATCTTTTGCATATAATGATCCGTCAAAACTGTCTGAGGCGACGGTTGAGCATATTATGCAAACTGCTGAAGAAATGGGATATGTGCGAAGTGCAACAGCTAGAGCATTGCGCACGAATTCTTCGAATGCTTTGGGCTTGTTGCTTCCGCAAGGTATTGATACGATTTTGCAAAATCCTTATTATTCACTTTTGATTCAAGGAATTGGGCAGGTTTGCCAGTCGGAAGGCTACACTTTGATGCTTGTACCTCCATTAAGAGGTTCAATGTTAAAAGCTATTCCTACAGCTGCAGTAAGCGGTTTTATAATTTGCGGCTTGGAAGCTGAGCGTGCAGAAGTTGTTGAAATTTTGAATAAGCATGTTCCTGTAGTGATTGTTGATCCTGCTCAACCTATTAACGTTCCAACTGTAGAAGTCGACGATGAGCATGATTTTGAAGATTTAGTAGATCGACTTATTGATTTAGGTCATAGGAATATTGGTATTGCAGCAATCGAAACGAAATCGCATACTGATTATCCGGGATGGCAAGGAATAGTTGGTAGACGCATGGCAAGTGTTGTGCGTGCGCTCAGAAAGCACAACTTATCGCCGGAAGATAAAGAGATTACCGTTATAGAAACGCCTTGCACATATCAGGGTGGCGCTGATGTTTTCAACAAAATGTGGAATGACATTGATATTGAATGTAGGCCTACTGCGATTGTGTCGTTTAGTGACATTATTGCGCTAGGCGTGCTTGGAGCAGCTCAAGCGCAAGGATTACGCGTTCCTGAAGATCTTTCTATTACGGGTTATGATGATTTGCCTTTGTCTACAATTTGCACGCCTAGATTAACTACGGTTCATCAGCCAATTACTTCGAAAGGACGTTTGGCTGCAGAAAGTTTGATTGATCAAATACGTTTTAATGAAGAAGCTTTGCCTGTTTCGCATAAAAAACTAGGAACTGCCCTCATCGTGCGTGAATCTGTTGGGGCAGCTCCTACTAAGAAGTAATTGGCTTTAATATATTTTGCAGTTTTTACCTAGAAGTTGCTGCCGTTCCAACCCCAGTCGGTGGTTGCAGTGTAACGAATGTAAGTGCGATCCTGTGGCACGCCAAGCTCGCGCTCTAAAGCTGCCATAATCTGCTCAGTCAACTTTTCCCAAGCAGACCCAGGCACGCTGGAACCAAACACGTTCACCTCAACGTAAGCTGCAGGCTTGGAATCGTCTCCTGCAAAATAAATCGGCATATTGTCCTCGAATGGGCACATAAGCCAATGCTCACTTTTGCCTGGAACTGCGTTAATCGCCTTGCCGTAAGCAGCTTTTAATGCGTCGCGCTGGGCAGGTGTTGTGCTTACGGAAACATGAGTATGAATAACTGGCATAATTGCTCCCTTGCTAAATTTAGTAAGTTTTATTACGTAACAATTATATGTTAATTGTTAGCCGTCGCGTGTTTAATGGAATATATGAAAAAGCTTATTGAACAGGTTGTTAAATTCGGAATTGTAGGAATTATCGCGCTTATTATTGATGTTGCGCTTCTGAATTTGTTGCTTCTTGTGCACTTAAATAATGTTGCTGCAGGCACTATTTCGTTTATTATTTCGCTTATTTTTAACTACATTGCCAGCATGAAATACGTGTTTAAGCACCGCGAAGACATGGCTCGTTGGCTGGAATTGCTGATTTTCGTTATTTCTGCGGTTATTGGCTTGCTTATTAACGACGCGATTATTTGGGCTAGCACTTTTGGAATGGCACAAACTTTGCGTGGCACTGCAATTTACATGCTTCGCACAAACATTGGCAAGCTTATTGCAACAGTAGTTGTAGCCATATGGAATTTTGTTATTAGAAAGTGGCTTTTAGACGACACGAAGTCGCAAAAACCTGGTTATGATGCCGCTAAAGACAATACTTTTGCGCATCGCTTGGGTGAATGGTCGCTAAATCATACGCCAAAAGGTTGGAAGTAAAAGTAGGAGTTAGGAATGCCGGCTACAACAATTCATTTTGTGCGTCATGGGGAAGTAGATAATCCGAATCATGTGCTGTACGAGCGCCTGCCGGGATTTCATCTTTCTGCGCGAGGTGTGCGAATGGCAAGAGCTACGGCGCAATATATTGCAACAGTTCCGCAAATGCGAGGAATTAGTGCAATATACTCGTCTCCTCTTGATCGCACTCGCGAAACAGCGCGCGAAATTGAGGATGCTTTGCGTGCTATTCCTGATTCTTGCTATGTAAAAGCGCACTGTGGTGAGGATTCTTCGCAATCTTCCGTAAAATCTTCTGCACAATCTTCGGTTCAATCTCATGAAAGCGACATTATTTTAGATAAGCGCTTGATTGAAGCTGGCAATAATTTCCGAGGGAAAAGAATCGGCTACGGTGAAGGTGCGTTGTGGAAAAACAATAACTGGAAGCTTGTTGCAAATTTGTGGAAGCCAAGTTGGGGAGAAAGCTACCGCAGTATTGCTACTCGCGTTGGTGATTTTGCACGCGAGCAGGTTCGTAAGCATCCTGGTGAGCAAATTGTGGCTGTAACACATGAGTCGCCGATTTGGTCTTATCGTCACCTGCTGGAAACTGGCCATGCTGAGCACAATATGCTTCTTCGCCACACAGCATTGGCGTCAATTACTTCTATTACTTACGATTGCAAGACTTTGCGCGTACTTTCTATTACGTATGTAGATCCTGCAGCAAACGTTAAGTAGAAGTAAAAGCTGCGAATGTAAAGGAGCGTTCGATGGTAGCTTCTAATGGAACAATAGGAATCGAAAACGTGGGAATTGAAAAAGTGGAAATCGAAACCATAAAAAATCTAAATAACGCAGCTCAATCCGCCGCAAATTTGACAGCATTGTGGCCATTAACAGAAGCTCGTCACCTTGATAACGACGCAAAATACGCGGAAAATCTGGAAGTGCGCTCAATGCGAGCAATAGCGCGAATGCTAACGAATCTTGACGTGACCGTTCCGGATGCTGAATTTGTGTACGAAGGTGCGGACGAGATTCCGGGCAGACCGCAAGAAATTGTTGACGCTTTGCTTTCGGCTGCGGACGCCTACGATGCAATGGATTCGTGCTATGAGCCTAATTATGACGAAGCGGAAGCAGAAATTTTAGAAAACGACGTCAATAATATAGAAACTATTTTTAATAAACTTTACTCTCACGCATCTGTTGATGCCGATGCAATTAATAGCGCTGCAGATACGTTGGGAGTACAAGGAAATTGGGTTGCTGAAGATTTACAAAACGCTATCGAATACGCAAAAAAGCAATCCTTTGAATATAGGGAATCTGTAGAGTCGCAAAAAATTATTCTGGTTTTGTGTATTCTTATCAAGCTAGTTGCAAAAACTAGCGATATTCAAGAAACTTTACCAATTTTCCTTTATATTAACGAAGTGTGCGAGTGTGCTGGCGTGCCTCGCATGATGTTTAAAGATGCTCAGTGGCGTGAGCTTGTTGATTGCGTTAAAAACAGCGATGAGAGTAGTAAAGATAGTAGTGTTTACGATTTGATTATGTTTGCGGCGCCTTTGTTGGCTGCGGAATGGCAAAAACATCGTGAAGACGTGCTGTGGGATCCAGAAGTTGCTAAGAAGCTTGCAAAAGAAGAAGACGATCGCAAATCTCGCGAAGCATTGGCAGCAAAATTTGCGCATGTAGAAGGAAATAAAGAATCTACGCAAGCTCTTGACTGAACGCAATCCGTCCGTAACGCGCGGCACAATGGAACCTATGACTGATACAGAGGAAACTCAAGAAGTTGCTAATAATGCAACAAAATCCACAAAGCCTGAACTTCCAAAGAATGTTCGCGTGCGTTTTTGCCCTTCGCCAACCGGCACACCTCACGTGGGTATGGTTCGTACCGCGCTGTTTAATTGGGCAGAGGCTCGCCATACTCATGGCAAATTGCTGTTCCGTATTGAAGATACCGATAATGAGCGCGATAGCGAGGAAAGCTACCAGCAGATTATTGAGGCTCTTCGTTGGCTCAATATTGATTGGGACGAGGGCATTGATGTTGGCGGAGATAACGGCCCATACCGCCAGTCCCAGCGTATGGAAATTTATAAAGACGTAGCACAAAAGCTTTTTGAAGCAGGATACGCTTACGAATCCTTCTCTACTCCTGAAGAAATTAAGGAGCGTAATATTGCTGCTGGCCGTCCAGCTGAATTTGGTTACGATGGTTACGATCGCAATCTTACAGAAGAGCAGAAGCAAGCTTTCCGTGCGGAAGGCCGCAAGCCTGCGCTTCGCTTGAAGATGCCAAATGAAGACATTACTTTTAACGATTTAATTCGTGGCGAAATCACCTTTAAAGCTGGATCTGTTCCAGATTATGTGATTGTGCGCCCGAATGGCGATCCGCTTTACACGCTTACGAATCCTGTTGACGACGCGTTAATGGACGTGAACGTGGTTTTGCGCGGTGAGGATATTCTTAGCTCCACGCCTCGCCAGATTGTGCTTTACCGTTACCTTATGGAAATGGGTATTGCTAAGGAAACTCCACTTTACGGCCATATGCCTTACGTTATGGGCGAAGGTAAGAAGAAGCTTTCTAAGCGAGACCCAGAGTCCAACTTGTTCTTGCATAGGGATAACGGCTTTATTCCAGAAGGCTTGCTGAATTACTTGGCTTTGCTTGGATGGTCTATTGCGCCGGATCGTGACGTGTTCACCATGGATGAGATGGTTGAAAAGTTCGATGTGCGCGATGTTAAGGCAAATCCTGCACACTTTGACTTGGATAAAGCAATTTCGATTAACGCTGAGCATATTCGTATGCTCGATCCGCAAGATTTCTTGAACCGTTCCGTGCCATACTTGCATAAGGATGGCGTAGTTAGCGCGGATAATTGGGATGCATTAACTGACCGCGAGCGCGAAGTTCTCACAGCTGCAGCTCCACTCGTGCAGCCTCGCGTGCGCTTGCTTGGCGAGGTTGCTGGAATGGTTGGAAGCCTTCTTAGTGAAGATGGCTACATTGCTCCAGATGATGACGCTCGTAAGCAGTTGAAGGAATCCGCAGGAGAGGTTCTTGACGCTGCGCTCGCTGCCTTGAAGGACGTTGATGCTTCTGATTGGCATACTGATTCCTTGCACGAGCTTTTGAACAAGAAGCTTGTTGAGGAAGCTGGTTACAAGCCGCGCCTGGCATTTGGCCCTGTGCGTGTAGCACTTTCTGGCCGTCGCGTTTCGCCTCCACTGTTTGAGTCCATGGAAATCGTTGGCAAAGACGTGACTTTGGCGCGTTTGGCTGGTTTGCGCGAGCACTTGTAAATCGCAAATAATTTATAAGTGCAAATAAAATTTAAATAAGGCGGGAGTGTGGCACTATTGCTGCATTTCCGCCTTTTTATTTGTTTTATGCTTAATATATTTTCGACACGCCGCGGTTGCAAGTATTTGCTTTATGTTGTAAAGTCGCTATTTGTTGCGTCAAGAGGCGTAGCTGATAAATGAAAGCCCCCGTCGTCTAGCGGTCTAGGACTACGCCCTCTCACGGCGCCAACACCGGTTCAAATCCGGTCGGGGGTACGAAGACGGAACGGTTCCAAGAGCCGCGAAGCCTGCCAATTGGGGTATGGTGTAATTGGCAACACAGGTGATTCTGGTTCATCCATTCTTGGTTCGAGTCCAGGTACCCCAGCGAATAGCTCTCGTAGAACGAGGGCTTTTTTGTTATCTATATAAATTTCTGAGAATCATACATTTAAAAATCAAAAACCCCGGTGCGTGACCGGGGTTAGAGAAAAGAGAAGAAGAGAGGTTAAGTTCTTTAAGGTTTCGTAACTACTTGTTTGTAGTTCGTTTTCCTTTTGATATATCTATAATAAACACCTTATGCTGAGTGCAATAATGCGATTGCCTGTAAGTTTCCTGTGAATTTGTAACTATTTTGCTGATTTTTGCTGATTTTTCCTGTTTTCCACCTATTTCCCATCAGTTTTCACATGTTTTCGTTGGTAGTAGCGAGTTTTCTGATCTCAACCATTTTTGCAAGCAAACCGAGTTTTACAAGAATTAGCGAATTTTTGAAAACACTGCAAAAAATTTAGTGAGTCGTTTCGTATCTGCCGTATGCTTGAAGTATGAGTGATTCTGCACAATCTGAAGTTACTGCAAATGCAGAGCTTCCTTTATCGATTTCGGCGCGATTGGGGCGCTTACAGTTCCATCTTTCTGGTAAGTTTCGCGTACTTCAATGTGCAGATGTTCAAGATGTTCCTAAAGTGTCGTCGGATACTATTCGACTAATTGAATCTGCTTGCAGCGCCGTGCGTCCCGATTTGGTTGTGTTTACAGGTAATCAGATTGCTGGCTACGAAAAAGTTTTTTCAAGCACTTTTACGCGCAGACGTTGGCAGAAGTCTGAAAATATGTCTGACTTTGATAGGAAGCAGCTACTTCAGCAGGTTAAAAACGGAATATCTCGCTTAGTTGAACCATTAGAAAAGCGCAAAATTCCATGGGTTGTAACATATGGTAATCATGATTTTCAGTGTGGATTAAGTAACGAGGAGCTTGACTCACTGTATCGTGAATTTTCTTGCTGCATGAATCGTGTTTCTAACTATACGTCTTCATCAAGCGCAATGCAGTCAACGAATTGTATTTTACACAAGCAGATTATATTGCCTTGTGAGCCTGGTACTTTCGCTCTTCCAGTTATGGACGAAAGTCAAGAAAATGTTGTTTTTTCAATTGTTTTAATAGATTCAGGAGATTATTCTCAATCGGGCGGCTACGGCCAGCCTTCTAAAAAGGCTCTTAATTTTGTAGAAAAGCTTCCGGATTCTTTGCCGCCTCGTTTCTGCGTGTTTCAGCATTTTCCGTTGCAACAGTATTATCGTGTTCTTCGTGAGGTTTCTAAAGATTCTGCTGCACAAGAAAGCGCAATTGAAGGGTATCGTACTTTTGCTGGACGTTACTACGCTCTTGACGAGAATCGTGTTCTTCCGGACGGCTATTTGGGAGAGGGTATTAGTTGCCCAGATGTTGACAGCGGCGAGTTTGCGCTTTTAGCTAAAGTTGGCGCGTTTGCTGTTGTTGCTGGTCACGATCATCTAAATGCTTTTGCTGGTAAAGAGCCTGAAAAGAATATACTTCTTATTGCAACTCCTACTTGTGGATTTAGTTCATACGGCCCGGAGCCTGCAAAGCGTGGTGTACGTTTGCTTGAATTTGATATTCGTCACCCATTTGAACCGCGCACGCAAATGCTGGAATTTGGCAATCTTGTTGGCAAACCATCAACTAAAAAGGCTTATACGTATGGTCTTACCGCAGAATCTGAGCATGATTTACCTGAGGTTGATTTATTGCGAAAACCATCATTGCTAACTAAGTTAATTCGCAGATGGCGTCAGCATCAAACCCATTAAAATGCGAGTTTAGCGGAGTTAGTATTTTATTAAGCAATATATCTGAGCGCGTTGGCAAGTATGCCGGTATGATAGTTAATAGTTTTTTAGCGCGAACGAAAGAGGTAAACGTGTCCGCACATAATACGGCTGAACAGAACAACAATAGTGGCATTGATGCTGCAGACGTGTTGCATGTAGAAGGTGGTAAGCCGCTTAATGGCACTATTAAAGTGCGTGGTGCGAAGAATTTTGTAAGCAAGGCAATGGTTGCTGCTCTTTTAGCACCTGGAAAGTCTGTGCTTAAAAATGTTCCAGAAATTCGTGACGTGCATGTTGTCTCAGATTTATTGCGTTTGCATGGTGTTTCTGTAGACGTAAATGGTCCGGAAGGAATCGTTACAATCGACGCAACAAAAGTGCAGCTCGCAGATGTTGCAGACGTCGATACTCTTTCTGGCTCTTCGCGTATTCCTATTCTTTTCTCTGGTCCTCTTCTTCATCGTCTTGGAGAAGCGTTTATTCCAGCGCTTGGAGGCTGTAATATTGGCGGTCGTCCAATTGATTTCCATCTTGAAACCTTGCGAAAGCTTGGTGCAAATGTAGATAAAGATCACGAGGATGGCATTCATATTACTGCGCCTAACGGTTTGCATGGCACTAAAATTCATCTGCCGTATCCTTCTGTTGGAGCAACAGAGCAGACTTTACTTGCAGCAGTTCTTGCAGAAGGTCGAACTGAGCTTTCCGGCGCTGCAATTGAGCCTGAAATTATGGATTTGGTAGCTGTTTTGCAAAAAATGGGTGCGATTATTTCCGTTGATGTTGATCGCACTTTCCGAATTGAAGGCGTAAAAGAGTTACAAGGCTATACGCATACTTCACTAACCGATCGAATTGAAGCTGCTTCTTGGGCTTCGGCGGCTCTTGCTACTCACGGAGACGTGTTTATTAAGGGCGCAACTCAGCCGGAAATGATGACTTTCTTAAACGTATTCCGCAAAGTTGGTGGACAATTCGACGTTACGGATAAAGGTATTAGATTCTGGCATCCGGGTGGGGATTTGCATCCTGTTGCTATTGAAACCGACGTGCATCCTGGTTTTATGACGGATTGGCAGCAGCCGCTTGTTGTTGCGCTTACTCAGGCGAAGGGCTTGAGTATTGTGCATGAAACGGTGTACGAGAATCGTTTTGGTTTCACTAAGCCTCTTGTTCAAATGGGTGCTATGGTTCAGCTGTATCGTGAATGCTTGGGTTCTCTTCCTTGCCGCTTCCAGCAGCGCAATTACAAGCATTCCGCTGTGATTTTTGGACCTACTCCATTAACTGGCCAAGATATTGACGTTCCGGATTTGCGAGGTGGTTTTAGCCACTTGATTGCAGCTCTTACTGCTAAAGGTCCGTCTAATGTTCGCGGTATTTCGCTAATTGATCGCGGTTACGCTGATTTTCGCGGAAAACTTCTTGCGCTTGGTGCGGATATTGACTAATTAATCCAAGTATTTTGTAGGATTCTAAGCTTTTAACCACAATAGGTAAAAAAGCTTTTTTACGCACAAAATTATCGATACAGTAGTCGCAATTGTAATTTAATTGCTCAGTAAATTAACCAAATTTCGCCGAGCAATTTACATTATTTAGATTGCGAGGATTGACGATGGTTTGTGTAGGAGGGCGATACCAGTTACTAGGAGAGCTGGGTTGCGGTGGTACTTCAACCGTATTTCTTGCGGTTGATACTGTGCTGCACAAACAGTGGGCTGTAAAAGAAACCTTGCTTCAAGGTGATGAATCGTATCGCAAAAATATAGTCCAGTCTTTACGCGCTGAAGTTGATGTATTAAAAGAGTGCGATCATCCAGCAATACCTAGAATCGTCGATTTTTTTGAAGAAAATGGTCGAGCTTATGCCGTACGAGATTATGTAAAAGGACGTTCTCTTAAATCAATTGTTGACGAAGAAGGTTTACAAAGCCCTTCAACGGTTAAAAACTGGGGAGTGCAATTATGTTCGGTTTTAGCTTACTTGCACTCTCATTATCCTCCAATTATTTATGGTGATCTTAAACCTTCAAACGTTATTATTTCGCAAGACGGAACAGTTCGCCTAATTGACTTTGGTGCTGCAAGTAAACTGTATACTCGCGAAGAAGCTGCTGATTTTAAATCTGATAGTATGCGAAGTTTTGAAAAATCGGATTTACGTTTTGCAACTCCACGTTTTTCGGCGCCTGAAGTTTTAGATGGTAGTGAGGAAATAACCCCTGCTAGTGACGTTTATGCTCTTGCAATGACATTAAGATACGCGTTATTTCCTAGCGATGCTTCTAAAGCAGGTTTGCAAACGCTAACTGTAAGGCACGAAAATCGTGAATTGTTTGAGAATCTAGTATCTGTTATTGCACTCGCAACAACTTCTAATCCTTCGCACAGGTATAAAGATTGCGAAGAGATGCTTTCTGCGTTAGAGTCATGCGGCTCCAGAAGCAGTCGAACTTCATTAAAGAATAAAAATTCTGTTATTAGCAGGCGCAAAAGTCAAGCATCTTCTACGAAGAGGCTTAAGAGTAGTGCGCAGATTAGCACTCCTGTAAAAACTGCAGGCATATCCGTATTGCTGCTATTTTTTGTGGTTGTATTATTCAATTGCCTGCCTATTTTCAGCAGCAATGCAGCAGTTAAGACGGCAGACAAAACTTTAAGCGCAGAAGCGAAAATAAGTCGCCTGAAGTTAATAAAGAAAAATAAAACAGATTACGATTCTCTTATACGTATGGCAGAACGTGAAAGCAGATCTGATTCCGCTAAACGCTATATTTCGCGCGCTATGCAAATCCAAAATAGCATGTTGCAAAAGAATTACGTTCGACAAATGTCTTTTAGGCCTTTGCGCGTTTTGCTGCGCTCGCAACTTGCGGATCAGCAGTGGAGTGCGGGGGAGGAGCGTGATTTTATGAGCTTAATAAGCAAGTATGATCATCAGCTGCGTTCAAATAGAAACGATTGGGCAAGTATTTCTGGCGATATTGGTAAAGCGTATTGGTACTATTTTGCGGGATTTTCTGGAAAAGTTGCGAATGTGGAAAGACTTTCGCGCATGCGAGTGGCAAGGGCTTGGTTTGTTGACGCATTGGCAACTTCCAAATCCGATTTAGTGAAAAATCAAGCGCACGAAGCACACAAGAAAGCAAGTAATAAAGCAAGCATGTTTAAGGCTTATGTTGCTATTTCTGATTGCTACGCTCGCCTTGTTGATGTTAGTACAGATGCTCCAAATGAAGAAACGTATAAACAGTATGTGAATCATTTGCAGAATCTTATAAAAATATCGAAGCAGAATAATGTGAACATACTTCGCATTGATACTGGAGAATTGGTGCTGCAATCCTTACATTCTTGGATGCGAATGTTGCGTGGAAGCGGTTTTAGTAAGCAAGAAATTCAACAGTTATGTGATGATGCGAAAAATCTTCTTAATCAGGCAAATGCTTCGAATGATGATGCTGCAAAAAGACAAAAATCTGCGCTCGATAGCGTGCATCAAATTCAAGACGAAATCAACTCAATTTTTTCAGAAAAATAATTTAAGTAATAAAAGTAATAAAAGGTAATAAAAGTAGAACAAAGTAACAGCAAAGTAATAAAAAAATAAAACAAATAAGGGATTAACAAAAGGGGGAACATATGAAACAGCAAAATCGAGAAGGGTTTGCTGAGCAGAAACATTCTTTGTGGGGGAAGGCAAAGATGTCTTTTAATAAACTTATTAAAAGACTTTTAGCAAGATTTATTGCAGGTATTTGCATTTCTGCATTTTTCTTTATGAGTATTGTTGCAGTGTTGCTGCCGATTAATGCTTCCTACGCGCAAACAAAGAATATTAGTGTAACAACAGAAAACCATGTAAAAACGCAGAATATTAACACTGATCGCAATTTGCGCATACGCCATATTTCTGTTATACCAAACCAGAGAACAGTTCGCTCCAAAGGTAAGTACATGTTTACTAAGCGTCCAGTTTTGCTAGTCGTTACGGTTGACGGAATAGATGCGTCAACATTAAAGCGTATTCACAAAGTTTATGTAAATATTGGACGTTACAAAGTTGCTAATTCTAAAGCCGAGTTGGCTAAAACAGAAGTGTTGTCGTCTTTAGTTAATTTCCGTTACCAACTACGTCCTAATCCGGTAGGAGTAGTAAAAGTTGAGTTGAAAAGTTGCGGAATTTACGATTTGCGCGACGTTTCAGTGCGAATTGCGTCCGTAGCAATTGCGCCGCATCGCATATGGGGTGGTAGTAATGCAAATAAAAAGAACGAAAATAAGGCATCTAGTATTACTCGTGTAGCAAAATCTTCTACAAGTAAAATGAATTTTCAAGAGCCAATACTAAATATTCCTGCTTTAGCTGTAAATATTTCGGATTCAACGCAAAGTAGCAATATGATAGATTCTGCACGTTTTGTGGTTATTGATTATACTGAACCGCGGTTAAAGGTTATTTACGACAACAATACCGTTTACGGAGGTAAATATTTTAAGGCAAATCGTTCAGCTAGGGTAATAGTAGACGATGATTCTTTTGCTTTTTCTTATCTTCTTAGAGACTCTTCGCCAATAGCAACTGTTAAAGCAAACGGAAAACAAGTTATTAATCTAACTGCTCAACAGTTTAAAAACGACAGTTTTCACCCAAACATTTGGTATGCAGATATTTCGTTTAATAAAGATGCTTCTTGGGAAGCTAAATATGCTGCTCAAGATTTGTCGGGAAATTTCAGCTCTTCGCGTAGTGACAATTTTGTTATTGATACTCACATTCCAACTGTTTCAATTACCGGTGTTAGTAATGGTGGAGCTTATTCTCGTGAAGTAAAACCAACGGTTGTTATTAGTGATAATTATTTGAATCCAAAAAGTGTAAAGTGCTGGCTGCATCGCGTTCGCGGTGGTCAGAACGTAAATCCAGCTTCTGCAAAATTTAGTAATAACAGTGCAAAAGTCCAGTACGAAGCTTTTTATAGCGGTCCAAACGATGACGATATTTATCAGTTGCAGTGGAGCGCAAAAGATGTGGTAAATCATGAAATTCACGGAAGTATGCAATTTTCTATTAACAGCTCCGGTTCAACGTTTAGATTAGATGGTTCAACTGCTGCAATGAACAACAAACAGTTGCAGCATGCGAAAGATGTTCGTATTGAAGAAGTTAATGCAAGCTCTTTGGCGTATCCTGCAAAAGTAAGCGTTGTGCAAGACGGTGTTGAAAGAAACTTAAGCAAAAACGATTTTTCTGTAGCTGTAAGCACAGATCGCGGTTGGCCTCGTTTAACATACACTATTTTCCAACGCAATTTTGCGGATAACGCAAATTACAGAGTGTTAATTAATTCCGTAGACAAAGCAGGTAATCATTCCTCTAACGAGCGAGTAGCAGGTGAGTCTAACGGAGCGCTACGCGCATCTTCTGCGTCTTTGCGATTTACTGTAGATCATCTTGCTCCTCTTGCAACAGCATTTGATATGCGTAAAAATTCAGTTTACAAAACTGAAAAAGATGGAAAATTAGTGAGAATTAGCGCAAAAGATAATATGGCTTTGAAATTAGTGTCATTTAATGTTGACGGCAAAGCTAAGCATATTTGGCGAGGAAAGTCGGCTAATAAGCCAGTACTGTCTTTGAAAATGAAGCCTGATGGTGTGGCGCACGATGTTCTTGTAAAAGCTGTAGATTATGCAGGAAACATAACAGAGTTAAGATACAACAATGTGAAAGTTGTGCAGATTTCACACAGTTTAAAAAAGATTTCTGCATTAGAAAAGAAGAAAAATGGGGGTAAAAAAGACAATAAAAATGATGATGTAGCAAGTTCTCAGGTGCAAGATTCTAATGCAAATAATGAAAATAATGCAGATTCTAATGGAGTTTCTAATAATGATTTGAGCAGCGATTTGAACGATAAAAACACAAGTGGAAGAAGCTCGTCAAATCTTCTAGTAGTGCTTGCGTATGTTGGAATAATCGTTGTTACATTGTTATGCGTGGCGCTTGGAGCTGGAATAATCTACAAAAAGCATAAAAGTAGCAAGGAAGATGATTAAGTGCGCAATAGGGCTAAGTGAATAAAAAAGCCCACTGCGGTGGAATGAATGCAGTGGGCTTCGTGGAGCTAATGGTAATCGAAACCACGACCTCTTCGATGCGAACGAAGCGCTCTACCAACTGAGCTATAGCCCCAATGTCTAAGACAAATCATCTTACGACAACTCTGCACACTGTACTACAAATCTTGTATAAAAACAATATTTCTTATAGTGCAGTGTGCATGAGTGTCGTAAGCACAATCTATTTAGATGCCTTTTTTGCTTTGTGTGCTTTGTATAAGCCAATAAAAGTTGGAACAAGTGAAATAAGTAAAATAGCAACAATCACTAATTCAAAATTCTTCTGTACGAAATCAATCTTTCCAAAGAAGTATCCAAGAAGCGTGAAAAGTGAGGACCATATAATTCCGCCAAGAATAGAAAATGGTGTAAAACGAACCCATCGCATTCCGGATACGCCGGAAATAAAAGGCATGAACGTGCGAATAAATGGGAAGAATCTGCCCAAAAATACGGCTAAAGGACCCCATTTTTCAATCATTGCTTCGGTTTTAGCAACGCGCTCTGGAGTAAGCGCCTTAACTTTACCAGATTCTACAATCTTGCGGCCGAAGAAATGGCCAATAAAATAGTTGCACTGATCGCCAATAATAGGCGCCAGCCAAACAACCGCAAGCAACAGTGGAAGAGGAAGTGCGCTGTGACCGGTTTGAGCATCGGGAGCTGCAAAGAAGCCGGCCGCAAAAAGCAAGGAATCTCCCGGCAAAAATGGGAAGAATACTACGCCTGTTTCAATAAAAACAATTAGAAAAATAAGGCCTAATGCTGGAGCTGTACCCATCGCAATCCAACTTGCAATAGCGGAGCGTGGATCCTTAAGTAAGTTGACAATAAAATGAATAAATCCCATGATATCCTGTCGTATTTTTTGCGACTAAACGCCGCTTTTTAAGCAAAACGCATGCAAAACATGCCTTTACAATGAGACTAGCAGTCGGCATAAACGGCAAACATGTTAAGCGCACTACTTCTTGCGCGAGTTATTGAATACAATAATAAAGTATTGATAAAGTATTATTACTGTTACGCAGGTGTGCTTAAACTTGCGAAGGATTGGGCGAATGCTAAAGATTGGCAGGAGAATTATCTTATGACATTGAATGATGAACATAGTGAGAGTCCTAAAAGCTTTACGCCAATAAAAGTAAGACGACGCCCAACATCTTCTAAAAATGCTGTGCTTGCAGAAAATGCTGCGCCTGCAGAAAGTGCTGCACCCACAAAAAGTGCTGCGCCTGCAAAAAGTGATGCGCATGCAGAAAATGCTGCGCCTGCAAAAGAAATATCAGACGCATATTTAAGCTCAGATTTACCTGAAACGGAATTGTCAATTGCTGACTTTTCGCGTAAACATGCGAATCCTAAGCGTTGGTGGATATATTTAGGAATATTATTGCTTGCAATTGTGCTACCGTATTGGGCTGGCCGCACTCTTGCTGTTCAATATACGTCGTGGGTTGTTTCGCATTGTGCAGGGCTGTCTGCTCAAGGGGTAGTTTTTATTTCCTGGGTTATTACAGTTGCTGCTTTTACAAGTCTTGCAATGGCTCTGATTGAATCAAGTAGCTGGGTTTGGAGATTTATTTTTGTGGTATTTCTAGCTTTTGAACAGCTTATTGCAGGCTTGTGTATGCTGAGTATGAGTTTTTGGTATTCAACTTACGTAGTTTATGGTCCTGCATCTGGGCTTGCTAACGCAGCTAATCTTGGCATTATTTCTGCAGGATTTGCTGTGGCTGTTTTTGCTGTATTATTCGTTGGTTTGCTTGTTGTTATTCCTAAAAAATCGCGTCTAAATGTGCTAACTCGCAGCTGGGCATCTTTTATTATGTTTTACGCTGTTGAAGTTTTGGCAATTCTAGTTGTGCTATTTGGTGGCTTTATGACCGCAATGTAATATTTTGCACTGCAAATTTTGATTAGCAATAATAACTTGTTGACGAGTGGTTGTATGATAGAGATTTGGCGTGTAACGCCCGCGGATTGAGAGCGCTACAACAGAAGGTTGTGGCACCGCGCAGTGATATTAAGGAGGACGCCGTGGCATTAACGGCTGAAGATAAGAAGAACATTATCAACGAATACGCGACGCACGAGGGTGACACGGGTTCCCCAGAAGTGCAGGTCGCTTTGCTTAGCAAGCGCATTGCTGACCTTACTGAGCACTTGAAGGAGCACAAGCACGATCATCATTCTCGTCGTGGCTTGTTGCTCATGGTTGGTGATCGTCGTCGTCTTCTCGATTACTTGAAGCGTGTTGACATCAACCGTTATCGTTCTTTGATTGAACGACTCGGCTTGCGTCGATAGTCTTTTAGCCCGGGCTTAAGCTCGGGCTTTTGTATATACATAATTGAAAGCATAATTTAAAATTGAATCATAACTAAAGATTGAAGAATAATTTAAGATTAAAATAATTTAAGATTGAAGCATAACTGAATACGGATGATTGAAGTAACCGAAACAAAAAACACTACGAAATATTGGCGTGCAGGATTGCGAAAAATCGTTAGGGATAATAACAACGTGAAGGCGCCAATGTTATTACGCATGTTGGTTGATTAGGTAAGTTAAGAAAAGGAGGAACCCGTGGAGGGTCCCGAAATTAAGGCTGTAGAAGCCGTTATTGATAATGGTTCATTTGGTAAGCGCACGCTGCGCTTTGAAACTGGTCGACTCGCACAACAGGCAGACGGTGCTGTTGCCGCCTACTTGGATGACGATTCCATGATTTTGTCGACGACGACTGCAGGATCTAGTCCGAAGGAAAATTACGACTTCTTCCCACTTACTGTTGATGTGGAAGAGAAGATGTATGCTGCTGGTAAGATTCCAGGTTCGTTCTTCCGCCGTGAAGGACGTCCTTCTAACGAAGCAACATTGGCATGCCGAATTATCGACCGCCCATTGCGCCCACTGTTCCCACACACTCTTCGTAACGAAGTGCAGGTTGTGGAAACTATTTTGTCTATTAATCCTGACGATGCTTACGATGTAATCGCTTTGAACGCGGCTTCTGCATCTACTATGATTTCTGGTTTGCCATTTGAAGGCCCAGTTTCTGGTGTTCGTTTGGCTTTGATTGACGGCCAGTGGGTTGCTTTCCCACGTTGGAGCGAACGTGAGCGTGCAGTATTTGAAATTGTTGTGGCTGGCCGAGTGATTGAAAACGGCGATGTTGCTATTGCAATGATTGAGGCTGGCGCCGGCAAGAACGCTTGGAACTTGATTTATAATGAAGGTCAAACTAAGCCGGATGAGGAAGTTGTAGCCGGTGGTTTGGAAGCCGCTAAACCATTTATTAAGGTTATTTGCGACGCTCAGAATGAGTTGAAGCGCATTGCAGCTAAGGAAACCAAGGAATTCCAGCTCTTCCCAGAATATACGGACGAACTTTACGCGCGTATTGACGAAATCGCACACAAAGACTTGGATGAGGCTCTTTCTATTGCAGAAAAGCTTCCTCGTCAAGATCGCATCGCTGAAATTAAGGAAGGCGTGCGTGCTGCAATCGCAGAAGAATTCACTGATATGGACGAAGCTGAGAAAGAAAAGGAACTCGGCAACGCGTTTAAAGAATTGCAGCGTCAAATTGTTCGTCGCCGTATTTTGACGGAAGATTACCGAATTGATGGACGTGGTTTGCGCGATATTCGTACACTTTCTGCAGAAGTTGACGTTGTTCCACGCGTTCATGGTTCTGCACTCTTCCAGCGTGGTGAAACCCAGATTTTGGGCGTAACAACTTTGAACATGCTTAAGATGGAACAGCAGGTGGATGCGCTTTCTGGCCCACAGACTAAGCGCTACATGCACAACTACGAAATGCCTCCATACTCCACTGGTGAAACGGGTCGCGTTGGATCTCCAAAGCGTCGCGAAATTGGTCACGGTGCTTTGGCAGAGAAGGCTTTGGTTCCAGTTTTGCCAGGTCGCGAAGAGTTCCCATATGCTATTCGTCAGGTTTCTGAGGCTATTGGTTCTAACGGTTCCACTTCTATGGGTTCTGTGTGCGCTTCTACACTTTCCCTGCTTGCTGCTGGCGTTCCTTTGAAGGCTCCAGTTGCTGGCATTGCTATGGGCTTGGTTTCTGGAGATGTTGATGGAAAGCACATCTTCAAGACTTTGACTGATATTCTCGGTGCTGAAGATGCATTTGGAGACATGGACTTTAAGGTTGCTGGTACTTCCGAGTTCATTACTGCTTTGCAGCTCGACACTAAGCTCGATGGTATTCCTGCAGACATTTTGGCTGCCGCTTTGCAGCAGGCTCACGAGGCTCGTGCAACTATTCTTGAGGTTATTAACGAGTGCATCGATTGCCCAGCAGAAATGAGCCCATTCGCTCCACGCATTATTACAACCACAATTCCTGTTGATAAGATTGGCGAAGTCATTGGTCCTAAGGGCAAGATGATTAACCAAATTCAGGAAGAAACTGGTGCTGAGATTGCTATTGAGGATGACGGTACTGTTTATATTGCTTCCGAAGGCGGCGAAGCTGCTCAGAAAGCAAAGGAAATCATTGATTCTATTGCAAATCCTCGCGTTCCAAAGGCCGGTGAAACTTTCACAGGTAAGGTTGTGAAGACTACGAGCTTTGGTGCTTTCGTTAATTTGACTCCTGGAACTGACGGTTTGCTGCATATTTCGCAAATTCGTAACTTGGCTAATGGTGAGCGAATTGACACTGTGGAAGATGTGCTTAAGGAAGGCGATAATGTTGAGGTTATCGTTCAAAGCGTAGATGAGCGCGGCAAGATTTCCTTAGCAATTCCAGGTTTTGAAGATCAGGAATCTTCTGCTCCGTCTCCTCGCGAAAATCGTGGCCGCGGTTCGCGTGACGATCGTGATTCTCGTAATGATTACCGCGGTGGACGTGGCCGTCGAGATGATCGCGACAGCCGTGATCGTTCGGATAGAGATGATCGTCCACGTCGTCGCATGCGTGATGATCGAGATGATCGTGACGATCGCGACAGCCGTGACAGCCGCTATTCCGATCGTGACAATCGTTACGAAGATCGCAATTCTCGTCGAGATGATCGTCGTTCGGATCGTGCAGATCGTTCGGAACGCGACGACCGTTACGCTGACGGCGATTTTGATGATCGTCCTCGCAGGTCTTCTCATCGCGATGACCGCTATGACGAGCGCGACAATCGTGATAATCGCGCAGATCGTGACGACCGTGCAGATCGCGACGAGCGCAATAGCCGACGCAATTCGGAAGCTCGCCGTGGCTCCGATCGCAATCTTCGCTACGCTGCAGATGACGATCACTATGATGAGTATCGTTCTGCTCGCGAAGAGCGTACCGAGCGTCCTCGTCGCCGCGTGCGCCGCGATTTTGACCCATTTGAGGAAGATTAATCGCATAAAATTATCGAAAAGCAAATGCTAATAGATAATAAATAAATTAATAACTTACGAAATGCCTTCAAATTGCGCTTGCATTTGGAGGCATTTTAAAACTGTTTAGATAAGAGGTAAATATGGTTATGCATCGTGCACTGGGGTCGTTTGACACAACAGCCATTGGCTTTGGTGAAATGCCGCTTACAATCGAAAACAATCTTGGACACAGTATGGGCATTGAAACCATTCATGCAGCTCTTGATGCTGGCTGCACGCATATTGATACCGCATGGGCGTATTACTGCTCTGGCGGTGAGGAGCAAACTGGAGAAAAGCTTGTTCGTGAGGCTTTAGAAAGCTGGAAGGGCAATAAATCTTCTATTTTAGTTGCAACAAAAGTTGGTCACTTCCGTAACTTTACGGATGGCCGCCCAACGTGGGGCAAGGATGGCAAGCCGGAGCATTTAATCCGTCACGCAAAAGAGTCTGCAATGGCTTTAGGCGTTGACACTATTGACTTGCTTTACTTCCATAGGCCGGATCCGGAAGTTCCATACAATGAATCCATTGAAGCAATGCAGCAGCTGCTTGACGAAGGAGTTGCTCGAGAAATCGGAATTTCTAACGCTTCCGTGGAACAAATTGATATTGCGCGCAATATTTTAGGAAATAAGTTAGTTGCTGTGCAAAACCAGTATTCGCCGGTTCATTTAGAAAACGAAGATACTTTGCAATATTGCGAAAAGCTTGGAATTGCTTTCGTTTGCTGGAGTCCATTAGGTGGATTCCGTCATCCGTATGACGACCATCTTTTTGACCCATTCCGCAAAGTTGCCGAGAATCATGGCGTAAGCTATCAGCAGGTAGTTTTGGCTTGGGAGCTTGCAAAAGGTGAGCACGTATTTGTGATTCCAGGAGCGCACAGGCCTGCAACTATTCTCGACAGCTTAAAAGCTTCAGATTTGAACTTAAGCAATGAAGAATTGGCTTATTTAGGGTGAAAGAAAGTAACATATGCAACAAACAAGCGTAACTGGCATGCCGTTGCCGCATGAAGATAACGAAGGCAAGCCAATTCCTGTAACTATTCCAGTTGCATTAGGAGCTCGTACTCACGCAGTTTTTACTACTAGATTGGGCGGTATTTCTGAAGGTTCATTTGCTTCGCTTAATTTAGGCGGACGTGCAGGAGATAATGAGGAAGCTGTTGCAAGCAATCGCGCAGCGTTACAGCGTGCGTTACAAGCGGACTTATCTTTGGTTGCTCAAGTGCACGGAAATGAAGTTTTTGACGCGGATACTGTAGTTGATTCATGGAATACGCCTTACGGATTCGACGCAACTGGTTTTGCGGATTCCAAATTGCGTATTGAATCAGATGCGCAAGTTTCTACAGCACACTCGCTTGCTTTGGGAATGTTTGCAGCCGACTGCTTGCCTGTTTTACTTGCGGACGACGAAGCTGGAGTAATCGCTGCAGCGCATTGCGGAAGAAAAGGATTAATGGCTGGAGTTCTTGATTCTGCTATTGAAGCAATGTGCGAAAAAGGTGCTGAACGCTCGCGAATAAATGCGGTTTTAGGACCATGCATTTGCGGCAACTGCTACGAAGTCGGCGAAAGTATTGCGCTCGATTTTGAAAAACGCTACCCACAAACCGTAACAAAAACTCGTTTCGGCGGCTTAGGTATTGATATTGCTGAGGCTGCTCGAATCGATTTGGCTCTCGCAGGAGTTGCAAATATTGTTAACGCTTTGCCTCGAGTTTATGCAGCAACGCAATATTTGCAGGAAGATGAAGAATTGCGCACAATTTGCGAAGTAGACGGTGAAGGAGAATCTTTGCCGGAACGTTTGCAAAATTTGCAAAACCCAATGTGCACTTTGGAAAATCCTCTGTGGTATTCGCATAGGCGCGCGCAACTTGCTGGAAAATCGCATGAAGGCAGACTTCTTGCGCTTGTAATACTAGACAAGTAGCTAAAATCTTCAGAAAGTAGGCTAATATTATGAATCAAATTAACGTTGTAATTTCAGGATTTGGTCCATACGCAGATTTAGAAGTCAACCCTTCTTACGAAGTGCCATCCGCACTAGAATCTGCGGAAAATCTTGCTAAAATGCAGCCTTCTGAAGATATTTGCGTAAAAGTAACGTCTGTTATGCTTCCGATTAGTTTTGCGAATGCTTGGCCTAAATTATTAGAAACAATTGAGCGTGAGCAGGCAAATATTGTAATCGCCACCGGCACAAAGCACACTGCGCGAGGAGTGCAACTTGAAAGATGCGCAACTAACGTTATTGATGCTAAAAAGCCGGATGTAGATAATAGTCGCCCGCAAAAAATGCCGATTGTTGAAGATGGTCCTGCAGCTTACTGGACGAGGCTGCCTTTGCGAATGATTTTGCAGCGTTTTGCTCACGACTCAATTGCATCTAATTTAAGCTCCGACGCAGGAACGTACGTGTGCAATTCTTTGTTTTATCAGCTTTTGCACTGGGCGGCTAAAGATAATAAGCGTGTTCTTGCCGGTTTTGTGAGTTTTCCTCCGGTTGTAAGTTTGCACGATGCTAGAAACGGTTTGCCATTAAAACAGCAGATTGAAGCAGGGCAAGATATTGTGCGTGAAGCAGTCAGATATTATATGCAACCTTCTGCAGAAGGAATGTTATTAAAGTAGTTGTTACTAAATTATTTGTTACTAAATAGGTGATGATAAATTAGTTGTGTGAGCTTAGCAAAAACGTGCGCAACACACGAGTATTTTGCGCTCTTAAGTGATAGCGTTGATGCTGATGGCGTAGGCACACAGTCGGTGCAGCTTACTGGGGGCTTGTGAAAGGAATATTATGGCAACGGATTTATTCCCAACCGCGTTGCGTGGTTACGATAAAGACAAGGTAAATGAGGCCTTTGCTAACTATGAGCGTACAATTTCGCGTTTGCGTGAACAAGTGCGTTCCAGTGACGAATCAATTTTGCAATTGCAAGCTCAATTGCAAGAAGAAAAAAATAATGTAAAGCGCGCAAAAAGCGGAAATACTTTCGCATCTTTGGGTGCAAATGCGCAACAATTACTAGCATCTGCAGAACAAACAAGTGCACAATTACTTGAGCGAGCAAAGCAGGATGCTGCGTCAATCAAAAAGAATGCACAAGCTCAGGCTGGAACATTACTTAATAACGCTAAATTAGATGCAGCTCACTTAATGCAGGAGGCACAAACTAAAGCCGACACAATGCTTTCAAACGCTACACAAAAGTCGACTCAAATGATGCAAGCTGCTCAAGAAGATTCTGCGCGTTTGCGAGATACTACAGCAAAAGACGTGCAAGCGCAGAAAGATGCTGCAGAATTAGCTTTGCAAAATGCTCAAGAGGAGCACACTAAGCGCATGGCTTCTGAGCGCGCTAAGCAAGAAAGCAATATTTCCCAGCTTAAGTCGGAAGCTGCTCAAAAAATTGCAGAACAGCGCGCGGCAGCAAACGAAGAAATTGCACGCGCAAAGGCTGAAACTAACGATCAAATCGAATCTGCATTGGCAGAAGCGAATAAAAAGTTGGCAGATATGCGCGAGCATGCTTCTAAGATGATGGCGGATGCTCAGCGTAAGGCTGGCGAAATTACGGATGCAGCTAGCGCAAAAGCTCAGGAAATTGCGGATGATGCTCAAGTTGAGCGCACGCGTACGTTAAGCCAAGTTAGTGCAGAAGTTGAGCAGATTCGTGCAGATATTGCCTCCCAGCAGGAAGAAGCTACGAAGAAGGTTGACGCTTTGCTTTCCGGTTTGAAGGAAAAGGAGAGTGCAGCTCAAGAAGAAGCCGATGCTTTGGTGGCTCGTGCGAAAACCGTGCATCAGGAAGCTGACGAATATGCGGCACAAACGCATCAGGCTGCGGATAATCAGGCTGCTGATATTGTGCGCAAAGCTATGCAGGAGGCGACTGCTCAGGTTGAAGAGCGTAGGGCTGCAGCTCAGCAGGAATTAGATGGTATGACTGCGCGCTTGAGCCAATTGCAGCATCGCGAGGCAACTATTACGCAGCGAGTTACGGAATTGCGCTCGCTGTTTGCAAACGCGTTCTCTGGTTTTGATTTTGGAGATGCTCAGCCGGATCAGCCTGTTCAGCAGGCTTCTGACGATGTTGACAATTCTTCGGATGCGAAATCTTCTGCCGAAGCAAAGCAGGCTCAGCGAGATGTTCAGGCTGCGTTGGCGGAATCTGAAGAATCTAACGAATCTGACGAATCTCAAGAAAATTAGTAAAATAAGTTTTCTAAACAAATTTTCTAAACAAATTTAACTAAATAATTAACAGGAAAGGTAAGAATAGTGACTGAGATCACCGCTTTAACTGATGAAGCATTGCAAGGTTTGCGTGAGGATTTTGATGCAAACCCATTGAACCGTTTGGCTATGAATGGTGTAACTGCTGCTGGTATTGATAAGGTTGCGCGTAATTATGACCGCGCTCGCTTGTTGCAGCGTCGTTTTTCCACGATTGTTGACAACGGTGATGCTACGCATCAGGATCATTCTGGACGCTGCTGGCTGTTTAGCTCGTTGAACGTTGCTCGTTTTATTGCTAAAAAGTCGCTTGGTTTGAAGGAATTTGAGTTTTCTCAGAACTACGCAATGTACTACGACAAGCTTGAGCGAATTAACTACTTCTTGAAGGATGTTGCGGCTTTGGTTCGCGCGGGCGAGCCTTCAGATTCTCGCTTGATTCAGCATTTGTTGCATGATGTTATGGGCGATGGCGGCCAGTGGACCATGGCTATGAACGTTTACAAGAAGTATGGTGCTGTTCCTAAAGATTTGTTCCCAGAAACCGCTTCTTCTAAGAATACTGGCGCTATGAATACGCAGTTGCGTGCGCTTTTGCACACTGCTGTAGCTCATATGTATGCTAATGCTACTGAAATTGATGAGATTATTGCGGACGCTACTGCTGCAGGCCACAGGATTTTGACAATTCACTTGGGTGAGCCACCTAAGAGCTTCGATTGGGAGTGGACTGATAGCGACGGCAAGTTCCATCGCGATGGTGAGATTACGCCAGTTGAGTTCTGGAAGAAGTACGTGAACGCTGGTCTTGAGGATTATGTGTGCTTGGTTGACGATCCTCGTGCTGAGCATCCTAAGGGCAAGAAGATTGCTATTGAGCATTTGGGTAATGTTGCTGGCGGAGACGCAACCGAGTATTTGAACGTACCAAACCAGTTTATGAAGGATTGCGTGCGTAAGATTTTGGTTGAGAAGGGCATTCCAGTTTGGTTTGGTGCTGATTGCCATCCTATGATGGATCGCGAAAATGGCGCTTGGGCTACTGATTTGTTTGAGTATGGCCGCGTTTATGGCGTTGATTTTGATTTGGATAAGGAAGAGCGCGTGCGCTTTGCTGATTCTGCAATGAATCACGCTATGGCTTTTGCTGGCGTGGATGTTGCTGATGACGGCACGACTACTCGCCGTTGGCGCGTGGAGAACTCTTGGGGCACTGACATTGCGGATAAGGGTTACTTTACGATGAGTGACGATTGGTTCACTGAGTACGTGTATGAAGTTGCAGTGCCGAAGAATCTGCTTCCGGCGGAATATCGCAAAGCACTGGAAGAGCCAGCAATCGTTTTGCCGGCGTGGGATCCAATGGGCGCTTTGGCCTAGCTTAAGCGCATTGGGCGCTTAAGCTACTTCAAAGTGCCGCGCTTGCTTAAAGTTGGAAGTCCAGTGGACTTCCAACGCAAGCGCGGCGGCTTGTGCCGGCAAACGGCACAAGCCGACCACATCAAGTTAGGTTAGATTCTCTGCGCGAGTTCGGCGGTGTTTGCATCTTTATTTCAAGATGCAAACACCGACCACATCAAGTTAGGTTGATTCTCTCCTCACAACCACCGATTACACCAAGCATTGTTTTATAGGATGGTGAACAAATGTCTTCTACAGCTGAGCAGCGTACTTCTCGCGCGGTAAAGAAGGAGGTTGAGGAGGGGCGCAACCCTCTTAACTCCGCGAAGTTCCAGCGCTGGGAAGACCAGGTTGGTGTGGATCGCATTATTAACCGCCGCGTGTTGGAGCTTGAGCCGCTGCCGACTCCTGCTCAGGTGCTTGGTGAGCTGCCGTTGTCGCCGTATGCGCAGGATATTGTTGCGCAGTCGCGCGATGAGATTCGTGGCTGTTTGAATGGCGACGATGATCGCTTGTTGGTTATTGTTGGCCCGTGTTCTGTGCATGATCCTAAGGCTGCTCTTGATTACGCGAGTCGTTTAGCTAAGTTGCGTTCGGAGCTTGAGGGTGAGCTTCTTATTGTTATGCGCGTGTATTTTGAAAAGCCGCGCACAGCTCTTGGCTGGAAGGGTTTGATTAACGACCCGGATATTGATGGAACGCATGATATTCATAAGGGTTTGCTTCTTGCGCGTAAGACTTTGCTCGGCGTGTTGGATGCTGGCTTGGCTGCTGCTACTGAGTTTTTGGAGCCGACTAGCCCTCAGTTTATTGCGGATGCTGTGAGCTGGGGTGCGATTGGTGCGCGTAATACGGAGTCTCAGATTCATCGTCAGCTTGCTAGTGGTCTTTCTATGCCGGTTGGTTTTAAGAATGCTACGGATGGTTCTGTTTCTGCGGCTGTGAATGGTTGCTTGGCTGCGAGCCAGCATCATACGTTCTTTGGTATTGATCATCTTGGTCGCGCTTGTGCTGTGCAGACTCTTGGTAACCCGGATTGCCACGTGGTTTTGCGCGGATCTAGTAAGGGTCCGAATTATGATGCTGCGTCGGTTGCTTCTGCTGTGGCTTCAATTCGTTTGCGTTTGGGCACTGGTTGCGTGGCTTCTAACGGCGTGGTTGTGGATTGCTCGCATGGTAATTCTGGCAAGGATGAGCGTCGCCAGATTGAAGTTGTGCGCGAGATTGCGGATCGTTTGGCTGCTGGCGAGCAGGGCATTAAGGGCGTTATGATGGAGAGCTTCTTGCAAGGTGGCAATCAGGATCCTGCTCCTCTTAGTGAGCTTGAATACGGCAAGTCTATTACGGATCGTTGTATTTCTTGGGAAGATACTGCCGATTTGTTAAGAACTTTAGCGAAGTCCGTTGCAACACGCCGTAGAGATTAGAAATTATAGTAAGATAATCTCAATTTACTTCTACTTGGCTTATTTTTTACTGTATTTGCCAGTTAAGTTTTGAACTATATTTTGCGTACAAAGGAGTGTGTTGAAATGTATAACAAAGACTTGAATAAAGCGAATAAAGGTTTTGCGTGTAAAGCGTTTCCGATTGTGAAATATGTGCTGTTTGCTTTGATTGCCACTGGCGTTATTTTACTTGCTTTTGCGTGGTATCGTGGCACTCATAGCGCAGGGTACACGCTTGTTACTGATTCTGCATTGTGGTTTAGCGTTTTTATGCCGTTTGTAACTGGAATTGTTTTGCTTATTTTTACTCGCGGATGGCGTCGCATTGTTGGCACTTTAGTTTGTGTGCTTCTTATAGCTGGATTTGTCGCTTTTCTTGCTCTGCAGAATCAAATTATTGCGTTTTTCAATGTTCCTATTACGAATCCGTGGTTTGATTTTACGTGTGACGCATTGCTGAAGATTGCTACTTTAACTTTTGTTATTATGACTTTAGTATGCGTGTTTTTGGTTAAGAATAACGATAAATGCGTAAGTAGCGAAGTAAAAAAAGGATGATTCTTAATGTCTAATACTGAGAAAATTACTAAAGTTGCTGTTGTTGGCGCTTTAGATGAGGAAGTTGCTCATATTGCTAGTGCGCTCGAAAACGTGAGCCACAATCAGTCTGCAAGTCTTAACGTATCTTGCGGCACTCTCAATTCTGCAGATGGTAGCAAAATCGAAGTCGCGGCTACTGTTGGCGGAATGGGCTTAGTAAATGCTGCTGCAACTGTGCAATATCTTATTGACGCATACAATCCTCAAGCCGTAATTTTTTCTGGTATTGCAGGAAATCTTAATAAAAATTTGCATACAAACGATGTTGTTCTTGGAAAAACTGTAAAATATCTCGATACCGATATGCGCTTAATCGGTCAATGGAAGCCGTTTGCAAGCGAATTTCATTCGGATGATTATCTTCTTATAGTAGCTACTAAAGTGCTTACCGATATGAAAATCACGCATATTGCTGGCACTATTGCTTCTGGCGGATATTTTGTTGATTCGCCAGAAAAAGTAGCGGAAGTAATTGCATCTACTCAAGCGGATGCTGTGGAAATGGAAGGCGCAGCAGTCTTGCATGTGGCTGCTCGTAACGACGTTCCTGCACTTGTTGTGCGCGCAATGAGCGATAATGCGGATACAAAATACGAGGATTTTCACACTTTTGATATTTCCGAATACGCGGACACTGCTGCAAAAATTACGGTAAATATTCTTCGCAATTTGTAGCATTTCGACACGCTGATGTGGTCGCCGACCTTCATTTTGCTTAAGTAGCGTTAAATCTAGCGCCAAATACCGCCATTTTTAGTACACACTTTATTTTTGCCGGTGCGGTTTAACCCACCTATTTATGATGGTTGCGTTAATAAAAAAAGATAGGGATTAAGTTAAGAAAATGCGCCCAATTCGCAAATACGGCTATAGGAACGCGAAAATGTGGTGGGGCGCAAGGCAATTCTTCGCGAAAGGAAAGAAGAATATGCGTAACGATATGAATAAGTCAAATATGAATAAAGTGAATACAACTAAAGTAAATACAACTAAAGTAAATACAACCAAAGTAAATACGAATAAAAGCGCGCTTAAGTTCCGTAGTATTGCTGCGGCTGCGCTAACTTTCGGCTTGTGCGCAACCTGCGCTGCTTGCGGAGACAATGTTCCTGCAGACAGCAACAATGCAACTGGCGCACAGAATGCAAAAATTTCCGGCAATTTCCAAGGCTCTGGAGCTTCCTCACAGCAGGTTGCAGTAGAAGCGTGGATTGCAGGATTCCAAGGCAAAAACAGCGGTGTAAAAATCGCCTACAATCCAACTGGCTCTGGAGCAGGAGTAACAACTTTTATGACGGGAGCCACAGCATGGGCTGGATCCGATAAATCGCTAAGCGACGACGAGATAGAAAAGTCAAAGTCGGTTTGTGCAAATGGCACTACAGCTTTCGACGTTCCAGTATACGTATCTCCAATCGCTGTAATCTTTAATCTAAAAGGCGTTTCGGATGCTGGAAAACACATAAATATGGACGCTTCTACGATTGCTAAAATTTTCGACGGCAAAATCACGCGCTGGAACGACGATGAAATTAAATCGCAAAATCCTAAGCTAAAGCTTCCAGACATTCCAATTACCGTGGTTCACCGCTCCGATAAGTCTGGCACAACGCAGAACTTCTTAAGCTACGTGAAGGATGCAGCTCCGGACGATTGGTCGCATGATCTTAGCGAAAACTGGCCAAATAGCGTCGGTCAAGGCGCAAAAGGCACTTCCGGTGTTGTGTCAACAGTTCGCATGGCTGACGGTGCTATTGGTTACGCTGATTTTTCGCAAGTTGGAAAGCTTGGCACTGTTGCTGTGAAGGTGGGGGATACTTATAATGAGATTTCTCCTGAAGCGGCTTCGCAAACTTTGGCTGATTCCGAGATTGATTCTGATATTTCGGCAAAGTATCCTAATCGCGTTGTTGTGAAAATTAATCATAATACGCAAACTAAGGGTGCTTACCCGATTGTGTTGGTTTCTTACGATATTTCTTGCCCGGTTTATAAGGATGCTTCAACTGCACAGTTTGTGAAGTCTTGGCTTAGCTACGTAACTAGCGCGGAAGGTCAGAATGCTGCTTCTTCTGCTGCTGGAACGGCTCCACTTCCGCAAAATTTGGTTGGCAAAATCAACAAGTCAATTCAAGCGATTAAAACCGGAAAGTAAAACCGGAAAGTAAAAACTGGAAAATAAAAAATAAAAATCGGAAAGTAAAACCGGAAAGTAAAAACTTTTCGTAACTGATATTATGAAAAATATCAGTTAAAAAGGAGAATGATTGAGTTCTACGAAAAATGCAGCAGCAGTTGCGTATACTGCAAACGAAGCTACTCAAGTTTCTGAGAGCAATAGTAAAAATTATGCAGGCACTCATTTTGCAGACCGTCTTTTTAAAGGCGTGGCTGCAAGCTGTGGCATGCTGATTTTGCTTGTGCTGACTGCAGTTGCAGTATTCCTGCTGTTTCGCGCGTGGCCGCTAATAAGCGGGAATCATGAGCAGGTAAGTCGCGTATTTTCCGACTTTACTGGTGGCAAAGCGAACGATTTTATAAGCTACGTAGCTCCGCTTATTTTTGGAACTGTGCTTATGTCTGCGCTCGCGCTGCTGTTTGCATTTTTCGTGGCACTCGGCATTGCTCTGTTTATTTCGTATTATGCTCCTAAAAAAATTGTTCCGCTTTTAAGCGGAGTTGTTGATTTGCTTGCTGCAATTCCATCCGTAATTTATGGTTTGTGGGGCGGATTGGTGCTTGTTCCAGCAATGTATCCGTTCTGGGATTGGGTTTCTAAAGTTTTTGGGTGGATTCCATTTTTTGCCGGCCCTGCTGCGAATCCTTCCAGAAGTGCTGCAACAGTTAGCTTAGTTTTAGCTGTTATGATTTTGCCGATTATTACTTCGATGGCTCGAGACATTTTCCAACAGGCTCCTCGCTTGCAGCAGGAAGGTGCGCTGGCTTTGGGCGCCACGAAGTGGGAGATGATTAAGTTAGCTGTTTTGCCGTTTGCAAAGTCTGGTATTGTGTCAGCTTCTATGCTTGGCCTTGGTCGCGCTCTTGGCGAAACAATGGCAGTTTTGATGATTTTGTCTCCTGGATTTACTTTTGGAATCAATATTTTCAAAGCTTCCCAAAATCAAACTATTGCCGCAAATATTGCAGCGCAGTATCCGGAAGCGAACGGACTTGGCGTAAGTGCGCTTATTGCAACCGGCTTAGTTTTGTTCGTTATTTCTTTTGCAGTCAACTTTATTGCTCGCAAAATTACCGGAAAGGCGGGCGCATAAATGGAGAATCAAATTAATAAATCTGCCGAAAATACTTCCGCAGAAAATTCCGCAGCTCCGGTTATTGACTTCAACAAATTCCGTCCAACTAGATCTTCTATAGCCGCGCGTAAACGCAAAGATATGCTTATGCGTGTGCTGATTTTCTTGTCTTTTATAGTGGCAGTTATTCCTTTGGCTTCCTTGCTTTTAACAACAATTATTAACGGCATTAAGCGCTTAAATCTTGACTTTTTAACGCATAACATGACTTACGTTGTGGGCGGAAATGCTACTGGAACTGGCGGTTACGGTGGTATTTTGCACGCAATTATTGGAACTCTTGAAATTACGCTTGGAGCTATGGCTATTTCGATTCCAATTGGCCTAATGTGTGCTGTTTATTTGGTTGAGTATGCTAGCGGAAATAAAATTTCGCGCATAATTAATCTACTTGTTGACGTTATGAGTGGTATTCCGTCTATTGTCGCCGGTCTGTTTGCTTTTTCTATGTTTGCTCTTCTTGCAGGTCCTGGCACAATCAATGGTTTTGAAGGATCTGTAGCTCTTTCTCTTCTTATGATTCCAACGGTTGTTAAATCTTCTCAAGAAATGCTAAAAATTGTGCCGAACGATTTGCGCGAGGCTGCCTTAGCTTTGGGCGTAACCAAGCAGCGCACAATTACGAAAATCGTTTTGCGCACTGCTCTTCCGGGAATTGTGTCTGGCTGTATTCTTGCAGTTGCGCGCGTTATTGGCGAAACTGCGCCACTTCTTATGGCTTCAGGCTTTATTGCTTCCACGAATTTCAACTTATTCGATGGGCAAATGACTACTTTGCCTGTGTACGTTTACCAGGAATATTCCAAACTTTCTGCAAATTGCCCAGCTAATGCTCCGGCTTCTTGCGTTACAACAATTCCAATGGAGCGCGCTTGGGCTGCGGCTTTAACGCTTATTGTGTTGGTGTTGTTGCTAAATATTTTGGGGCGAGTTGTAGCTCGAGTGTTTTCTGTAAAAGCGAAGTAAGGCGAAATAAAGCGAAATAAGGCGAAATAGATTTTAGAAAGCGAGCATAAAATGGGTCAACGAATTGATGTTAAGAACTTAAATATTTACTATGGTGATTTTCTTGCCGTAGAAGACGTAAATATTAATATTGAGCCAAATAAAGTGACGGCTTTTATTGGACCTTCTGGCTGCGGAAAGTCAACAGTTTTGCGCACTTTAGACCGCATGCACGAGATTACGCCGGGAGCGCGCGTAGAAGGCCATGTGCTTCTTGAAGGCCGCGATTTATACGGAAAAGACGTTGACCCTGTGGCAGTTCGCCGAGATGTTGGCATGGTTTTTCAGCGCCCAAATCCTTTCCCAACAATGTCTATTCGAGAAAACGTGCTTGCTGGAGTTCGCCTAAATAATCGCAAGATTTCTAAGCAGGATGCTGACGACTTAGTTGAGTGGGCATTGCGAGGTGCAAACTTGTGGAATGAAGTTAAGGACCGCTTAGATAAGCCTGGAATTGGTCTTTCGGGCGGTCAGCAGCAGCGACTTTGCATAGCTAGAGCAGTTGCTGTGCATCCGCAAGTTTTGCTTATGGATGAGCCTTGCTCGGCGCTGGATCCTATTTCTACGTTGGCTGTAGAAGATTTGATTAACGAGCTTAAAAACGATTACACGATTGTGATTGTGACACATAATATGCAGCAGGCTGCGCGTGTTGCGGATTATACGGCATTCTTTAATTTGAAGGCTGTAGGGCAGCCAGGGCATTTGGAATACTTTGCAGACACGACTACTATGTTCAACAATCCGCGCAATGCCGAAGCCGAGCGTTATATTTCCGGCCGTTTTGGCTGATTTGTTATATACTTTTTTGATTTCAGTGTATTTCCTTGGTCAGCACGTGCGCGTAAGGTCAGAGCTGTTCGGTTGTTCAGAGGTTTCGCAATTTTCATAATTTTATGTGAGATTTTGTGGTGCCTTCGTTCTTCCGGGCGAGTCGCAGTAACCTCTGCGTGAATGCCCAAATGTAATTGCGTACGCGATTGCTCAAGTGCTTTCGCCGCGCTTTCTATGGTCTTTTACGCTGTAAAACCAAGGAACAGAGAGTTTATGGAAAAGTTCTTCCATCTCAAAGAAAACGGCACGAATGTATCAACGGAGATCACTGCAGGTCTCACTACATTCTTCGCAATGTCGTATATTATCGTCGTAAATCCAATGATTTTAAGCCAAACTGGCATGCCTAAAGGTGGCGTTTTCCTCGCTACAATCATCGCAGCAATCATTGGTACCCTTGTTATGGGCTTGTTTGCTAACGTACCTTACGCACAGGCTGCAGGCATGGGTCTTAACGCATTCTTTACTTACACAGTTTGCTTCGGCCTGCATTTTACTTGGCAAGAGGCCATGTGCATGGTGTTCTTGTGCGGTTTAATTAACATTATTATTACCGTTACCAAGATTCGTAAAATGATTATTCGTGCCATCCCGACTTCGCTACAACATGCAATCGGTGGTGGCATTGGTTTATTCGTGGCCTATGTTGGAATGATGAGCGTTGGTTTGATTACTTTTACTTCCAAGGATCCTGCCGCCGCTGCAAAGAGTAAACCAACTGCTGCTATTCCAGGTCTTGCTGTTATGAATAACCCTGTGCTTTGGTTATTCCTTATTGGACTTCTTTTTGCTATTGTTCTTACAGTTCTTAAAGTTCGCGCAAGCTTGCTTATTACAATTATTGCAACTTCTTTAATTGGTATTCCTTTGGGATTGACTTCTTTGAACAATGCAGTGTCTGTTACTGACGCTTTTGCTCAGCTCCCAATTACTTTCGGCGCTATTTTTAGCGATAAGGGTTTTGCGTCATTGTTTGCTGATCCTGCTCGTTTGCCGCTTGTGTTGGTAACTATTTTCGCATTCTCAATGTCGGATACTTTTGACACTCTCGGCACCTTTATTGGTACCGGCCGTCGCACTGGTATTTTCTCCGAGGAAGACGAGAAGGCTTTGGAAAACGGCTCCGGCTTTAGCTCCAAGATGGATCGCGCATTGTTTGCTGATTCTATTGCTACTTCCGTTGGCGCAATTTGCGGTACTTCTAACACCACTACTTATGTAGAATCTGCTGCTGGTATTGGTGCAGGTGGTCGTACTGGTTTGACTTCCGTGGTTGTGTCCGTGTGCTTCGCGCTTTCTATTGTTCTTGCGCCTTTTGCTTCTGCTGTTCCTGCAGCAGCAACCGCTGGCGTGCTTGTGGTAGTTGGCTGCATGATGGCAAGCTCTTTGAAGGAAATTGCTTGGGATGATATTTCCGAAGCAATTCCTGCATTCTTTGCTGCTGTATTTATGGCGTTCTCTTACTCCATTTCTTACGGCATCGCTGCAGGCTTCATCATGTACTGCTTAGTTATGACTTGCAAGAAGCGTGCTAAGGAAGTTCATCCAATGCTTTGGATTGTTTCCTTGCTGTTCTTGCTTGATTTCGTTGCTAACGCTGTGCTGTAAAAGTTGCTGATATGTAAGCAATAAACTTACGTAGCATAAGCTTACATAGCAGTGAAAATAATGTATTTGAGGGTGTGCAATTGCGCGCCCTCTTTTTATTTATAGTTTCCGTATAAATTTTTATTGACATTGTCTTGATTTTGTATTAAACTTACCCAACGTAAACCACAGACCGTTGGTGGAATCGCAAGATTCCTGAAATTGATGCGTCAGGCCAGCACAGGTTGAGCAAGATTTACAGCGAGTATGTTGTAAGTTTTATTTAGCACTTAGTGTGCTTCGTATGTTGCTCTGCCAGTGCGCAGGGCTTTTTTATTGCCCTGTTTAATTAAGCTTGATGTGTTTCTTTCGAACTGACGGCCGATTTAGGAAGGAACGCCATGAAGAGGCCCGAAAAGGAAGCGGTAGTTGCCGATCTTACGGAACTTTTCCGTAATGCAGACGCTGTCTACCTTACCGAGTACCGCGGGCTTACCGTTCCGCAGATTTCTTCTCTGCGTGAAAAGCTAGGCCGCGATACTTCCTACTCTGTGGCGAAGAACACGCTTGCTCGTATTGCTGCTAAGGAAGCGGGCATTGAAGGTCTTGACGAGCTTCTCGCCGGCCCAACTGCAATCACCTTTGTTAAGGGTGATTTCATTGAGGCTGCTAAGACCTTGCGTGATTTTGCCAAAGAGAATAAGACTCTCGTCATCAAGGGCGGTTTCGCAGATGGAACTGTTTACGATGCCGAAGGTGCAAAGCAGCTTGCAGACTTGAAGTCTCGCCCACAGTTGCTTTCCGAAATGGCCGGCGCGCTCAAGGGCACCATGTCCAAGGCCGCCTACCTGTTCAACGCATTGCCAACCAAGACTGTGCGTACTATCGACGCTTTGCGCGAGAAGCAGGAAAAGGCCGCTTGATTCCCTTGCAGCTTGCTGCATGAGACCAACCAATAATAAAAATGTTATGGTCGTAAGGCACACCGTGTGCCTGGCCAAGTAAGAAAGGAAGCCAATTATGGCTAAGCTCACTAGTGAAGAGCTTCTTGAAGCTTTTGGTGAAATGACCCTCGTTGAGCTCTCTGAGTTCGTCAAGGCCTTTGAAGAGAAGTTCGACGTCGAGGCTGCTGCCCCTGTCGCCGCTGTTGCCGCTGCTCCAGCTGCTGCTGGCGCTGCTGAGGAAGAGAAGGACGAGTTCGACGTCATTCTTACCGCTGCTGGCGACAAGAAGATTGCAGTCATCAAGGCTGTTCGCGCTTTGACCAACCTCGGCTTGGCTGAAGCTAAGGCTCTCGTTGACGGCGCTCCAAAGCCAGTTCTCGAGAAGGCTAAGAAGGAAGATGCTGAGAAGGCTAAGGCTGCCCTCGAAGAGGCCGGCGCTTCCGTGGAACTTAAGTAGTTCTAGCTTTTTATTGCTTTGCTCGTAACGCAGTTTTGTGCGTGTGTGCATAGTGAATAGGGCGGTAGGTTTTATACCTGCCGCCTTTTTTGTTGCGCATTTGCTGCTTGTGGGGGGGGGGCAGCTTGTGTGGGTGCTGCTTGCTGGTGCGATGTGACATAAACTGCTCAGTCGTGAGTAGTTTGGGTCGTGTGTGAAGGCGACCTCCGCGCGTGTCGCGGGGAAAGTGGTGGTTTTTCAAGGGTTTGCGGGCGGCGCGGGGGAGCTGCCGCGAGTTTCCTGAGAGTTTTCTGAGAAAAATCTTTGAAAATCGTGAAATAGTATTTTTTACGATTAAACATTGCTGTTTAGCGTATTTTTTATAGTTTTACGCGCTTTTACTTGAATA
>NZ_JBKFWK010000008.1:0-46390 GCF_046508745.1 Gardnerella sp. Marseille-Q9185
TTGAAACCTATGATAAAGGTGAAATAAAGATTGCTGGCAAAAAACTTCCAGCTATTAATTCTGTTGCTGCTACTAAGTTACGTCGTTATCATATTAGCTATTTATTTCAATCGTTTGCATTGCTCAACAATCGAACTGTATTTGATAATTTGTGGATTGCAATGGCATATAATAAAGAGTCAAAGTCTGTTAAACACCAAATGATTGATGCAGTTCTTGCTGAACTCAATATTGAGTATGCTAAAAATGACCGTATTGCTGTACTTTCTGGTGGCGAACAGCAGCGAGTTGCGATTGCTCGCGCAATGCTGAAACCTGGCTCGTTGATTTTGGCAGATGAGCCGACGGGTTCACTTGATAGAGATCTTGCTGATAAAGTGTTTGCGCAATTGCAAGCGATGAATAAAGAATATAACAAGACATTGCTTGTAGTGACACATGATCCTTTGATTGCTCAGCGATGTGATCGTGTGTTGCATATTGAGGCGTTAGCTCGGTAGTTGCATTGCTTCTCTTCTCTTCGTTAAATTTCGGGTTATCGTGGCAAAATTCGCAAAATTGCCACGATAACTTGTGATTTAGTAATAATTGTGTACACAATGGTGCTACTTTGGTATTACGTTGGGTGCTACATGTCTGCTACAATAAAGCAAAGCATGAATAACAAATTTATGATTTTAAGCTTAAAGGAAACAACATGACTTCTACAAAAACAGCCAAAACAAGCAGATTAAGTGTAAGAGTTAACCCAGAAATACGAGATAGCGCATCGCAAGTTCTTGAACATTATGGTCTTGATATGAGTTCAGCAGTTAACCTATTTTTGTATCAGATTGTAAATACGCAACGTTTCCCATTTTCACTTGAAAGTTCTCCGTACGAGCGCGCTATTGATGAAGCTATGAAAGAAAAACCAATAGCTGCAGGTACTGTAGACGATTTTGCTGAGCTGATGCGCAATGCCTAAACCGCCATTTTATAGTCCAATCTATCTGCGAGATGTTAAGAAATATAAGCAGAAGCATTACGATATTGAGCAGGTAATCAATATTGTGAGACTTATTTGCAATGGTGCAGATTCTCGCGAGCTTGCAACTTATAGAGATCATATTCTTAAAGGCTCATACAAAGGCGTGCATGAATTGCATGTGTCTGCAGACGTTCTACTGTTGTATCAAGTTAAAGAAGATTGCATTATATTCCTACGCTTAGGATCTCACGACGACTTATTCTAGATAGCAAAAACTGCCACGATAACTTGCTTAAAAATATAGTTATACAAAAGGAATCACATTTTCAAGGGTAGTTGAAGAACTCTCTAACATTTCATCTACAAGACACTGATCTGGGTGGTTTGAAAGAGCGTAAGAGACCACTTTACCATCAAAACAGTCAATCATAGGGCTTAAATAGAGTTTTGACTCTTTTACTGAAAACTCAGTAATGTCTGTAAGCCAAATCTTATTAGGTGAATCTGCATGAAAATTATTGTTAACAATGTTACTACATGCAGGAGTAATTTCTCCTATGTAACTTGAATAGCGTCTTTTACGCCTGGCATATCTAACCTCAATTAACTCTTCTTTCATGAGCCGTCTTACTACTTTTTCAGATACTCTAATACCTTTAGTTCTCAACACTAACCATATTCTAAGAGAGCCATAAGTAAAGAAGTTTTCTTCTGCAATCTCGTGTATGCAGCCTCGTATATGTGCGTATTTGTCAGGTTTTTGAAGAGCCTTTTTAGCATAGTAATAACTTGAACGTTTTATCTGAAGTGTTTTAATCAGAAGCTCTAACGGTAATGCTAAAAGTAGTTAGGCCTATAACACTTTTTGCGGAGTGAGGATTTCTGATATTAATACGGTTGGGATTATATTAGATTTGTTGGGATTGTATTAAATACAGTTGGGACTTTATTAGCTACGGTTGGGACTCTATTAGAGCGTGGCTAATGCTCGTTTTGTTTTCTAAAACGAGTGTTGTTTAACGAGAAGGGGGGTGAAAACATTGTTAACGCTTAAACCTCAAAGCACGTAGCTTTCAAGGCAAGTGTGGTTTTTACATGTCAAACTGTTATAAAAACGAGATTATTCCACTCTTTTTTACACTCATGATACGGGTTTTAAGAAAGAGCGGGTAAATGTTATAAGAATTTTTGGAACAATTAACAAGATTGTGGTTAATGATTAATCAATAAGACACTACTAATAAACAGTTAAAGCCTGATTAGCTATAGGGCGATGAGATACGTCAATAGGATCCTCATGGTTTTTCATGACTCCTATGAAGTACCTCTATTCTACTATGGCTGTTTTTCAGGTATTAGAGTCGGTACTTCATAAAGTATCGGCTCTTTTTTGTATGTGTCTTCACCCTACCGCTGCAGGCGGGAAGGGTGAGCATGAGGACTCGCAAAACTAATAGCAACAATCGAGCAACATATAAGTATACAAGTTGTGTTCGTAATGAAGATGGTAGTTATAGTGAAGAAACTATCGAAATCAAGCCGGGCGAAAATGGTGTCACTCAAGCGGATATTAAAATGCTTCACTCAATGGATGACAGTGAGGTTTACTACAACAATAAGAATCTGCGTCCTACTAGAACTGCTGAAGAAAAAGCTGAGATTAAGGCTTGGAAAGAAGAATATATCCGGCTTTTTAATCTTAAGCATGGTTATGAGCCGAATAAAGATGACGTGGAGTATGCTGCTGAAGAGCATTTCCCGCGTAACTATAATCTTTCGCTTGACTTCGATGCAGATGGTGAGCTTGAGGTAGATAAAAGTTATATTGCTGAAGCTCTTAGTACTACTGATGATTATGGTTTTAGCGGTGATGATTATGGTTTTGAAATGTCAGAGAGAACAGAATCCATGCTTTCAGTGCTGACAGATAGGCAGAGTCAAGTAGTAAAACTGATGTTTTTTGGAGGATACACTCAGTCAGAGATTGCGAGCATGCTTGGTATCTCGTCTGCTGGTGTGAAAAAGCATCTGGATAAGGCTCTCGAAAAGCTTAGAAAAACGCGTTAAAAAATTCTAGAAATTTTATTTGGAGGAGGTTAAAAACTCCTCCTTTTTCTTTGCCTGTGATGTGTAAGGAAGAAACCCCTTATAGAAAGGAGGCAAAACTCGTGAAACACAAGATCGTTATTAACGTCACCGGTGAAAACGGTGAGAAGAAACAGGTTCTACGTGGAGCTGTGATGCGATTACCTCAACGGTTTATCCGCTGGCTGTTTGGTGATTACTCGCAAGTCTACCTATTAGATCCCGGGAAAAGTGTTCAGTCAGTTGATGTCAAAGAAGTTTAAGGAGGAAAACCGTGAAAAACGAAATCATGAAAGAAGTCATCAAAGACTTGGAAAACTTAACAGCTCATCTTAAAAAACTATTTGATGATGCCGGTGCTTCTGATGCTGGTTGTAAAGAAACAGCTTCTAATAATAAGGAGTCTGTTAAAAAGGTGAGTTTAGAGGATGTGCGAGCGGTTTTAGCAAAGCTTAGCCAACATGGTAAAACCGCGGAAGTAAAAGCGCTTATCGTCAAGTTCGGAGCTAACAGGCTTTCAGAACTTGATGAAAGTAAGTACGCTGAGCTTCTTGAAGAGGCGAAAGGTATGACAAGTGACTAAGCATGCTTTACTTTCCCCTTCTTCTGCTCATAGGTGGATTAAGTGTACTCCGAGTGCTGTTTTAGAAGAAAAGTTTGAAAACACTACTTCTGTGGCGGCTGAGGAAGGAACGGCGGCACACGCGTGGTGTGAGTACAAGCTGAATAAGCTTCTTAACCGTCCGTGTGAAAAACCGTCAACAGAGTATGACTCAAACGAGATGCAGGAATGCTCGGATGCTTACGTGGATTTCGTAATGGAAAAATACGAGCAGGCAAAACTTAACTGTCAAGATCCTATTCTTCTCATCGAGCAGAAAGTTGATTTTTCAGCTTACGTGCCTGACGGGTTTGGTACAGCGGACTGCATTATTGTAGGCGATAAAACGCTGCAGGTTATCGACTTTAAGTACGGTCAGGGCGTGCTGGTTGATGCTTACGAGAATCCTCAGATGAAATGCTACGCTCTTGGGGCTTTAACACTTTTCGACAGCTTGTACGAGATTCAAACTGTTGAGATGAGTATTTTTCAGCCGCGTCGTGACAACGTATCAACTTTCACACTACCTGTCACGGATCTTATCTCTTGGGCTGAAAAAGTGCTTAAACCTAAAGCAGGGCTTGCTATTAAAGGCGAAGGCGAATTTGAAGCCGGTGACTGGTGCAGGTTTTGCAGGGCAAAAGCCACGTGCCGTAAACGGGCGGAAGAAAACCTTAAACTCGCAGAACTTGAGTTCAAACCACCTTCGCTTCTAACAGATAGTGAGATTGAGGAAGTTCTTAAAACTATTCCAACTCTTACGAAGTGGGCTGATGATGTTTTAGCGTACGCCACAGATTCCGCTATTAACCACGGCAAAGAGTGGAGCGGTTTCAAACTCGTGGAAGGGCGTTCAGTTCGCAAGTTTAAGGACGAGACAGCGGTTATTGAGAAAGCAAAAGCTCATGGCTTTACCGACATTTTCAAAACTAGTCTTATCGGTTTAACAGAAATGCAAAAGCTGATGGGCAAGAAAAAATTTGAGGATATTCTGGGCGACCTCATTATAAAACCGTCCGGAAAACTTACGCTCGTACCAGACTCTGATAAGCGGGCAAAAGTTAACGTTCAAAATATTAATCAAGAATTTAAGGAGGAAAAGTAAAATGAACGGATTTAACAAAACTAAGGTTATTACAGGTAAGAACACGCGTCTTTCCTATTTCAACGGTTGGGAGCCAAAGTCTATTAACGGCGGTCCTGAAAAATATAGTGTTTCACTGCTTATCCCTAAAAGTGATGTTGAAACAGTAAACGCTATTGAGAAAGCTATTGACGCTGCGATTGAGGAAGGTGTCGGCAAGTTCGGCGGTAAAAAACCAAACAAGGCTGCTCTTAAAACACCACTCAGGGACGGGGATATTGAGCGTGATGATGAAGCGTATAAAGGACATTACTTCATTAACGCGAACTCAACCACGGCTCCGCAGATTGTAGACAAGCAGGTAAAACCAATCATGGACCGTAGCGAAGTGTATTCAGGCTGCTATGCGAGAGTTTCCATCAACTTCTACGCGTTTAACTCTAACGGTAATAAGGGTATCGCTTGCGGTCTTGGCAATATTCAAAAAATTCGAGACGGTGAGCCACTCGGCGGACGTAGCCTTGCAACCGATGATTTTACGACTTTAGAAGATGATGACTTTCTAGCATAAGGAGCGTGAGTTAATTATGGAAATTGTTATAGCGGTTTTTATTTCAGTGTTTATAGGAGTATTACTTCTTGATTTCACGGTAAAGAAACTCGTGAGTCTTTACGTTGATATTAAACACATTCTAAATAGGAATTAGAAGATTCCTGAAAAACAGGAATTAGAAGATTCTATAAGTGGGGTGGCAGGTTTTCTGTCACCTCTTTTATAAGCTTGGAGGTGATGTAATTTGAAAAATTTGAGTGTGGATTTGGAAACGTTTTCGAGTGTAAATCTTGGTAAATGTGGTGTTTACAAGTACGCAGAATCGGATGATTTTGAGATACTGCTTTTTGGCTACAGTGTGGACGGTAGTGAAGTTAAAGTCGTTGACTTAGCGCAAGGTGAAACCATACCCGAGGTTGTGCTTTCTGCTTTAACGGATGAAACAGTGACCAAGTGGGCGTTTAACGCTCAGTTTGAAAGAGTCTGCTTATCACGCTACCTGCGAGATAAAGGCATCAATGTTAACCCTGGTCAGGCAGTGAAAAGTGAAGGCTTGTTTTTAAACCCAAGCTCTTGGCATTGCACAATGATCTGGTCAGCCACCCTGGGGCTTCCCATGTCTTTGGAAAGCGTGGGAGCAGTATTGGGTCTTGATAAGCAGAAGCTCACTGAGGGTAAGAATCTTATTAAATATTTCTGCCTGCCGTGTAATCCTACGAAAGTAAACGGTGGAAGAACAAGAAACAAGTATTTCCACGATAAGGAAAAGTGGGATCTGTTTAAATCGTATAACAAGCGTGATGTTGAAGTTGAGATGAGTATTCAAGAAAAACTCTCACGCTTTCCCGTACCAGACTTTTTATGGCAGGAGTTTTATCTCGACCAAGAGATTAACGACCGTGGGATAGGAATAGATCCTCTTTTCGTTGAATCAGCCATAAAACTCGACCAGGAGGTGAAAACGCATCTTATGGATGAGCTTAAGCATGTTACAGGTTTAGAAAACCCGAACTCAGTGTTACAAATGCGCTCTTGGCTTAAAAAGCATGGGCTTGAAATGGAGTCGCTTGGTAAAAAAGAAGTCGCTAAAGAGCTTAAAACAGTGGGTAAAGAGTTGGCGGAAGTTTTACGGCTTCGTCAGCAGCTTGCTAAATCTTCGGTGAAAAAGTATACGGCGATGAAAAACGCTGCCTGTATGGATTGTCGGGAGCGTGGCATGTTTCGCTTCTATGGTGCAAATCGAACAGGAAGGTTTGCTGGAAGGCTCGTGCAATTACAAAACCTGCCACAAAACCATTTGCCTGATCTAGCTGAGGCTAGAAGTCTTGTTAAACAAGGAAATGTTGAAGCGTTGGAAATGCTTTATGAGGATATTCCGGATACCTTATCCCAGCTTATTCGCACTGCTTTTATTCCACGCACGGGATTGAAGTTTATTGTCGCAGACTTTTCAGCGATCGAAGCTAGAGTCCTTGCCTGGCTTGCAGGTGAAAAATGGCGTATGCGAGTATTCGAGGAAGGTAAAGACATTTACTGCTCGTCAGCATCTCAAATGTTTAGCGTACCTGTTGAAAAACACGGGGTAAACGGGCACCTGCGGCAGAAAGGTAAGATAGCGGAGCTCGCTTGTATTGCTGAAGGTGAACTTGTACTCACAGATGAAGGGCTTGTTCCAATTGAAGAAGTCACTACAAAACAAAAAGTGTGGGACGGAGAAAACTGGGTCAACCATAACGGAGTTGTTTTTAAGGGTGTAAAGGAGGTAATCGAGTATGAAGGACTTAGAGCAACACCAGACCATCTCGTCTGGGTTAAAGGGAAACCGAAGCCAATACGGTTTATTGAATCCGCCATCTGCAAAACACATCTCATACAAACCGGAGATGGTCGGAGAACAATACGGCTGGGTGAAAATCATAAGTGCAGAGAAACACTGGAATCAAAAGCAAAACCACTGTTATGTACTGACACAATGCGTAGGGTGTGGAAGCGTCCAATGGCAGGACTTAAACAGTCTAAAGTCGGGCAAATCAAAAGGGTGTCAAGCTTGCTCGCAGCCGAAACAAATACCAATATGGCTAGAAAAGCGGCTAAGTGCTGCAAAACAGCGATGTATCAATCCAAGAGATCCAAATTACAAAAACTATGGTGCAAGAGGGATAAAGTGGTGCTTCCATTCTGTTTTAGAAGCAGGTCTTTGGATTTTACAAGAGGTAGACAATGTGCAAAAAGACTGGGAATTAGATCGGATAAATACAAACGGCAACTACGAAAAAGGAAATATCCGCTTTGTTCCAAGAATAGTCAATCAAAACAACAAGCAGAACGCTATCCTAACACGGTGGGAGCAACAATATTGGCCATACGCAAGATCGGTAGTTACAAGAATGCTATCGAAAGGAATAGGCAGAGAAGAAATCATATCAAGAGCAAATACAGCTGTAGTACAACACAGAAAAAACTGGCGTTTAATCGAAGCAAGGCTCGAGTTTATGACATACGAAATGCCGGACCAAATCATCGTTTTACCGTATCGGGAAAGCTCGTGCATAACTGTGGCTACGGTGGTGCAGTAGGAGCATTAAAGGCAATGGGTGCTCTTGATATGGGTTTACATGAAGATGATTTGCAACAGTTGGTTAATGATTGGAGATCTGCTAATCCACATATTGTTTCATTGTGGTGGGATGTGGACAGGGCGGTAAAACAGTGTGTACACGAACACGTATCTGTTCGAACACACAATATTGTGTTCACTTACAAGAGTGGGTTTCTTATCATCAAACTGCCGTCTAAAAGATGCCTTTACTATGTGAAGCCACGTGTGGAAGAAAACAAGTACGGTGGTGAATCGGTCACCTATGAGGGTGTGGGATCTACTAAAAAATGGGAGCGGCTGGAAAGTTATGGTCCGAAATTCGTGGAAAACATTACGCAAGCTATAGCTCGTGACATTCTACTTTACGCCATGCAAACGCTGAAAGAATATCGCATCGTCGCTCACGTGCATGATGAAGCCATTATCGAAACCGATAAAAGCGTGAGTGTTCAAAGCGTGTGTGAGCTAATGGGAAGAACACCACCTTGGGCGGAAGGGCTTGTTTTACGAGCTGACGGCTACGAGTGCGAGTTTTACAAAAAAGATTAAAAAATTTTAGGAGCAGGGTTAAAAACCTGCTCTTTTTCTTTGCCTGTGATTTAGAAGGTAATACCGCCTTCAGAAAAAATCATAGGAGGTAATTTTATGAATGAATTACAAGTATTTAAGAATGTAGAGCTTGGCTCTGTTCGCACAACAGTAGTAGATGGTATCCCCTATTTCGTGGGCAAGGATGTAGCGGAGATTTTAGGCTACAGCAATCATCGTAAAGCATTAGCAGATCATGTGGATACGGAAGATAAAACAGATGGGGTAACGATTCGTGACTCCATCGGCAGAGAGCAAAATCCGATTTTAATCAATGAGTCTGGTTTATACAGTCTTATTCTTAGAAGTCAGCTACCTAAAGCGTGTCAGTTTAAACACTGGGTTACATCACAGGTTCTTCCAAGTATCCGTAAGCACGGTATGTATGCGACAGAGGAGCTTATCAACAACCCTGATATGGCTATCGCTGTTTTTAACGCATTGAAAGAAGAGCGTGCTAAAAGAGAAGCGTTAGAGCTTACGACTGCTATGCAAAAACAGCAGATAGCAGAGCTTAAACCGAAAGCCAGCTATTACGATGTTGTGCTTAAATGCAAAGACATAATCTCCATGCGTGTGATTGCAAAAGATTATGGCAAGTCAGCACAGTGGATGAATAACTTTTTGCATGACCTTGGTGTGCAATATAAGCAGTCTGATATCTGGCTTTTATATCAAAAGTATGCCAATCAGGAATATACGAAATCTCGCACAAATACCTACGAGGATTCTAATGGCGTTACACACTCAAAAATGCACACTTATTGGACTCAGAAAGGCAGGCTTTTCATCTATCACCTCATGACACAACACGGGATCTACCCCTTGATTGAACAGGAGGCTAAAGATGAGTAAGTCTTATAAAAAACATTTAGAAACAACACCGAACTTTAAGCCTATCGTCTACATTTGTGCTCCCTACCGTGGAGATAAGGAGAAAAACGTGCAACACGCTATTCGGTGTGCAGCTTACGCGTATTCACGCGGAGCAATCCCAATTACTCCACACCTGCTTTTCCCTTTCATGGATGATGAGAATCAAAAGCATAGAGGGGATGCAATGTTTATGGACATTATCCTCTTAGGTAAATGCAACGAACTATGGGTGTTCGGAGAAAAAATCACAGGCGGCATGCAAGTAGAAATTGATCTGGCTGAAAAACGCAGGCAGCCGATTAAGTATTTTACAGATAAGGATTTGGAGGTGAATATTGATGCGTAGTTTAGCTATCGCTTACGGTAACAACAGGCAGGCAAAAACATGGGTGAATAAGACCATCACTTATGATGAGCTGAAAGACCGTCTTAAAGTGACGATTCGCACCTCAGAGTCAGCGGAAGAGTATGCGAAAATGAAAAAAGCAGACCGTGATCTTGCAAAAGACCACGGTGGTTTCGTTGCAGGAGCGTTGGCTTATGGTAGACGAAAAGTCGACAGTGTTGAGTTTCGCTCCATGCTTGCCTTAGATGGTGACCACATAGAAAAAGACTTTATTGCGCACTATGAGAGTGTTGCTCCATACACGTCTTTTCTGTACACGACACACAGCCACACGCCTGATAATCCGAGGGTGAGAATTGTTTTTCCTTTAACGAGAAATGTAACACCTGACGAGTTTGTAGCAGTATCAAGGTATTTAGCTGACATGCTGGGTATTGACCAGTTTGATGAATGCTCTTACTTGCCTAACCAGCTCATGTACTGGCCGTCCACGCCACAAAACGGCGTGTACGAGTATAAAGAGGTTGAAAAAGACTGGCTTAATCCTGATGATATTTTATCCGCTCACCCTGAGTGGACAGATCCAACCAGGCTTCCGACCTCGTCTCGTGAGAGTAAAGCGAATCAGGTGCAGAAGCAGAAAGTGCAAGATCCACTCGCGAAAAATGGTGTGGTTGGATTGTTTAATCGAGTATTTAACCCAGTAACTCTTGCTTTAGAAAAGTTTTTAAGCGACGTGTATGAGCCGACTGATAACGAAAACCGATGGCATCTTATAGCCTCACACAGTATGGCAGGAGTTGAGATTATCGAAGACAAGTTCGTTTACTCTCATCATGCTAAAGACCCAGCGTATTTGAAACTGTGTAACGCTTTTGATATCGTTCGCACGCACAAATTCGCTAGCTTAGACGAGAAAGAGTCGTTCAAGAAAATGAGCGAGTTTGCTATGAGCCTTGATGAGGTAAAACTTCAAGCGGCAAACGAGAGACTCTCGGAAGCGGAAGATGATTTTGTTGACGGTGAGGATTGGAAGAAAAAACTACGCTACACGTCTAAAGGTGCGGTTTTAGAAAACTCGCTTTATAATGCGAAACTCATTATTAAACATGATCCTTTGCTTAAAGGAATCGTTTTTAACCAGCTGGCTGATGGTCTTGAAATTAAAGGCGATGTGCCTTGGCAGCATCCTGCGAAGTTTTGGAGGGATGCGGACGATGCTCAGCTTATCTGCTATGTGGACGACCATTATGGCTCGTTTTCACAGAGAAACTATGATATTGCTGTCACGAAAGTATCGGATGATAGAAGTTATCATCCGATAAGACGCTATTTTGAGAGTCTTCCTCAATGGGATGGTGTGAAACGTGTAGACACGCTTTTTATTGACTATCTTGGTGCTGAAGACAACGCGTATATTCGTGCAGTGTGTAGAAAAACACTGTGTGCAGCATACATGCGTATCTACCATCCCGGTATTAAATTTGACTACCTTCCTGTTTTTAACGGTGCGCAAGGTATCGGCAAGTCAACGTTTATAGCAAACCTTGGCATGGAATGGTTTTCAGATAGTCTCACGCTTTCAGACATGAACGATAAGACGGCGGCTGAAAAACTCCAAGGATATTGGATTCATGAAATCAGCGAGCTTGCGGGCATGAAAAAAGCTGACCTTGATAAGGTAAAAGCTTTTGTTTCAAGACGTGACGATAAGTATCGTGCTTCTTTTGGAAAACGTGTCTCCCCACACCCGAGGCAGTGCGTGTTCTTCGGTACAACGAATAGTGAAAACGGTTATTTAAGGGATGTTACGGGTAACCGGCGTTTTTGGAATGTGAAAGTGTCTGGAAACAGCAAGTATAAGCCTTGGGAAATGACACGAGAACTGGTTGACCAAATATGGGCGGAAACCATGTTTATTTCCAAAGCGGGTGAAGAACTGTTCCTTGACAAGAGCTTGGAAGCTTTCGCTAAAGAAGAACAGCGTGAAGCCATGCAGCAAGACGACCGTGAAGGCATTGTCAGAGAGTATCTTAACATGCTTCTACCCGATACTTGGGATGAAATGGATATTTACAGGCGGCGAGATTACTTCCGTGACATGAAGGATCCGACACGACCTAAAGGCACGATTAAACGCATGGAAGTATCCAACATTGAAATATGGTGCGAATGCTTCGGGAAAGCCAAAGAAGATATTAAGCCTATTGACAGTTACGCAATATCGGCGATTATGAAACGTTTGAAAGACTGGCAAAGATCTGACAATCGTAGAACCATGCCAATCTATGGAAGGCAAAGAATTTATACCAGAATTTGAGTGGACAAGCGGATAAAACAGGACAACTAAAAGTAGCTTGTCCTGACCTTGTCACTTGTCCCACCCACAACAACAAGCTTTGGACGAACAGGGACGGACAACACATGAAAATCTATATTAAATAAAATCTTTATTTATTACTTATAGCGTACACGTAACACGTGTATTCGCGCGTAAAGGGATTTTTAGCCATTTGTCCGTCCTTGTCCCGATAGAAAGGATAAGAAGCAGTGATAAGAAAACAAAAAATAATAGTAAGAGAACGGGAGGTTGAGCGAAAACTCGTCCGTGATGTTAAGGCTGCAGGAGGCATGGCTATTAAGCTTACGAGTCCTTCCGTTGACGGGCTTCCTGACAGGCTCGTTTTACTTAACGGCGGCAAGATTGGTTTTGTGGAGCTTAAAGCACCAGGTAAAAAGCCTAGAGTTTTACAGGTGAAACGGATGAAGGATTTACAGGATTTAGGTTTTAAGGTTTTCGTGGTGGATGACAAGAGTCAGATTGGAGGTGTGATTGATGCGATACGAGCCACATGAGTATCAAAAGTATGCGACTGATTTTATTATCACACACCCGGTTTCAGCGGTTTTGCTTGAAATGGGACTTGGTAAGAGTGTGATAAGTCTTACAGCGATTAACGACCTGATGCTTGACTCTTTTGATGTTTCCAGGACTCTGGTTATCGCTCCTCTTAGGGTTGCGAACACTACGTGGCCTTTAGAGTTAGAAAAGTGGAAGCATTTAAAACACCTGACTTATTCTGTTGTAACGGGCACAGAGAAGGAGCGGATTCAAGCACTAAAAACGCCTGCTCACGTTTATATTATTAACCGTGAAAACGTGGAGTGGCTGATAATGAAAAGCGGCCTGCCGTTTAATTTTGACATGGTTGTGATAGATGAGCTTTCAAGTTTTAAATCGTATCAGGCGAAACGTTTCAAAGCATTATTGAAGGCTAGACCGAAAGTTAAAAGGATTGTAGGTCTTACGGGTACGCCTTCTTCTAACGGGCTTATGGATTTGTGGGCTGAGTTTAGGCTACTTGATATGGGTGAAAGGCTAGGCCGCTATATTACGTATTATCGGCAGAACTTTTTTGATCCTGATAAGCGTAACCAGCATATGATTTTTTCTTATAAGCCTAAAGATGGTGCTGAGAGTTTAATCTATAAGCAGATATCTGATATTACGATTTCGATGAAGTCGAAAGACTATTTGAAAATGCCGGCGTGTGTGATAAACGAGGTGAAAGTAGAGTTATCCGGTAAGGAGCGAAAACTCTATGATGAGCTGAAACAGGATATGGTGGTGTCGTTGGAGGGTAAAGAGATTGATGCGATTAACGCAGCGTCTCTTTCAAATAAGCTTCTTCAAATGGCAGGCGGCGCGGTTTATAACGAGAAAAAAGAAAGCGTTCATATTCATGATCGTAAGCTTGATGCTTTAGAGGATTTAATCGAGGCTGCTAACGGTAAACCGGTGCTTGTAGCTTACTGGTTTAAGCATGATCTTGAGCGGATTAAGAATCGTTTTAACGTGCGTGAGATTAAAACGAGTGCTGATATTGCTGACTGGAATGCCGGCATGATTCCTGTAGCGCTAATTCACCCGGCTTCCGCAGGTCATGGTCTTAACCTACAGGCTGGCGGTTCTACTCTTATCTGGTTTTCCCTGACTTGGAGTTTAGAACTTTACCAACAAACAAACGCCAGGCTTAACCGTCAGGGTCAAACCAGCACGGTTGTAATCCATCACATCATCACTAAAGACACGATTGATGAGGATGTGATGAGGGCTTTAAGCATGAAGGCTAAAGTGCAGGATGCTTTAATCGAGTCGGTTAAAGCAAGACTATCAATTAACGAAGTGAGGGAAAGGGGTTCTAGAGAGAACTTACCTCAAAATGGAGGTAAGAATGAACAAAAAAGAATACTTACGGCAAGCCTATCTTCTTGATAAGCGGATTAAGGCTGACATGGATGAGATGGTAAGACTGCGTGAGCTTGCTACAAGTGTTTCTTCATTAAGATACGACAGAGAGTATGTGCAAACGACTCGAAGTATAGAAGCTCCGTTTGTGAAAGCTCTTATAAGGGTTATGGATTTAGAAGCCAAGATTAACACGGAGATTACGATGCTTATCAGTTTGAAAGAGCAGATTTTGGATGTGATTTCTAAACTTGAAAGCGTGGATGAGCAGATGATTTTACGCTACCGTTACATGAATAACATGACGTGGGAGGATATTGGTAAAGAACTCCATGCTAGCAGAATGACGATTATAAGATGGCATGGGAAAGCATTAGAGCACATGGTTTTACCAGATAATCTAATCCAAATCTAAAAAATGGTACGGTTTGGTACGCTCTGATACGAGATGACACTGCCTTCTATATGGTATTATAAACTTAGCAAAAATTATAAATACTAAGCCTTGGAAGAGTAATCTTTCAGGGCTTTTTTCATGCCTAAAAGGAGGGCACAACATGGATCAGATGGTATTACTAACACAGCAATGGTTAAACAAAACCTATGGTGATAAGCCTGGGTTTGGTTCAGTTATTACTGATGGGAATACTGGTTGGGATACAATTAATGGGCTTATTCGTGCTTTGCAGATTGAGCTTGGTATAACAGAAACGGCAAATAATTTTGGGAAAGGTACTCAGTCACGATTTAAGAAGCGCTGGCCAAATGGTATTGATCAGACAGATGAAAGTAATAATATTCATGGAATTATTCAGGGTGCTCTTTGGTGCAAAGGGTATGAGGCTGAATATGGAGGCATAACAGAAGAATTTACATATAATGTAGCAAACTCTATTTCTGATCTTAAAAGTGATATTGGTCTTTCAGATATTTCATCTACTGTGGATCTAGAACTAATGATGGTTCTTTTATCAATGAAACAATTCAAATTGTTATCGTTGTATGGAGGCAAAGAAGACATTCGTGTAACACAGCAGGCTGTTAACAGTAAATATAAGAATTATACTGGAATTATTCCAACAGACGGTCTGTATGGTCGTGAGATGAATACAGCATTGATTCAAGTGTTACAAGCTGTTGAAGGGTTTACTCCAGCTGAGGCTACTGGCAATTTTGGTAATGGCACACGATTACGTTTAAAGACAATTAGTGAGGGAACGAGTGAGTGGGTTTGGTTGGCAAGCGTAGCGCTCACATGTAATGGGTATTCGCTTACGCCAACTTCAACATGGAATAATGCAATAGTGTCGGCATTGTATAAGTTCCAAGCAGAGCATGTTATTCCTGTTACAGGTAAGGTTGATCCAACAACATGGATGAGCCTGTTAACTTCGAAAGGTGATCCTAATCGTTCTTGTGTAGCGTGTGATACACGTTTTGAGATTACTGACGAGTTTGCTGAGTGTTTGAAGGCTGATGGTTATAGGATTGTTGGTCGTTATTTGAGTGAACCTGATCAAAAAAACACTGCTGAAAAGGACTATTTTAAGGCATTGCGTACTGGAGAATTGGAAAGAATTGTGAGCCACGGTCTTCAATATTTCCCTATTTTTCAAGAGTATTCAACTGAATTACGTCATTTTACAGCAGAAAATGGAGCTCGTCATGCAAAAGAAGCGGTTGCTTCAGCTAAACGTCTTGGAGTTCCGCCAACAGTAATCTATTTTGCGGTTGATTATGATGCAACGAATCCGGAAATTAGTAGCAATATTTTGCCGTACTTCAAAGCTGTTAAAGAAAATATGCATGGTGGTTATCGGATTGGAATTTATGCATCTAGAAATATTTGTACTCGTGTTAGTAAAGCAGGATATGCGGTAGCATCATTTGTGTCTGATATGTCTACAGGTTTTAGTGGAAATCTAGGCTTTTCTATTCCAAGTAATTGGGCGTTTGATCAGTTCCATGAAATCCCTGGCTATAAAGGTAAATGGGATCTTGACAGAGTAGCATATTCTGGACGTTTTGGAGCGGTTGGAAGTGTAAATCATTCAACTGGCAATCCACAATCAAAGATTACTTATGTCGCTCCACCTAATCCAGATACGTCTCGTTTAACAAAAATTGAAAAAGTGATAGACCTCATTCAACAATTAGAAAGCGTGTATGATAAATGGCGAAAAGTATATCAAAAGTATGCGGTGGTTCTAGAGTATCATCCTTTAAGCGTGACTCAAGGTGTGATTAATTATCTAGCTAAGGCATATATGACGAATTGGAAATTTGCTATTGCTGGCGCGTTTGCAGATCCATTTTTCATAATATTCATGGAAAAAGAATATCCTGCATTAAAAGATAAGCTGGATACTTATATTGGTAATAAGCGTGACGAAGTTGCTGATATAAGTGGTGGTAAAAACGATATAGCACACTTTGCTTATACGCTTTATTGTTATGCTTATTCTAATTTAGCTCCAGATCATTGGACTGGTTGGGCAGGAGATCTTGCAACAGGCATGGATGACTTACATAAGTACCTGCAAAAGTATCCATCTCTTGATCGTATGAAAGCAGCATATGCTCTTATTGGTTCAGACAGTAGTGCACAGTCAGAGTATTTTAAAGCAAATCATGTCAGTAATAAACTTGGTATTCGCTGCAATTTTACAGATTTTTGTGATGATGCAGACGCTATCTATTTAGGAATGAATCTACGTAATGCTAGTGATGAAAATTTGCATACTTTAAGCGATATGATGACAACTTATTATAGTAGTATTACTGCTCAAAAGAGATATACTGCTTATGCTCAAGATGGGTTAGATTTCAGTTCATTTAAAGCACTGGAAAATTCTATTAAAGCAAAAATGTATGGATGTCTGGAACAAATTATAGGACTTGGATTGCTATCACGGCTTGCTGGCGAATCAACTGATGAAGAACGAGATGCATGCTGTATTGCTATGGCTCATTATTTGCTGGCAAAATCAAAATAATCATAGAGTTAAATTATTGAGATAACAGGTCACGGAGGTGATTGAGGGTGTCTTTATTCTCAATCACCTTTGTGCTTTTGGTTTCTTCTTCGTAAAAACTCTTTAACAATGATTGGAATTATAGTTGGAATACATTCAAGAGTAACAAAAAATGTAATGTACAGATAAGTCCATCTACTACCCAATTGTTGAGGAGACTCTTGTAATATCAATAAATCAATGGCTGGTGCGATAAGCGCTATGGCAATGGTTTTACAAACTCCTAAGTTTTCGAGTGTTTTTTGATTGACGATGATTGAGTAAAGTACAAGTCTTGTTAAACCAAATACGTGAGCTATAACAATGAGTAAAAAGGGTGAGTCATAAACAATTTCCCAACTGAGTGATTTAAGAGAGTTAATAATAAGACCTAAAAGAGGTAATAATAATGAAAAAAGGAATAATCGTATAGCTTGATACACAGATTTTTTCATACTAGCCTCCTTAAATTTATATAGCCAAGCAGATGACTACTTTCATAGCCGGACTATTTTTCACTCATTTTACGTTAATTTATCTTACTTGGAAAGGGAGGATGAGTCTTGCCAAGAAAACCTAAAAGACCGTGTTCTTATCAAGGCTGTCCGAACCTAACTGACGGCAGGTTTTGTGAGAAACACTTAAAACAAGAGAACAGGCGCTACGAAAAATACGAGCGTCCTTATGATGCTCACAAGCGTTACGGCAGAGCATGGCAGAAAGTCAGGGACTCTTATGTGAAAGAGCATCCTTTCTGTGAGCTTTGCTTTAAGAATCGTGTGCTTGTGCCTGTTGAGCAGGTTCATCATATTAAACCGATTGCTGAAGGCGGAACGCATGAGAGGAATAATCTTATTTCTCTATGCAAATCCTGTCACTCTAAAATTCACGCTAAGCGTGGAGATCGCTGGCATAACAAATAACCCACCCCCTAGGGGGGTTTAAATCTCTACGAGCCTACCCCATGGGGAACGGGCGCAGGGTATTTTGCGTAAAAACAGCGAATTCAAAAGGGTAATAGGCAAAATCAGACACAAAAATTTTTTAATAGTTAAAACTCACGTGGGAAGGAGGCGAAAAGTTTGCCTACAAAATCAAATAATATCGGCGGTCGTGGCGGCAGACGCGTGGGTGCCGGGCGTAAAAAGAAAGCGGTTGTTGAAAAAGCGAGTGAAGGAAACCCTGGTGGCAGGCCTTTAAGCGTGCTTGATATTCCGGAGCTTGAAGGTGCTGAAATGCCTGTTCCTCACGAGTTTTTATCCGCCACGCAAAAAGACGGTACTCAGCTTCAGGCTAAAGAAATTTTCGCTGAAACATGGAAGTGGCTAAAAGACATTGGTGTTAGCAGTAAAGTCCCGTCTCCTCTTATTGAACGGTATGCGATGAGCTGTGCTCGTTGGATTCAATGCGAGGAAGTAACCAGTAAACTCGGGTTTCTTTCCAAGCATCCGACCACGGGTAAACCGATACCTTCGCCTTTTATCAACATTGGTATTAACTACATGAATCAGGCGGTCAGGCTTTGGAATGAGATTTTCCAGATTGTGAAAGAAAACTGTTCGACTGAGTTTGATGGTGTTTCACCTCAAAACGATTTAATGGAACGCCTGCTTTTAACACGTAAAAACATTTAGGAGAAAAAATGTGGAAGTATGGAAAGATATTCCTGAATATGAAGGTCATTACCAAGCTTCTAATTTAGGGAAAATTAGAAGCATAAAACGTAGCACTCAAATTCTTAAAGGTGATTATCAGCGTAATGGTTATAAAAGGGTGTATTTATGGAAGAACGGAAACAAGAGAAACCTACTTGTTCATAGACTTGTGGCATTAACTTTTCTACCTAATCCTAATGATTATTCTGACATAAACCATATTGACGAAGATAAAAGTAACAACAGAATCGATAATTTGGAATGGTGTAGCAGAAGATACAACATGAATTATGGTCAGGTTAAAGAAAAGATTTCTATAGCCAATAGAGGAAGAAAGCCACATAAGAATCAGTTGATAAAGCTGAGTAATAGCTCAAAAAACAGAAAATGGATAAGCAAAGGGAATGTAGAGAAATTTATCAAAATTTCGAACATTCCTTTTTTTATTGCAGCTGGTTGGAAAATCGGAAGGAAGGAAAAGAACCATGATTGAAAAAGTAAACCCGTCACATGTCGACAAGATTGCGGATCGTATTGCTGGAGCAATTGTTGATCTGGCTTACAAGCTGGATGAGAATCCAAAGATCGCTGTTGAAGTGATGCTCGGGCATGGTAAGTGTGCCGTGTGTATTGAAAGCACGGTGATGTTTAAGTTTAAGGATATTAAAAATATTATCCACCGTTTAAGCCCTGGGAAAATAAAGATTGATATTACGGTCGTGCCGCAGGATAAGCATTTAAGCCGAAACCAGAATGGCATGGTTCGTTGCGGTGATAACGGGATTTTTAAAGGCGTACCACTAACAGACGAACAGAGGAAGCTTTCTACTATTGCTCGAAAGGTTTATGAAAAGTATCCGTATGACGGCAAGTATGTTCTTGATGGTGAAAAGCTTATCATCTGCCAGTCTCACGCTAAACGAGAAGACGTATTGAAAGACTATCCGAATGCGTTTGTTAATCCTTTAGGCGACTGGACGGGTGGTATCAACGTGGATACGGGAGCGGTTAACCGAAAACTCGGATCAGACATGGCTGATTCTGTAACGGGCGGCGGTCTTCATGGTAAGGATCTTACGAAAGCTGACGTGTCGGTTAACATTTACGCGTTTTTGAAAGCGCAGGAAACCGGTCGGGTGGTTGAGTTTTCTTGCGCTATCGGGGACGAAATGGTTGATGGTAAACCGTATGCGCAGATTGTGAAAATTGCGAAAGATTACATTGACTCGGTGGGTGGTTTTGAAAAATTCGCTTGCTGGGGTCTTTTCTAACGGGAGGAAAGCTTATGGAAAAAGAAATGCAGTATTATTTGGCTGACGTAAGTGAGCTTATCCCGTATGTAAGAAATGCTCGCACGCACTCGGAGGTGCAAGTAGCTCAGATAGCGGCAAGTATTCGCGAGTTTGGTTTTCTATCCCCAATTCTAGTGGCTGAGGATAATACGATTCTCGCGGGGCACGGCAGGCTTGCCGCGGCATTAAAACTGGGTCTTAAAAAAGTTCCGTGCGTGAAAGAAAATCATTTAACTGAAACACAAAAGCGTGCTTATATTATCGCGGATAATAAGCTTTCACTTAACGCCGGCTGGGATAGTGAGCTTTTAGCTGTTGAATTGTCGGAGCTTGAAGGGGCTGATTTTAATCTTGATCTTCTCGGGTTTGACGAGGCGGAGCTGTCCGGTATTTTTGATGCTGATAAAGACGTGAGTGATGATGATTTTGATGTTGAAAAAGAGCTGGAAGAACCGTGTTTTTCTAAAACAGGTGACATGTGGACGCTTGGTAAGCATCGTGTTATTTGCGGTGATGCTACTAAGTTAGAAACATTTAAGACGCTTCTTGAGGATACTAAGGTGAATCTGGTGGTTACTGATCCGCCTTATAACGTGAACTATGAGGGTTCTGCTGGGAAAATTAAAAACGATAATATGGAGGATGATAAGTTTTACCAGTTTCTTTTCAACTCGTTCGTGAACATGGAGCAGGCGATGGCAGATGATGCGTCTATCTACGTGTTTCATGCTGACACGGAGGGTTTGAATTTTAGAAAAGCATTCCAGGACGCGGGGTTTTATCTTTCAGGTTGTTGTATTTGGAAGAAACCGTCGCTGGTGTTGGGTAGAAGCCCTTACCAGTGGCAGCATGAACCGTGTTTGTATGGGTGGAAGAAAAAAGGTAAACACAAGTGGTATGCGGGTAGGAAAGAAACTTCAGTTTGGGAGTTTGAAAAGTCTAAGAAAAACGCTGATCATCCAACCATGAAACCAATAGCTCTTTTAGCGTATCCGATTAAAAACTCGAGTATGACGAACTCGCTTGTGTTAGATCCGTTTGCTGGAAGTGGTAGCACGCTTATAGCCTGCGAGCAGACTGGTAGAATCTGCTACGCTATCGAGCTTGACGAGAAATATTGTGACGTGATTGTGAAACGTTATATTGAGCAGGTTGGAAATGATAAGAGTGTGAAAGTTTTAAGAGGCGGTAAAGAATACTCGTTTACTGAAGTATGTGCTAACGAGTAAGACTCGTATTTTATATGAAAAATAGTTTGCAAACGCTTGCTATAAGCCTTCTTTAGAGTGATTTATATATGTACCCGAAAAAATCTAAAGGAGGCAAAATGGAATTAAAATACGGGTTAAAAGGAAAAGATAGGCAGCCGCTTATTAAAGCTATAGAGGATTCTACGGGAGTAAAGGCTGTTTACTTAAAAACTCCGAGTATGTCTTACAAGATAGGTGTTTTCAACATTAGTAAAGATGGTACGGTCACGTGTAGTAGTGAAGAGAACTTAGATGATTTGAAAAACATGTTAGACGTTGACTATGGTATAAGTCTTCCAGTCTGCGCGTGTGATGGTACGCAATGTTTTAGTGTTGAGTTTCCTAAAGATAAGGCTGATGTGGTAAAGCTTAGGAAAATTCTTGATAATAAGGGTGATCTTATTAAAAAAGCGTTAGGAGTGAACAGTCTTAATATTAAGGAAGAAGATGATAAGCTTATTTTTCCTTGGTTTGAGCAGGCTAACCAACCAGGCTTGGCATCCTATGCGAAGTTTATAAACAGTCTTTGTAAAATGAGCGTGGAAATTAAACGCGTAAATAATAGTAAGCGTGAGACGGTTAACGATAAGTATGCTTTCAGATGTTTTCTTCTTAGACTCGGGTTTATAGGAGACGAGTTTAAACAAGACAGGAAAATTATGCTTTCCCGTTTAGAAGGGTCCTGTGCTTTTAGAAACGGGGGTGAGCGTAATGCTGTATTCGAGTGAAGACCAGGCGTACGTGTTGAGTGAAGACTGTACTACAGGTTCTTTGGTTGAAGAAATTTTCGCGATTTTAGAGCAAGAGAACGAGGTTTTTGTAAAAGCATGTTTGACTGTGGTAGATGATTTTTGGGTGATGATTATTTCCGCATGATTTTAGAAACGTTTAACGGTTTTTAAGAGTAAAAAAATTAGCGAAAACTGGGGGAAAAACGTGTAAATACCCGGTGTTTCTTGGCTTAAAAGCTTGCTATTGCGCGCTTTTAGAGTGATATATAGTACTAGCAAAAACACGTGCGCAAAGGAGAAAACCTGTGAAAAAAGAAATTTTACAAAACCTCGCAAACGAAGTTAAAACATGCAGACGCTACGCACTAAACGCAGTCAAAAAAGCTGAAGAAGGGAAAATTAGTTCGGCTATCAGCATGCTCGACATCGCGCAAACAGCAAAAACCTGCGCCAGTAAAGCTCACGAGGAGCTTTGGAAGGCAAGCGAAGGAAAACTAAACGATACGGAGTTTCAACTGTTTGCGGATGCTGAAACCTTGGACAAGGATATTCAAAAAGCGTATCAAGCGATTCAACAAGAAAGAAGCTAAAAGAAAGGGGGGATAGTCAGCCATAGGGTTGGAAGGCTGGAGAAAAATCGTGGAATTATCCGCGATTTTTTCTCGTTTATGGCTTGCTATTATGTGCTTTTAGAGTGATATATAGTATCAGCAAAAAACACAGAAAAAGGAGAAAAAATCATGTGGGAACAAGATACGCTTAAAGTTGAAGATCAGGTTGTAAGCTACAGTATGAAGGTTTTTGAAGAGCCAAGCGAATATGGGATTAACCAAGGGCGAATTTCCAAGCTTACTTTGAAAAACAATAACAAGGTTATCGCAAACTATGATAGAGGCTGGGATATGATGCCAACAAGCAAGCTTGCAAACGAGGCTTTAGAAATGATCCTTGACGCAAGAAACTAAAAACTTTAAGTTTAGTTAAAAGTAGCAGGGCTTTTAAGGCCCTGTTTCTCGTAGGAAAGATAAGGAAATGATGTGGGCGCAAGCAGGCGTCTCTTTTTTTATGCCTAAAGAAAGGAGGAGCTTAAGTTGGAAAAATACGAGGTTACTAAGTTTAAAAAAGAAGATTCAACGTATAGTAAGGATTTAGCGGATTATGCCGTGAGTTTTATCGAATGTTTAACACACACGAAAGGAACGTGGGCTGGTAAGCCTTTTAAGCTCCTAGCCTGGCAGGAGCAGATTATCAGGGACTTGTTTGGCGTGGTGAAACCGAATGGTTACCGTCAGTTTAATACCGCGTATATTGAGATACCTAAGAAAATGGGTAAAAGTGAGCTTGCTGCTGCAGTAGCCTTGCTTTTATGCTGTGGGGATAATGAGGAGCGTGCCGAGGTTTATGGTTGTGCGGCGGACCGTCAGCAGGCAACGATCGTGTTTGATGTGGCGGCGGACATGGTTAGAATGTGTCCGGCTCTTAATCGTAGGGTTAAAATTTTAGCTTCGCAAAAACGTATTATTTTCCTACCAACTAACAGTTTCTACCAAGTGTTGTCGGCTGAAGCGTACTCTAAACACGGGTTTAACATTCACGGTGTCGTGTTTGATGAGCTTCACACGCAGCCAAACCGTAAACTTTTTGACGTGATGACTAAAGGCTCCGGGGACGCTCGCATGCAGCCACTGTATTTTCTGATTACCACGGCTGGTACGGATACGCATTCGATCTGCTATGAGACGCATCAGAAAGCAGTGGATATTCTCGAGGGCAGGAAAATTGATCCAACTTTTTACCCCGTGATTTATGGTGCAAAAGATTCGGATGATTGGACGGATCCTAAGGTGTGGAAGAAAGCTAATCCTTCTCTTGGAGTGACGGTTCAAATGGAGAAAGTTAAAGCTGCTTTCGAGTCAGCCCGGCAAAATCCTGGTGAAGAGAATGCTTTCCGTCAGCTTCGTCTTAACCAGTGGGTGAAACAGTCTATTCGTTGGATGCCGATGGAAAAATGGGATGCTTGCGGTTTTCAGGTGAACGAGGAAGAACTTGAGGGCAGGGTTTGCTACGGGGGTCTTGACCTTTCAAGCACTACCGATCTTACGGCTTTTTCGCTTGTGTTTCCGCCTTTAGATGAGTCGGATAAGTTTCGTATCCTACCTTATTTTTGGGTGCCTGAAGACACACTTACCCTTCGAGTGAATCGTGATCATGTGCCTTATGACGTGTGGGAAAAACAAGGGTTTATTAAGACTACGGAAGGAAACGTTGTTCACTATGGGTTTATTGAAAAATTCATCGAAACTTTAGGTGAACGTTTCAATATTCGTGAGATTGCTTTCGACCGTTGGGGTGCGGTGCAAATGGTGCAAAACCTTGAAAACATGGGGTTTACCGTGGTTCCGTTCGGACAAGGGTTCAAGGATATGAGTCCGCCTACCAAGGAGCTTATGAAGCTTGTGCTCGAGCAGAAAATCGCACACGCAGGGCATCCGGTGCTTCGCTGGAATATGGATAACATTTTCATCCGCACTGATCCTGCAGGAAACATTAAATGCGATAAGGAAAAATCAACCGAGAAAATCGATGGTGCTATAGCCACCATTATGGCGCTTGACCGTGCTATAAGATGCGGTAACGCGAACACTCAAAGCGTGTATGACAATCGCGGGATTTTGTTTATGTAGGAGGTGACAATGAACATTTTTAGCAGACTATTTAAATCAAGAGATAAGCCTGAAAACAGGATGTTAGGCGGTGGTTATCGTTTCTTAATGGGTACGTCCTCGTCGGGTAAGAGGGTGAATGAGCGTTCGGCGATGCAGATGACGGCAGTTTACTCGTGTGTGCGTATCCTGTCTGAAGCGGTGGCGAGTCTGCCGCTTCACGTGTATGAGCGGACGAGTACGGGTACGGCTAAAGCGATTAAACATCCTTTATATAAGGTGCTTCATGATGAGCCGAATCTTGAAATGACAAGCTTCGTGTTTAGAGAAACTTTGATGACGCATCTACTGTTATGGGGTAATGCTTACGCGCAGATTATTCGAAACGGTAAAGGCGAGGTTTTAGGCTTATACCCTTTAATGCCTTATCGTATGAGAGTTGACCGGGATGAGAGTGGTCAAATTTTTTACGAGTATACGTTAAATGATAGTGATGTTTTAGCGGGTAAAGAAACGAGTGTGAAACTTAAACCTTTTGACGTGCTTCATATTCCCGGTCTTGGTTTTGACGGTCTTGTTGGCTATTCGCCTATTGCGATGGCAAAAAACGCTATCGGTATGGCGATAGCTACGGAAGAGTATGGTGCATCGTTTTTCGCTAACGGTGCTACACCAAGTGGAATCTTGGAATACCCCGGTACAGTGAAAGATCCTCAAAGTATGAGGGATAGTTGGAATAAGGGGTTCTCGGGTTCTAACTCGCATAAGATAGCGATTTTAGAGGAAGGCATGAAGTATACGCCTATTTCTATTTCGCCTAACGAAGCACAGTTTCTTGAAACTCGTAAGTTTCAGATTAACGAGATTGCTCGTATTTTTAGAGTCCCACCACACATGGTTGGTGATTTAGAAAAGTCGAGTTTTTCTAATATTGAGCAGCAGTCGTTGGAGTTTGTGAAATACACGCTGGATCCTTGGGTGGCGCGTTTTGAACAGTCTATTACGAGGCGGCTTTTTACTGATAAGGAGAAAGAAACTTATTATGTGAAGTTTAACGTGGATGGTCTTCTTCGAGGAGACTATCAGAGTCGTATGAATGGTTATGCTACCGCTCGTCAAAACGGTTGGATGAGCGCGAACGATATTAGACAGTTAGAAAACTTGGATAAGATTCCCGCCTGTGAGGGTGGTGACTTGTATTTGATTAACGGTAACATGCTCCCGCTTAACCGTGCTGGAGCGTTCACTGTAATTGGTAGAAATAAGTTAGGTGATTAAGATGAATTTGTGTCTTGATAATATTAATATAACATGTTATATTAATATTATTATAGTATAACTGTTTAGACAGTGGATGAATCATTTAGGCAACGAAGACATAACGAATTATCTTAACGTTAAGCGAAAAATAGAATTTAATCTCTATGGATACTTAGCTAAGATAATATCCTACACTATGAGAGTATACAACAAATTAATAATAGCAGAAAGGATGGAATAATTTATGTGACATTATAAAAATCATAAAATGTACAAGAATAGTGATCATTCGAGATAAAAGCTGATTAATCTCAATCTTAGTTAAAGATGTTGTTTTTAAGGATGTGCTTACAAATGATTAGAAAAAGAAAGATGTTATCAGCAATAACCACTTATGTAATGGTTGTTGGAATGTTGTTTTTCACATCCAATTCTGTTGCTTATGCGTATACTTTATCTCAACCAAAATCGTTTTATGATAGTATTTCATGGACATGGTTTTATAGCGATAAGGCTACGCCAGCATATAATTGTCTAGGATTTGCAACTGGTAGTATGACGTACGAATGGCCTAGTGACTTTGGTGATGATGCTGCTACTAAAGCGCAATTGGATAATTATCTGGCAAAGAAAGGTTATAGACCTTATAAATATGATCCATTTATTCTAGCGTATGGTCATTCTCCTGATAAAATTGTTCATTTTGCAAAAGTTACTGGTCTTAAGTGGTGCCGTGCTAAATGGGGACAATTGGAGCTGTTTAACCATGGTAGTCATGATCCTTATTACCCTAATTCTGTTTATGGTTCTTTGCAACACAAATACACTGCGAATTAGAATTCTAGGAGGTGTAATACTATGTCTAAGAAAAAAATGTATATTTCGCTAGGAACTTTACTTTTATTGGTTCTATTTGTATTTACTGGAATTTTTATTATTGGAAATAATCCAGCATCAAAGAATAGTGGGAATATAGCTCATAAATTGATGCCAGTAAACGTAGCTTATGCTGAAACGTTAGATGATATAAAGGGATCCATGAATAAGTTGATGGTGGAATTAGAAACTGAGACGAAGACTAATCCACAAGTGGCTATGCAGGCACATCCAGGAAAGTTTATTAGGAATTCTAAAAACTATCAAAGAATATTGAAACTGGGACTGAAGGCAATTAAACCTCTTTACGATGCTATTTATGATAGTAGAGATGCTGGATGCTATGAATATATTCTAGCTATGGCTATTGAAGACATAACTGGCGAAAAGTTTGTTTACAATTCTGACTATGGTTGGAAAAATTCGTTAGAGTTTAGGATGGCTTATGACGAAAAAGTAAACAATACAAGGTTTAATGTTGAAAGAATCAGTAATAATGAAACTTTGAATGATCATGACCGAACTCAGAAATTTAAGGAATTAGGGATTTTTGCAGTTTCTGATTTAATTAAAGAGTATAGGAAAAGTGATTCCAAAGTTTCTAAACCATCGATATTAGAAGCTGTTAAGGGAATTACTAGTAAGTATAAAGAACTTGCAATAACGGAAAGAACTCCAACTGAGAGTATTCTAGATGAAACACAATTATTTGATTCTCTAGTTTCCTTAAATGGAAGAGCATACAAGTAAGGTGGATTATCTAACTGTAAAGCTAGTTCTTTAGGTATTATATGAGTGTTATACGAACATGAAGCGACCAAGAAAATCTTGGTCGCTTCTTTATATAAGAGAGGAGGAAAAAGGTAATGAGGAAGTTTTGGCAGTGGAAAAACCAAAAGGAAAACAATGAGACTAATGAGAATAATGAGATTTTTGAGAGGACACTGTTTCTTAACGGTACGATTGCTGAAGAATCATGGTTTGATGATGATATTACACCACAACTTTTTAAAGACGAGTTAAACGCTGGCAGTGGAAATATTACCGTGTGGATTAACTCTCCCGGCGGCGATTGTGTGGCTGCGGCACAAATCTATAACATGCTCATAGATTACAAGGGTTGCGTGACGGTCAAAATTGACGGTATAGCAGCAAGTGCTGCCTCGGTTATTGCGATGGCTGGCACAAAGGTTTATATGAGCCCGGTGTCAATGCTTATGATTCATAATCCTATGACTGTTGCTTTTGGAAACAGAAACGAAATGGAAAAAGCAATATCAATGCTTGATGAGGTCAAAGAGTCCATTATTAACGCTTACGAGATTAAAACAGGGCTTAACCGTGTGAAACTCTCGCATTTAATGGATTCGGAAACGTGGATGGATGCTAACAAGGCGGTAGAACTCGGGTTCGCGGACGGTGTTTTAACTAGAGGTGAAACCACTGATATTGGCATACCACAGGTTTCAACATTGTATTCGAAAGCAAGCGTGCAAAACACGTTATTAGAAAAAATATCTAAAGCCTGCCGGATAAGCGGTAAGGAAACAAACAATATTAGTGCAGACGATCTTATGGATCGTCTTTTTTTAATCAAAAATTGGAGGTAAACATGATGAACACTATTTCAAACATGGTTGAGAAACGTAACAAGGCTTGGCAGGGTGCGAAAGCTTTCCTTGAGTCTAAACGTGACAAGGACGGGCTTATTTCAGAAGAAGACGCGAAAACCTATGATGAGATGGAAGCGAAAGTGAAAGCTTACAGTACGGAAATTGAACGTTTAGAGCAGATGGAAGTAATGGATAAGGAGCTTTCAAAACCAACATCTGAAGCGATTGTTGCAAAACCTATGAAAACAGGTGTTAACCTTGAAAAACAAGGGCGTGCGCGTGACGAGTATAAGCAGGCAATGCTTACAGCTCTTAGAAGTAATTTTAAACGAGTCGATAACGTGTTGCAGGAAGGCGTGGACGCTGACGGCGGGTATCTTGTGCCGGAAGAATACGATAATCGTCTGATTGAAACGTTGAAAGAAGAAAACATTATTCGCTCTCTTGCTACCACGATTACTACTAGTGGCGAGCATAAGATTAATGTTGCGATGAGTGATCCTGCGGCGGCTTGGATTGAAGAAGGCGCAAGCCTTAACTTTGGGGATTCCAAGTTTGCGCAAATACTGCTTGACGCTCATAAGCTTCACGTTGCGGTAAAAGTTACTGAAGAACTCTTGTATGATAATGCGTTTAACCTCGAGAATCATCTTCTCACATCCTTCGGCATGGCGTTAGCTAACGCTGAGGAAGACGCTTTTCTTAACGGTGATGGTGTGGGAAAACCGACTGGTATTTTCAACAAGAAAGACGGCGGCACGTTCCTTAAAGAAACTACCGGTATTAAAACCGATGATCTGATTGATCTTATTCACGCTTTGAGGCGACCATACCGTAAAAACGCGAGTTTTATTATGAACGATAAAACAGTCGCGAGCATACGAAAACTTAAAGACAATAATGGCGCGTACGTTTGGCAGCCTTCATACCAGGATGATGAGCCGAACAGGATTCTCGGATACCCGGTATACACGTCTGCTTACGCGCCTGAAAACATGGTGGCTTTTGGCGACTACTCGTACTACAACATTGGCGACCGTGGTTCACGCTCGTTTAAAGAACTTACCGAACTTTTCGCTGGAAACGGCATGATAGGTTTCGTCGCTAAAGAGCGTGTAGACGGCAAACTCGTGCTTAAAGAAGCAGTGCAGATTCTGCCCGTTAAAACAAGCGTAGCAGCCTAAAAAAGATGGTTTAAGGAGGGGTGTTGATGATAGTTACGATTGAGGAAGCAAAAAACTATCTTAGGGTGGATAGTAGAGAAGATGATGAGCTTATCAACACCCTTATTCATTCTGCTGAAAAACTCTGCCAGGGAGTAGCTCGTAAAAACGATACTAGTTTGATTAGTGAAAACTTTGACGAGTATCGGCTCGCAGTCTTATACGCTACAGGATACTTGTATGAGCATCGGGAAGAAGCCGACCACCACGCGCTAACTCTCACCTTACGTTCGATGCTTTTTACTGTTAGAAAAACGGGGTTTTAAATGAGAATAGGTTTATTAAACGAGCGTATTGTGCTGCTTAAAAACAGTGTTGAAATTGATGAGGTTGGTAACCATAAGATTAAGTGGAGTAAATATTACGAGTGTTACGCCACGGTGAGTGCTGAAAGTCCAATGGAGCAGACTTCTGCGGGAAACGTGTGGGATGAGTCAAAAATAGATTTTACTATCCGATATTCGAAAGAAACAGCCGTAGTCTCATCGCTTGGTTACAGGATTATTTTCCGTGATACGGTTTATGAGATTTTAGGTGTTGACCACATGAATTATAAGAAGAAAAGCCTGAAACTTCACTGTAAGAGGTGTAAAAAGTGAGCAAAGTAAGTATTGGCAGCCTCTCTAAAGAAGTTATTAGAGAGCTTAAAACTTACGCGAAAGTTACAACCGGGAAAGTAAAAGAAGCAGTAAAAACCGCTGGTAAAACAGCAAAAGAAGAAATTAACGTGACAGCTCCTAAACGAACTGGAGCGTATGCGAAAAGTTGGGCTGTTAAAACATTAAACGAAACAGGCAGCAGACTAGTTCTCGTAGTGCATTCTAGAAACAAGTATCAGCTTACACACTTGTTAGAGTACGGTCATGCTAAACGAGGCGGCGGACGCGTGGAAGCAAGAGCACACATTGCTGAGGCTGAAAGTAAAGCAGTACGAAATTTTGAAAAAGAAATAGAAGAGGCGGTTAAAAATGGGTAATCTTTTAAACATTATGAGAGAGATAGGTTTTCCTTTCGCATACCATCATTTTGCTGAAGGAGAATCCCCTAATCCGCCTTTCCTCCTGTTTCTTACGCCTGCGAGCAGTAATTTCGCGGCAGACGGGAAAACATATTTTAAAGCAAACGAAGTTCATATTGAACTATACGCAGACTATAAGAACCCCGTGCTGGAAGAACAAGTTGAAGCCGTGCTTGATAGGCACGGCATTTTTTATAACAAAACAGAAACGTTCATAGAGTCGGAACAGCTTTATGAAACACTCTACATTTTTGAAATGGAGGTAACAATAAATGGGAAACAAGGTTAAATACAATCTTAAAAACGTGTACGCGGCAAAACTTAAAAAAGATTCGAGTGGTTTCTCCTACGATGAGCCTAAGCCGATTCCGGGGGCGGTGAGTATAAGCCTTGAGGCTGAGGGTGAATCCTCACCGTTTTACGCTGACGGGATTGTTTACTTCAGGTCGACTGCGAACAACGGTTACAGTGGCGACTTGGAAATTGCTCTTATACCTGAATGGTTTAGAACGGAAATACTACGAGAAGAACTAGATAAAAACGGTGTGCTGGTAGAAAACGCGAAGATTAGCGAAACAGAAAAATTCGCGCTCCTGTTTGAGTTTGATGGTGACGTGAACGCGATCAGACACGTTTTATATAACTGTTCAGCAACACGACCGTCTATCGAGTCAGAAACTAAGGAAGACACTATAGAACCGGGTACGGAAACTTTATCGCTCACGGCTGATCCTAGAGAAGATGGTTTAGTGAAATCTAGGAGTGGTGACACTACTTCAAAAGAAACCTATGAGAAATGGTATAAGAGCGTGTACGTTCCGCAAGTTAACACGGAAATCAAATAAGTTTTAAAGGAGTAAACGTGTTAGAAAAAACAGTAAAAGTAAATGGTAAAGACGTGAAGTTTCGTTCTTCCGCCACTATTCCAAGACTGTATCGTATTAAATTCAAGCGTGATATTTTCAAAGACCTATCAAAATTAGAGCAGTCTTTCAAAAACAACGAGGGTGTTTTTGAAATAGCAGATCTTGAAATTTTTGAAAACGTAGCCTATATCATGGCTTATCACGCGGATAATAGTATTCCAGCAAGTATTGATGAGTGGCTTGACGAGTTTGAAATGTTTTCTATCTACGAGATTCTTCCTGAAATTCTAGAACTTTGGGGAGCAAACTTGGAAACTGAAGTAAAATCTAAAAAAAAATTTAAAGCAACAACACGGCAAATGACAACCGCGTTGTTTCTTCTTAGATGCACCGAAATCGGGATTAGTATTTGCGAACTGGATCTTTTAACCATCGGCATGATTTTAGACATGTGGACGGAGAAAGCAAACGATAATGTGAAATACGATAAGCTCGCAAGCCAAACAGAATTCGATAGGTTCTAGACTAGAACCAAACATTCTCACATTGCGGTATTAAACAGAAAATCTGAATTTTTTCACGCGTAAATTAAGAGAAAAAGGGAGGTGAAGTTATGGCAAGCAGGATTAAAGGTATTACTGTTGAAATTGGTGGGGATACTACAGGCTTAGATAAGTCTTTACAACAGGTGAATTCGACTATTCGCTCAACCGAGCAGTCGCTTCGTGATGTTAATAGGCTTTTGAAACTTGATCCGACAAGCACGCAGCTTCTAAGCCAAAAGCAGGCTTTTTTGCAGAAAGAAATCCAAGAAACGTCTAATAAGCTTAACGTTTTGAAACAGGCGGATAAGCAGGCTAAAGTACAGTTGGAAAACGGGGAGCTTGGTAAAGACAAGTATGATGCGTTGCAGCGTGAGATTGTTGAAACAGAAAATAATCTTGATAGTTTAAAAGAAAAATTAAAACAGGTAGGTAGTGTTAGTTTAACCAAGCTTAGTAGCCAGTTTGATAGTACGAGCAAAAAGATAAAGAAACTAGGAGATGGTATGTCATCTCTTGGTCAAAGTTTAAGCACGAAAGTTACGCTGCCGATTGCTGCTATTGGTACTGCTGGTTTTACTGCTGCAGCAGACTTACAGGATGCTATGGGTGCGACAGAGCAGATTTACGGTAAGTCTGCTAACAAGATGCTTAAATGGTCAGGAAGTTTGAAATCCTATTATGGTATTGCTCAAGGTCAAGCTTTAGAGTATGCGAATACTATGGGCGCGATGTTGAAAAATATTGGTGGGAAAAGTGATGCTGAAGCAGCCGAGATGAGTCAGAAGCTGGTTGCTCTTGCAGGCGACTTGTCTGCTATGTTTGGTGGAACAACCGAGTCTGCTGTTCTTGCTTTAACAGGCGCGCTTAAAGGTAATAATGCGATGCTTGACAATTATGGTATGGGTGTTAACGAGGCGACTATTAAAGCTAAAGCTCTTGCTATGGGTTTGCATGATGGTAGAGGCGCGATGAGCTTGCAAGCGAAACAGGCTGCTACTTTGGCTCTTATTATGGAGCAGACTGCTGACGCTCAAGGGCAGGCTGGGCGTGAAGCCGCGGGCGCTTCGGGTTCTATGAAGATTCTAAAAACAGAGTTGCAGAATATTGCTGCGACTATTGGTAATGTTTTACTTCCCGTCATAACACCATTAATGCAGAAAATATCAGCATGGCTTTCTAAATTTAAACAGCTTTCTCCAGAAAGCCAAAAACTTATAGTGACACTTGGGCTGATTGCTGCGGCAGTCGGCCCTTTTTTAGTGGTTCTTGGAACGTGTATTTCTAAAATAGGTGTTGCTATACAAGGTTTTTCTAAACTAGCTTTGTTTATAGGTAAAATGTTCGCAAGTTTTACTTCCGGATCTAGTATTCTTGAAGGGTTAGGCGCTGTTTTAGGTGGAGTGTCCGCGCCAATACTCGCGGTTGTTGCGGTTATTGGTGTTCTGGTAGCAGCTTTTGTAACCTTATGGAACACTAACGAAGAGTTTAGAAACAGTGTTATTGCTGTTTGGGAGAAAATTAAGGAAACTTTCACCGGTTTTGTTAATGGTGTTAAAGAAAAACTGTCAAGCCTTGGTATTGATTTCACGAGTATTGTTGAAGGGCTTAAAACAGTGTGGAATGGTTTGTGTGCTATTCTAGCTCCACTGTTTGAAGGCGCTTTAAATTTAAGTTTTACTAGTTTCAAAACCGTTCTTGATTTAATCACAGGCGTTTTAGACGTTTTTATAGGATTGTTCACCGGTAACTGGTCTCAGCTTTGGAATGGTGTAAAAGAAATTTTTACCGCTGTTTGGAACGCGGTTAAAAACACGTTCATAACGGTATTTAACACGTTAAAAAACGTTTTTAACGTGTTTTTGTCTTTCTTTGGCACTAGTTGGAACAAACTGTGGTCGAGTGTGAAAAACTTTTTCATGAATGTTTGGAATGGTATCGTATCGTTTTTCACTAACGTTTTAAACGGTATTAAAAACACTGCAACAAGTGTTTGGAATGGTATTAAAACTGCGATCATGAGCGTGGTAAACGGTATTAAAACAAGCATTTCAACAGTGTTTAATTCAGTAGCAAACATGGTTAAGTCTGTGTTTAACGGTATTAAAAACACGGTTGTGTCAGTTTGGAATGGTATTAAAAACGCTATCATCACTCCGATTGAGGCGGCGAAAAACAAGGTTAAAGCAGTAATCGACGCTATAACAGGGTTTTTCTCTGGCATAAAACTTAGTCTTCCTCATATTAAACTGCCTCATTTTAGTATTAAAGGACAATTCTCTCTTACGCCACCGTCTGTACCGTATCTTGCTATCGACTGGTATAAGAAAGCAATGAACAAGCCAATGCTGTTAAACGGGGCGACTATTTTCGGTGAGAAAAACGGGCGTATGCTTGGCGGCGGTGAAAAAGGCCCGGAAGTGATCATGGGGCTTGATACTTTGCAGAATATGAGCGCGGGAGCGAACACGCAAATGCTTAGTGTTATGAACCAGATTCTAGCGATTATGGACGCGTATTTCCCACAGTTTTCCAACCAGAGTATTGTGCTCGACACTGGCGAACTAGTGGGTGGTATCGCGCACAGGATGGACAGTGAGCTTTTTAAGCTTCAAACAAGAAAAGCAAGGGGGTGGTAAAAGTGTATGGGATGCTAATAAACGGGTTGCATAGTTTTAACGATCTAGGGCTGGTTGCTACAAGCCGTCCACGCATTCAACTTCCAGAACCTAAATTAGAGTATTTGCAAATACCAGGCAGGCAGGAAAGTATTGATATTAGTGAAAGTCTTGCCGGTGAAGTGTTATACGAGATGCGTGAAGGCTGTTTTGAATTCATTGTCGCAAACAAAAACAAGTGGAATGAAACATGCCATAGTGTTAAAACGTTAATCCACGGCAAGAGTGTGAAACTGTCTCTTGATGATGAACCATTGTTCTACTATCAGGGTCGAGTGTGGGTTAGTGATTTTAAATCGGATAAAAACTATTCAACTCTCACACTCAACTATAAGCTGCAACCATATAAGTATAGTGTAGATGATTCGGATGGGATTCACACAATATGGGGTATGCAAGTAGATGATAAGCGTGAAATAACACTCGTTCACGATTTTGACATGACACTGATCCCAGAATTTAACAACCTGTCATCTAACAGTATGCTACTGGATTCTAATGGTAAAAACTATGAGATTAAAACAGGCGTTAACCGTTTCCCACAGCTTCGTTCAAAAACAAACATGAGTTTAACATTCGTTGGAAACGGGATGGTAAATATTTCCTATAAAAGGGGGTGGTTGTGAGTGTACAGGATCATGCTTGATGATAATACGATTTACTATCCAAATGATGACAAAGCGGTACTTGATGATATCACGTTAAATTTGGAGCTTAATACTGCAGGAACGTTAACGTTTACTTGCCCTAGTCAAAACCCTTGCTATGAGCTTATTAAAAACCGGAAATCAATAGTAAGCGTGTGGCGTGACGATGAGGAGATTTTCTTCGGCGAGGTTAGAGAACAAGTAAAAGACTTGTATGGTAGTAAGAAAGTAACTTGCGTAGGGTTGTTAACTTACTTAGCTGATAGTATTCAACCTCAGAAAGAATACCATGATCAGAGTTCCTACCAGCTTTTAGAAAAACTTTTACAAGCTCATAACAGTCAAGTAGATGATTATAAGAAAATAAGAATTGGTTTCGTAACCGTATCTGACTCGAATGATTCACTCTACAGGTTTACTAATTTTGAAACCACGCTTGAAGCGATCATGGGAAAAATGGTTGAAAAACTTGGCGGATATTTGCGGCTTAGGAAAGAAGACGGGAAACTTTACTTAGACTACCTACGTTTAGAAGAAATAGGTAAAGCTACAAGCCAGCATATTAGTTTCGGTTTAAACCTGCTTGAATACGCGGAAAACCTTTCAGCAGAGGATGTTACTACAGCGGTTATTCCTCTCGGCAAAGAGTTGGAAAACGAGAATGGTGAAAACGAGGTTCTTAAAAAGCATGTTGATATTACTTCAATAAACAATGGGAAAAACTATATAGTATCTCGTGAAGCGCAAAAAACATTCGGCTGGGTTTGTAAAGTTATTAATTTTAATAATGTGACAGTCCCAACTAATCTTATGCGTAAAGCTACTAAATGGTTACAGGATAACCAGTTTGAAAGGGTAGAAATAAGCCTTAGCGCGGTTGACTTATCCGCGTTAGGTTTATATTATGCGACGATTAAGTGTGGGGATAGGGTTCGTTGCCTCGCTCCACAATTTGGCATGGACCGAGTGTTTCCTGTAGTAAAAAAGACTATACCGATTCAAAAACCAGGCGAAGTTAGAATCGTGCTTGCGAGCAGGATTTCTAAAGGGTATGTGCAAAACGTGTCGCATGCTGTTCAAACGTTAAAAGAAGAAACGGTTGAAGCTAGAAAAATTGATAACGAGCGTGTTAAAGCTGCGATCGATAATATTAAAGCGCAAATGGGTAATTCTCAAAGCGGCTATAAGATAAGCGAATACGATAGTAAAGGCATGTGGGTTCGTGACCTTTACATGGATACGCCTGATAAGAACACTGCTACGAAAGTGTTACAGGTTAACATGAATGGTATTGCTGGAAGCCATAACGGTTTTTCAGGGCCTTACAATACTGCGATGACTCTTGACGGCATGGTGTATGGTGACAGGATTATCGGGCATTCGATTGACGCGGAAAAACTTTCAGTTTCTTACACTTCCCAGGTAGAAAAGCAGATTAGTAAAGCAAAAAACGAGGCTATAAAAGACACTGGTAGGAGGCTTGAAAACTATTACACGATAAGTGAAATCAACACGAAACTGAATGTTACAGACGGTAAGATTGAGGCTGGTGTTGAAAGCGTTAACCATAGTCTTAAACAGAAAAACGGTAACTATTACGGTTCGTATACTCCAAGCCATTTTAACGCTCCTATGAGCTTGTGGCTGACTGATAGTGAAAAAATGCAGCATGTTGGTGATTTTTTCTACGACACGTCAACCGGCTACGCTTACAGGCTTATTGTTAAGCAGGAAAGTTTAGCCGTAAAATTTAATGAGAAGTCGCACACGGAATCAGCTTTTGACGATTTTGTAGACATTTTTTACAAGTATAAGGATAAAATTTACGCTATACCGGGTTTAACTGGTGAAAAAATTTCTGGCGCAACAGTGTTTGTTCCATCAAACGAGTTTTGGCTACATTTTAGAACTAACTGGTCTCCGTTTGACAATTATGGTTTTAAGATTGATAGCATTACAAAAGAGTATTCAGGAGAAATTTCAGGATACGTGTCTAAACTGCCTGAAGATATTAACATTATTGAGGTTAAAGGTGAAAATTATCCTGAGTCTGAACACCCGTATAAAGCTGGGACAAGCAAACTATGGCATTACGTTTCCGCTGACAGTATAAGTAGTTTTAGAACGTTCGATTGGATCAGAGTTAAAGATAAAGACATTGAGGCTGCTAAATCCACGGCTGATAAGGCTATTTCTAAACTAACCATAGTAGAAGATTCCATATCTTCAATGGTTAAAAAAGGTGATTTTGGTAGTTTCATGCAGCAAAACTATAACAGTTTCCTTCTCGGGTTTAACCATTCGAGTAAATACGTGCAAATAACACCCGGGCAGATAGAACTTTACGATGGTGAAGTTGACGAGGATCATAAAAGAGCTGTTTTTGATAAAAACGGAAACAACTTCTACCGTAACGGCGTGTATATTGGCTATGTTGGAACCGGCGAGTGGGAAGAAGATAATTCTCACAAGGGTCTAGTTTTTCATCTTACTAACGACGGAAAGTATATGGCTTTCGCGCAACGTAAATCAGCTGATGAAGAAACATACGCTACTATGCTGTGTTTTTCACGTTCGCAAAGCATTTATAAAGAGTATGGTATTCACGCTGGATGCAACTTTTACATGCACGGTAACAAGATTATAGATCCTGTTTGGCAAGACGGTGCAGGAGTAGACGCGGATATTAACTATGTGCAGATTATTGAAATGAACCAGGATGGGAAAGCTTCAAAATGGGGTTCTAACGCTCACATGGTGTTTAAAAACGGGATACTCATGAAAGTTAAATACTATTAAAAACGCGGAAGTGAACGCGGAAGTAAACGTTGGCGGAAGTGAACGTTGGCGGAAGCGTTAAGTGAAGCGTTGAGGAGAATTTGTTATAGGGAGAATATAGGGAGAATTTGTTATGGAAAAACTAATTATTCACACAAACAAAATAGTGGCTAATAAGGGCACGCGCTTAAAAGATGTGACAGAAAGTATTACAACACCCGTAGTTGATAATACGAAAATTTTATGCGAAATCAGCCACAAGCTGGATATTATTCTAAAAAAGATTGGAGGAGAGTAGTGGTAAAACCGACAATTAGCTACGCGGTAGCTGTGCAAAAATATAAGGCTGAGTTAAACGAAAAAATAGTCGAGTTGAATAAGCAAATACCAATACCTACTTACATGATAGAAGGCATTGTTGCAAGCGTATTATCTGATATGCGTTCGGCAGTGATCGCGGAAAACTCGATGGAATATGAAGCGTATGTGAAACAGTTAGAAGACTATTTTAATTCTAGAGAACGCGAACTTAACGACGAGATTTTGAAAATAAAAGCCGAAAAAGACGAAAAAACTGAAAAAGATGAAGCGGCTGGGAAAGGTGAAGATGCTGAAGAATGTGTTAAGTAGTAGTCATGTGTTGAAAAATAATATCAGTTGAAATACTGAAATGCTGAAATGCTGAAATGCTGAAATGTTAGGGCAGGTGTGGTTTAAACCATACCTGCCATTTTTTATTACTTTTTACTTTTTGTTTTTATAAGAGTACTGGCAAATGTTAGGAAAACTTGTAAGGAGAATTATGAGAGGATTTTGGAATAGTGCTCAACTGGCTTTCACACTGGTAGGCGGCTGGCTGGGATACTTTTTAGGCGGATGCGACGGGCTGATCCTCGCGCTCGTTTTATTTGTGGTTGCGGATTATATTACAGGCGTGATGTGTGCTGTTACGGATAAGAAACTGTCTAGCAGCATTGGTTTTAAGGGCATTTTTAGAAAGGTGCTCATTTTTATGCTTGTTGGTATAGCAAACATTATAGATTTTCATGTTTTGAAGCAAGGAAGCGTGATGAGAACCGCAGTAATTTTCTTCTACCTATCTAACGAAGGATTATCTTTAACCGAAAACGCGGCTCACCTGGGGCTTCCCGTGCCTGAGAAATTAAAAAACGTTTTAGAACAATTACACGACAAGAACAGGAAGGACAATACTCATGAGTAAAAAAGGAATAGACGTATCAGAATGGCAGGGTGACATTGATTTCAACGCGGTGAAAGCATCCGGCGTCGAGTTTGTGATCATTCGAGCAGGATACGGTATCGGATGCAAAGACAAGTGGTTTGAACAGAACTATCGTAAAGCAAAAACATGCGGTCTTGACGTGGGAGCCTACTGGTATTCGTACGCAAACTCTGCAGGCGAAGCGTCTGAGGAAGCTCAAAGCTGTGTGAACATGCTTTCAGGTAAGAGTTTTGAGTATCCTGTTTACTTTGATTTAGAAGAAAAAAGCCAGCTTAACCGTGGGCGAGCTTTCTGCGATTCGCTGATTACCAGTTTTTGCAATAAGCTGGAAACTTGCGGGTATTATGCAGGTTTTTACACTTCGCTTTCAACTGCTAATAATCTTGTGTCCGCTCATGTTAGAAACCGTTACGCTTTGTGGATAGCACAGTGGAACACGCACTGCAGTTATCAAGGTTCGTATGGTCTTTGGCAATACTCGTCAAGTGGCAGTGTGCCTGGAGTAGCCGGCAGAGTTGACATGGATTATGCTTACGTGGATTATCCGAGCATTATTAAAAACGCTGGCCTAAACGGGTGTAAAAACGGTGGCTCTGACCAAGCTGCGCGCACGTCAAGTATTGATGAGGTGGCGCGAGAAGTTATTAACGGCGCTTGGGGTAACGGAAATGAGCGTAAACAGCGTTTAACTTCTGCCGGATACGATTATGCGAGCGTGCAAAATAAGGTTAATGAGCTTCTTGGTGTTAAAGCTTATAGAAAGTCGGTTGATGAGCTTGCACGTGAAGTAATCCGAGGTGCGTGGGGTAACGGAAATGAGCGTAAACAGCGTCTAACTCAAGCCGGATACGATTATGATACGGTACAAAAACGAGTAAACGAACTCTTGTAAAACAGTTTGAAACTTGTAAAGCCCGAGGCTTGTTCCTACATTGGAGCAATCCTCGGGCTTTTTTTATTTTTTTTTTAAGGTTAAATTGTCAAGTCAATAGGTTAAAAAACACTGTTTTTTCTTTGCCTGTGATGTAAGGAGGCACAGGCAAATGAATATAAAAGAAAAACAGCAAGTAATGAAACTTCGTAGTGAAGGCTTGGGTTATACGAAAATAGCTAAACAGTTAAATCTTTCAGTTGATACGGTTAAAAGCTACTGTAAGCGCAACAATCTTGGCGGCGTAAATGTTGGCAATAGCGTTCAATTATGTGATTTATGCGCTAAGCCTGTTAAACAGAATGCTGGTCGTAAAGTTAAACGTTTCTGCTCTGACGCGTGTAGAAACACGTGGTGGAGTAAGCATACACAGTTGGTAAAAAGACAGGCAAACTATGAGTGTGTCTGTTGTAACTGTGGTGAAAGTTTTACATCCTACGGTAATAAGACTCGAAAATACTGCTGCCACGCCTGCTATATAGAACATCGTTTTGGAGGTGAGCATCATGCAAATAAGTAATGATGCTCACGGGCTAAAGGATGTTAAAGCTAGAGCTTGGACAAAAGAGAGTATGCAGGCGGATTTTCGTTTTGAAATAGCCGAAAAACTTACCGCTTCACTCTTTAAAAAAGGGCTTATCAGCGAGCAAGAAAAAGAAAAAATAAGCCGTCTTAACAGGGAAAAATTTCACCCGTTTTACAAAGAATTATTGGGTTAAAAGCTTGATAAACACTGCTTTTAGAGTGATGAATAGTATTAGCTGAAAGTGAGGGGAAATAGTGAAAGAAATAATAAAAATAGACTCTACAATGCGAAAAACTGGTTTTGAGAAAAAGACGCGGGTTGCAGCGTATGCGAGAGTTTCTAGTGATAGTGATGAGCAGCTTCTCAGTCTAGAAGTGCAGAAGGAGCATTACGAAAACTATATTAAGTCTAATCCATGCTGGGAGTATGCGGGGCTTTACTTTGACGAGGGTATTAGCGGCACGAAAATCGGTAAGCGTGAAAGTCTTAAACAACTGCTTAAAGACTGTCAGAGCGGTCAGATAGACAGGATTATTACAAAGTCTATTAGTAGGCTTGCAAGAAACACGGTTGACTGTCTTGAAATAGTTAGAAAACTTACCGGTCTTGGTATTTATTTGTATTTTGAGAAAGAAAACATTGATACCGAGCATATGAGTTCGGAGCTTATGCTTTCTATCCTGAGTTCTATTGCGCAAAGCGAGTCAAGATCTATCTCGGAAAACAGCATGTGGGCAATTCAAAAAAGGTTCGAAAATGGAAGCTTCGTCATTTCCTGCCCTGCGTATGGGTATAAAAACGAGAATAAGAAAATGATTATAGTTCCAGAGCAAGCCAGGGTAGTAAAAGAAATTTTCAACATGGCTCTTTCCGGCATGGGTGGAGAAGCAATAGCACGAGTATTGACCGATAAAAAGATTCCAACTAAAAAGGGCGGAAGTTGGACTTCAAGTACCGTGAACGCTGTTTTGACTAATAAAACATACACAGGGGATGTGATTTTTCAGAAAACATACACGGATGATAGTTTTAACCGTCATAAAAACTGTGGCGAGAAAAAACAGTATGTTATTGAAAACCATCACGAGGCTATCATCAGTCATGAAACTTTTAATCTTGTAAAAGAGATTATCGCGTGGAGAAGAAGTGAAAATAACATAGTATGTGGTAGTGGTAAGTACAATAAGCTTTATGCGTTTTCAGGTAAAATTCGTTGTGGTGAGTGTGGAAGCAAGTGTAAAAGACGAATAATTTATCAACATAATAAGGCGTATGGCATATGGGTTTGTATAACGCATCTTGAAGATATTCATGCTTGTTCACAAAAGTCTGTTATGGAAAGTTATCTTAAAATTTCTTTCCTGCAAATGTTAAACAAGTTAAAAGCAGGATACGTTCAAATATTAACGCCTTTCATAAAAAGCTTAAGAAACGTGAATAGTAAAGACGGTTTGAACAAGGTTATCGAACTCGAAGAAAAAATAGCTAAATTGCAAGAACAAGAGCAAGTACTCAGTAAGCTTTTCGCCGGTGGTTACATTGAGATGGATTCCTACTATCTGGAAAGTAATCAGCTTAAAGCGGAAATTGATACTTGTCTTAAGGAAAAACTTCAGCTTTCTAACAGTTTAAACGGTAACTTAACGCACTTAAACGAGGCGCAAAAACTTCAACGGTTCGTCAGCGTCACAGAAGTATTTAGTGAGTTTAAGGATGAGGATTTTCTGGATTTTGTAGACGATGTCGTAGTTAAAAGCAGAACAAGATTTCTTTTTATTTTGAAATGCGGATTGGAATTAGAAGAAGAGGTGAAAGAAACATGGCACGCATCCCATATGGTTACCGAATAGTAGACGGTAAAGCGGTTATAGATGAAGTAAAAGCTCAAGAAGTAAGAGAGTTTTTTCGTTTCTATCTTGAATTTAAAAATATTTCTCAAGCTGCTAAAAAATCAGGTATAAAAAGGGCTTGGCCAGTCACGGGCAAAATTCTTAGCAAGAAATTGTATTTAGGAACAGAGTTTTATCCTCAGATTATCGATGAGGATATGTTTAGACAAGTGCAACAAATAAGGCATGAGAATGCTATCAGGAATCATCGTTATAAAGAGCCTAAGCCAATAAAGGAAATTCGGCTTATTACAAGCTACCAGTTAGAAAAGGTAGAAAAGAAATATGATGATCCTTATCGGCAAGCAGCATACGCGTACAGTCAAATCAAGGAGGTGTAAAATGAGTGCCAACGTTATAATTATTCCACCAAGAAAAATAGCGGGGAATACGGTAGATAAGCATGAAGATAAGCCGAGGTTAAGAGTAGTAGCGTATTGTCGTGTCAGTACTGACAGTGAAGAACAGGCAACAAGTTATGATACGCAAGTTCAGCATTATACGGATTATATTTCAAGAAATCCTCTCTGGGAGTTTGCTGGCATTTACGCTGATGACGGTATTTCAGGAACCAGCACGAAAAAACGTGTCGGTTTCAACGACATGATCCACGATTGCATGAGTGGCAAAGTAGACATGGTTATCACTAAGTCGATTAGCCGTTTTGCGAGAAACACTATCGACTGTTTAAAGTTTGTTAGACAGTTGAAAGACAAAAACATTCCGATCATTTTTGAAAAAGAAAACATCAACACCATGGAAGCAAGCGGAGAACTATTGCTTACTATCATGGCTTCTTTAGCTCAACAGGAATCCGCGTCACTTTCTCAGAATGTGAAGCTTGGACTTAAGTTCCGCTACCAGGAAGGCAAAGTGCAAATCAACCATAACTGGTTTTTAGGATACACAAAAGACGATGAGGGGAATCTTGTAATTCTTGAACAGGAAGCAAAAGTCGTAAGAAGAATTTATAGAGAATATTTAGAAGGAGCAAGCCTTAGAGACATAGCGGAGGGCCTTGAAAAAGACGGCATTAAAAACGGTGCCGGGCATTTAAAATGGAATTTATCTAATATTAAAGGCATCTTGCAAAACGAAAAATATATTGGTGATGCTCTTTTACAAAAAACCATCACGACAGATTTTATTAACCATGTTCGTATAAAAAATGATGGAACAGAACCACAGTATTATGTAAAAGATAGCCACACGCCTATTATTCCAAGAGATATTTTCTTTAAAGTTCAAGAAGAAATGTTAAGACGAGCCAACATGTTTAGTGGTGAGGAGAACAAAAAAAGGAGAGTTTATTCCAGTAAGTACGCTTTATCCAGCCTATGTGTTTGTGCTAAATGCGGGGATGTTTACAGAAGAATTGCTTGGAACAACCGAGGAGTGCGTTCTGTTGTTTGGCGTTGTTGCACCAGAGTGGAAAACGGTCCTAGTGCTTGCGATGCTCCGACAGTACAAGAGAACGAACTGCAATCTGCCATAGTGAAAGCCATAAACAAGGTGTTTAGTATATCGGATGAAGTATTGGATACGTTGAAGAATAATATTAGAGAAATTATCGCGGGCAACAACTTAAGTGATCTTGAAACGGTTGATAAAAGAATTGCAGATAAACAAGCGATACTATTAACCTTGCTTAAAGCTAAAAAAGACTACACGAAAACTGCCAACGAGATTGATGAGCTTAAAGGTAAGAAACAGCAGCTTCTTATAGAAAAAGCAGGTCAAGAAGATGCTAAAAGACGAATCAGAGAAATGGAAGATTTTCTGAAAAGTGAGCGTCACGATATTAGTGAGTATGACGAGAAGCTGGTAAGAAAGTACATCAAGAAAATAAAAGTTTGCGATTACAAGTTCAGTATAACTTTTAAATCAGAGATTAGTGTTGATGTTGAAAGGGCATCGTAAAAGCCAAAAGAATGTGAGCGTTTGAAATGTTACAAAAGTCAGCCTAGGTGGTGAATCCTCTCTAGGCTGTTTTTATGCTCAAAAATCAAGCTATTAAGCCAATCTTAAACCTTTTAACGATAGCTTTTCCTATCGTTAAAAAGTGCACCCACTATCCATAGTGTGCACTCAAAAAAGTGTAGCTATACTTGGAGTTCTCTCAATCCACGTCGAGACTGTCGTATTGATGTCAAAGGCTGATTAGGTGGGTGCAAGTTTGCCCTTGTGTAGCAAGGCTTAGCGAGGGCTATCGTTAAAAGGTTTAATGTGCGGCGGCTTTAAGCTGGGTTCTCGTGATTTTTGAGTGCAGTTTGGCTGTTTGAGGGAAGATGTCGACGCTCTAGGGTTGAGTGCACAGGATGTTAACGTTAAAAGGTGCACACACTTTGCACCCACCCTGTGAAGTGGGAAAATATAGCTCAAAAGGTAAAATGAAACCTGATTATTAGTATGTGCACGAGGAGGTGCTTAAGGAATGGATAATAAGAAGTTTATCGCAGAGACGAAAGATGTTCGTTTAACGGTGAAACGTGCTGATACCTTTGGTGTGAGCTTTGTTAACTGTGAACAAGATATATTGAGGGTTGAGGAAGCGCAAAATGTTATAAGGCTTATTCAAACTAAAAAAGTCTCAGCTTCGAATTGGTTGAGGTGGTTTACTCAGGGTATGCCTGAAATTGTTGTGAGTTTGCCACATGATGTGGAAGTTTGTGAGGTTGAATCTGATTCTAATCAAGTGCTCATCACGGATATTGAGATTGGTAAGCTTTATGTAGAAGTGAACAATGGCAAGGTAGAAGTTGTTAATTTGAAGGCGGATGATGTCTTTCTTAAATGTTATAATGGGTCGGCTTCAGCAACAAACGTAGAAGTAACTCATGTTTGTACGCTTGATACGTTAAATGGCATGAGTATTTTAGAAGGAACAATCACCAAGGATGCAAGCCTTGAAGTAGATTGTGAGAATGGTGTCACCGAGGTTTCAGATAAGAAGAAGGTAAATTGTAAAAACGATGGATTTGCGCATTACATGGTGCACTGTCTTAATGGGAAAGCTATTGCGAAGTAGCAGACATATAGATCAAAAAAGAAGCAATAAAACTTGATATAAGTTGGAATTAGAGCGTATATAGACATACCGATAAAGGAGGAAGCCGTATATGCTCTATGTAAAATTTGATGATTTCGAAGATGTTAGCGTCATGGGAAATGAGAAAGATCATGGAATGTTTATTCCGATTAAGGATGGGAATGTGTATGCTGAGTGCGAACGGTGCGGTGTAGTTGAAAGGATCACCTCACCATGCGAATTCATTGCTAGCACATTTAGGTCAAGAGTGAACTTCAATGAAGGTTATGAACTTTGCGAGAAGTGCTTGCAAGAGGTTGAGTTTGTTACTGTTGCTTTGAGAACTGGAAAATTACCTAATCGAGAATTGAAATAACTGAAAAAGCAAAGCAGTGATAACCGTAGTAATACAGGAAAAACTAAACGTTAAAAGGTGCACACACTTTGCACCCGGGCGGTAAATGATAATTTAGGGAGGCGTTTTATGTCAGTAATTAAAATTGAAAACCTCACTTTCTCATATTATGGATATGTAAAACCCATATTTAAAAATGTATCGTTTTCCTTTGATACAAACTGGAAAACGGGATTGATAGGAAGAAATGGAATCGGTAAATCAACTCTATTTAAGTTACTTTTAAATCAAGAAACTTATCAAGGTAAAATAAGCAAGGATGTTGAATTTATTAAATTTCCACCAAATATAAGCGATACTT